>NZ_JBTRDW010000009.1:0-247742 GCF_054823405.1 Kluyvera sp. 1366
GTCGCGAGGTGGCGTATACTACGCTACTCTCCTTCGGAGTCAAACACTTTTTTCAGCGCTTTCATCCGGCGGGATGAATTTCTTCACTCCCTGCCGAGCCGTCTGCGTTGCCGCTTTGCCGTCTCAGTGGTGGCGCATTATAGGGAGTTATTTGGAGCTGACAAGTGCAAATTTGAAGTTTTCGCGCGACCGCTCACTTTCCAGGCTATACGTTGCAAAAAGCAGCTAATTCTTGCAAAAAGGCCAAAAAAAACGGGCCTGCAGGCCCGTTTTAATCAGAAGTGATTACTGATGAGCAACAATCACATCGTCTTTTACATCCATTTCGATGGTTTTTCCCGGAACCAGGGCACCAGAAAGAATCTGCTGAGCCAGCGGGTTTTCAATCTGCTGCTGAATAGCACGTTTCAATGGACGCGCACCATACACCGGGTCGTAGCCATTCTCGCCGAGCAGTTTGAGCGCCTCATCGGAGATATGCAGCTGATAGCCACGCTCCTCAAGACGTTTATACAAACGTTGCAGCTGAATCTGCGCAATTGAAGCAATGTGTTTTTCGCCCAATGGGTGGAACACCACCATGTCATCGATACGGTTGATAAACTCTGGGCGGAAATGCTGCCCCACAACCGTCATCACCACCTGTTTCATCTCCGCATAATCCAGAGAACCGAAACGTTCCTGAATAAGATCGGAGCCAAGGTTCGAGGTCATGATCACCACGGTATTGCGGAAATCGACCGTACGGCCCTGTCCGTCGGTTAAGCGACCATCATCCAGCACCTGCAACAGAATGTTGAACACATCAGGATGCGCCTTCTCCACTTCATCCAGCAGAATCACCGAATAAGGCCGACGACGTACCGCTTCGGTCAGATAACCGCCCTCTTCATAGCCGACATATCCCGGAGGTGCACCCACCAGCCGCGACACCGAGTGTTTTTCCATAAACTCGGACATATCAATACGCACCATCGCGTCATCGCTACCGAACAGGAAGCTAGCCAGCGCTTTACACAACTCGGTTTTCCCTACCCCCGTTGGTCCGAGGAACAGGAAGGAACCAATTGGACGATTCGGATCGGACAAGCCGGCACGACTACGACGAATCGCATTCGAAACCGCTTCTACCGCTTCGTTCTGGCCGATGACGCGTGAATGCAAATCCTGCTCCATACGCAGCAACTTGTCGCGCTCGCCTTCCATCATGCGTGCGACAGGAATTCCGGTCCAACGCGCCAGTACATCGGCAATCTCCACATCCGTTACGCGATTACGTAACAGCTTCATGGTTTTACCTTCAGACTGCGTAGCGATGGCTAACTGTTTCTCCAGCTCCGGAATTTTACCGTACTGCAGCTCAGACATTTGACCCAAGTCGCCAACGCGACGCGCTTGCTCCATCGTCAGGCGCGCTTGCTCCAGCTCGGCTTTAATGTTTTGCGTGCCGGTTAATGAGGCTTTTTCCGCTTTCCACTCCTCTTCCAGCTCAGCATATTCACGCTCTTTCTGGTCAAGTTCACTTTCCAGCATTTCCAGACGCTTCACGCTGGCGTCATCAGACTCTTTCTTCAGCGCCTGCTGCTCAAGTTTCAACTGGATGATGCGTCGCTCAAGGCGATCAAGGGGCTCAGGCTTCGAATCCATCTGTAAGCGAATGCTTGAGGCCGCTTCGTCTATCAGGTCGATGGCCTTATCCGGCAGCTGACGATCGGAGATGTAACGATGCGACAACGTCGCCGCAGCCACAATCGCCGGATCGGTGATCTGCACGTGATGGTGCAGCTCATAGCGTTCTTTCAGTCCGCGCAGAATGGCAATGGTATCTTCGACACTCGGCTCAGCAACAAAGACTTTCTGGAAACGACGTTCCAGCGCCGCATCTTTCTCAATGAACTGACGATACTCATTCAACGTAGTTGCGCCGACACAGTGCAACTCACCGCGCGCTAATGCGGGTTTCAGCATGTTGCCGGCATCCATGGCGCCATCGGCTTTACCTGCGCCCACCATGGTATGCAGTTCGTCGATAAACAGAATGACGTTGCCTTCCTGCTTCGCCAAATCGCTAAGCACGCCTTTGAGGCGCTCTTCAAATTCACCGCGATATTTGGCGCCCGCCACCAGCGAACCCATATCCAGAGCCAGCACGCGACGGCCTTTCAGCCCTTCCGGTACTTCGCCATTGATGATGCGCTGCGCTAAACCTTCGGCGATAGCCGTTTTACCGACGCCGGGTTCACCAATCAGCACCGGGTTATTTTTGGTACGACGCTGCAACACCTGAATGGTGCGGCGGATTTCTTCATCACGACCAATAACCGGATCCAGCTTGCCGAGTTCGGCACGCTCTGTAAGGTCGATGGTGTATTTTTTTAATGCCTGACGCTGATCTTCAGCCCCTTGATCGTTCACGCTGTCTCCTCCCCGTATTTGCTCGATGGCCGCAGAGAGTTTTTCCGGAGTCGCGCCAGCTGATTTCAAAAGATCAGCCAGCGAACCACGTGAATCGAGGGCCGCCAATACAAATAATTCAGATGATATAAAGTTGTCGCCGCGCTTTTGCGCCAGCTTGTCGCACAGATTGAGTACCCGAATCAGATCGGCGGATGGCTGCACATCGCCGTCCGTGCCTTCAACCTGAGGTAGTCGATTAATCGCTTGTTCAATGCTGGTACGCAGGCCAGCCACGTCGGCACCCGCTGCGCTGAGCAACGGACGCACCGATCCGCCTTCCTGGTTGAGCAATGCGCTCATCAAATGAAGGGGTTCAATGAATTGATTGTCATGTCCCAGAGCAAGGGACTGTGCATCGGCAAGTGCCAGTTGAAATTTATTAGTAAGACGATCCAGACGCATAATTCCTCCCATTACAGGTCAAAATGCTACTGGAGATTAAATGAGGTCATCCCTCAAATTTTTCAAGGTTAATGACCTGAGTTGTGAGCAAAAAATACGCTAACTGGACCGTCTTGTGGCGTAAGGTTATCTCAGCCAAATCAAAGTTGCCATACGCCCGGTGATTCCGTCGCGTCGGTAGGAGAAAAAATCATCGCGCTCATGGAAGGTACATCGCGTTGAACCGCTGATGGAATGCACGCCGGCGGCCTGCAGACGCTGACGCGCCAGCAGCCAAATATCGGCGAAGTATTGGTTACCCGCCGGGCGGAAAGCCTCTTCCGCTTGTGAATCATGGGCCATAAATGCCGTTCTGACTTCCGAGCCAACTTCAAATGCCAGCGGCCCAATTGCCGGACCAAGCCATGCATGAATGTCATTTGGCGCGCAGTGAAACTGTGACAACGTCTGTTCCAGCACGCCATTACAGAGTCCACGCCAACCGGCATGTGCTGCCGCGACTTCACTGCCATCCTTGCTGCAGAACAGCACCGGCAAACAATCCGCCGTCATCACTGCGCAAACCACCCCGCTTTCACGCGTGATTGCGGCATCAGCGCGCGGCAGCGGATCGCTGGCGGGTAAACGCGCAACCACTTGACCATGGATCTGATCCAGCCATTGCGGCATTGCAGGTAACGTCAGTTGTTCAACCAGGCGTTGACGATTCTGAGCAACATGCGCCTCAGCGTCGCCAACATGCCCACCAAGATTCAACGAATCCCATGGAGCAGCGCTGACGCCGCCGTAACGCGTGGTGGAACATGCCCGAACATGCTGCGGCGCAGGCCAATCCGGGATGATCCATTCACTCATAGCCAATCCATCTGATCGCGGAATTCAAGGGTATCGGCTTTCAGCGCATCAATTAAATCGACCATATCCTGCGGCAACGGCGCGTGCCATTCCATCTCAATACCGGTGATTGGGTGATAGAGACGTAACATCGTGGCATGCAGCGCCTGGCGATCAAAACCCCGTAGCGTAGTGATGAAAGCTTCAGATGCCCCTTTTGGCGGACGTGGACGGCCACCGTACAGCGGATCGCCCACCAGCGGATGGTTGATATGCGCCATATGCACACGAATCTGATGGGTACGACCGGTTTCGAGACGCAAACGCAAACGCGTATGGGCACGAAAATGCTCCATGATGCGATAGTGCGTGGTTGCCGGTTTACCCATCGGGTGCACCGCCATGTGCGTACGTTTGGTTGAGTGGCGCGCCATGGGCTGATCCACCGTACCGCCCGCAGTCATGGTGCCAATAGCCACCGCTTCATATTCACGCGTGATTTCGCGCAGCTGCAGCGTTTCAACCAGGTGCGTTTGCGCAGGAACTGTTTTCGCGACCACCATCAAACCGGTGGTATCTTTATCCAGACGATGAACAATACCTGCACGAGGTACGTCAGCGATCGGTGGATAGTGATAAAGCAGTGCGTTAAGCACTGTGCCATCAGGATTACCGGCGCCGGGATGTACCACCAAACCGCGAGGTTTGTTGATGACCAGAATGTCGTCATCTTCATAGACGATATTCAGTGGGATGTTTTGCGCTTCCCAGCGTTGCTCTTCTTCGATCTCAGCATCAATCGAGACATGCTCACCGCCAAAAACTTTTTCTTTTGGTTTATCGATGATAGTGCCGTTGACGCTGACTCGGCGCTCAAGAATCCATTCTTTTATGCGAGAACGTGAATAATCAGGGAACAATTCTGCCAAAGTCTGATCTAAGCGTTGTCCAAGCTGTGCTTCGGACACCGTTGCGGTGAGTTGAACTTGTTGTGCCATATACAGCTTCTTCGTTAACGTTGGGTTTTCACGGCGATGCCGTTTAATATAATGTGCTATCGTACCTGGTCATAACTGGGAGCTATACGGACAGCTTCTGCTACAACACTTTGAGGATAATCATTTCGTCATGACGCGTATGAAACATCTGGTGGCTGCTGCCACACTGAGCCTGAGCCTGGCGCTTGTGGGTTGTTCTGGCTCATCAGATCCAGTCCCGGACAGCCCGCCGTCTGAAATTTACGCCACGGCCCAGCAAAAGCTGCAGGACGGTAACTTTAAAGCGGCGATTAAGCAACTGGAAGCACTGGATAACCGCTATCCGTTTGGTCCTTACTCGCAGCAAGTACAGCTGGATTTGATCTACGCGTATTACAAAAATGCCGATCTGCCACTGGCGCAAGCCGCTATTTCTCGCTTTATGCGTCTGAATCCAACCCATCCGAATATCGACTATGTCATCTATATGAAAGGTCTGACGGATATGGCGCTGGATGATTCTGCACTGCAGGGCTTCTTCGGTATCGATCGTTCCGATCGTGATCCGACGCACGCTCGTGATGCTTTCCGTGACTTCTCGCAATTACTGCGCGGTTATCCAAACAGCCAATATGCTGCGGATGCGCAGAAACGTTTGGCATTCCTGAAAGAGCGCCTGGCGAAGTATGAACTCTCGGTGGCGCAATTCTATACCAAGCGCGGTGCCTATGTCGCTGTTGTTAACCGCGTGGAAACAATGATGAAGGATTATCCGGATACTGAGGCGACCCATGAAGCGTTGCCGTTGATGGAGAATGCTTACCGCCAGCTGCAGTTGACGGCTGAAGCCGACAAAGTGGCAAAAATCATTGCGGCAAATAATCAGTCCTGATTATTACACCCACAAAAAAGCAGCCCATGAGGCTGCTTTTTTTATGTCACTTTGTGGATAATTCAGCAGTTTTACAGATTTATCGCTGCAGTTATCCAGTCAATCATGCGCCCTTCCCCAGTCGTCTTCAAGTATTTCCCGCCACTTTCCCGGCCTTTCTCACAATTAAGCGGCATTGACAAAAAGTGACATTTCAATGTGATTTAGATCACACATTTTCTTAATTTCCGCGGTATGCTGGACCTACCCACACGGAAATGACAGAGAGGTTTAACTATGATTCTGAACATTACCAGCAAACAAATGGAAATCACAGAGGCCATCCGTAACCACGTTGAAGAGCGTCTCGCCAAGCTGGAAAAATGGCAAACACATCTGATAAACCCTCACATTGTGTTATCGAAAGAGCCGAAGGAGTTTGTGGCTGATGCCACCATAAATACGCCTAACGGAACGCTGGTTGCCAGCGCGAAACATGATGATATGTATACGGCCATCAATGACTTGATTGCCAAGCTGGAGCGACAACTCAATAAAGCGCAACACAAACCCGAAGCCCGTCGCGCCAACAGCAGTGTGAAAGATTTTCTTCCTACGGAATAAGCAAACATCTTTAGTAACGCGCCTCCGGGCGCGTTTTTTATTGACAGCTTTAAATCACTGCGGTTACTCTCAAGCCACTTCATTTATGGAAACAACCATGAAACATCTGCCGTTCTTCTTCGCATTCTTTTTTACCTTCCCCTGATTGGGAGGCGATTCGTCATGTGAAAATGAATGCGAAGACGAACAACAAAGCCTCCCAAATGGGAGGCTTTTTTATTGGACATTTTACAGGTGAGCCCTATGAATCCCGAAAATCCGCTGCTGGCATTACGCGATAAAATCAGCGCCGTTGATGAAAAACTCTTAGCGCTTTTGTCAGAGCGTCGCATACTGGCCGTTGAAGTTGCGCAGGCTAAACTGGCAACGCATCGCCCTATCCGCGATGTTGAGCGTGAGCGCGCTCTGCTGGAAAACTTAATTTCACTGGGTAAAAAGCATCAGCTTGATGCGCATTACATCACTCGCCTGTTTCAGTTGGTGATTGAAGATTCAGTTCTAACTCAGCAAGCCTTGTTGCAAAAGAATCTCAACCATCCACATGCTCACGCACCGCGCATTGCATTCCTCGGTCCGAAAGGTTCCTACTCACATCTTGCGGCGCGCAAATACGCCACCCGACATTTTGATTCAATGGTTGAGATCGGCTGCCTGAAATTCCATGACATCATCCATCAGGTGGAAAGTGGACAAGCGGACTACGCGGTGATGCCGATTGAAAATACCAGCTCTGGTTCGATCAACGACGTTTACGATCTGCTTCAGCAAACCACGCTATCGATTGTGGGTGAACTGACCATTCCAATTGAGCACTGTGTGCTGGTCAACGGCAGCACCGATTTGCAGCAGATCGAAACGGTATATAGCCATCCACAGCCATTCCAGCAGTGCAGCCAGTTCATTAATCGTTTCCCGCAGTGGAAAATCGAATACACCGAAAGCACCGCTGCAGCGATGGAGAAAGTGGCAGCGATGAATTCACCAAAGGTTGCCGCATTGGGTAGCGAAGCGGGCGGTGAGCTGTATGGATTGCAGGTGCTGGAGCGCAATCTGGCCAATCAACAGCAGAACCACACGCGCTTCATCGTGCTGGCACGTAAAGCGATTGAAGTTTCGGGTCAGGTTCCAGCGAAAACAACATTGATCATGGCAACGGGTCAACAAGCAGGGGCATTGGTTGAAGCGCTGATGGTATTACGTAACCACGGCCTCATCATGAGCAAACTGGAAAACCGTCCCATCAACGGCAATCCGTGGGAAGAGATGTTTTATATTGATGTGCAGGGCAATCTGCAGTCAGAAAATATGCAGCTGGCGTTAACCGAGTTGAGCGGCTTAACCCGTTCATTAAAAGTTCTTGGCTGCTATCCAGGCGAGAATGTGGTGCCGGTTGAGCCGCGTCTCTAAGCAAAAAGGCATCCGTGAGGATGCCTTTTGTTTTTACTGCCGGCTATCGTTCGCCGATCGCAGCATGCTTCTGCTTTCGACCAGGAAGCGTTTCGCGTAATCACCAAACCAGTGTTCGACGCGCTCAAAGCTATCGATAAAGGCTTGCTTATCGCCCTGCTCGAGCAGTTTGATCGCATCGCCAAATCGCTGGTAATAACGTTTAATCAGCGCCAGATTGCTCTCCGAGGACATGATGATGTCCGCGTAAAGCTGTGGATCCTGCGCAAACAGACGTCCAACCATTGCCAGTTCAAGGCGGTATATCGGTGAAGATAGCGCCAGCAGCTGATCCAGATTAACGTTCTCTTCCGCCAGATGCAGGCCGTAAGCGAAAGTCGCAAAGTGACGCAGTGCCTGAATAAACGCCATATTCTGGTCGTGCTCAACGGCACTGATACGATGCAGCCGCGCGCCCCAAACCTGAATCTGCTCAAGAAACCACTGATAAGCTTCCGGCTGACGGCCATCACACCAAACCACAACCTGCTTTGCCAGGCTGCCGCTGTCCGGGCCAAACATCGGATGCAAGCCCAGAACCGGTCCGGTGTGCGCGGCCAGCATCGCCTGTAGTGGGCGATTCTTCACCGAAGCCAGATCGACCAGAATGCAGTCTTCTGGCAATTTCGGCAGCTCACCGATGATTTGCTCGGTCAGATGAATTGGCACACTGATGATCACCATGCCCGCATCTTTCAGCAGCTCGTCAGAGCGTTCCCAATCGCCTTTATCCAGAATGCGGACCTGATAGCCAGAAAGCGTCAGCATCTTTTCAAAAAGACGCCCCATCTGGCCGCGGCCACCTACAATCACCACCGGACGCAACGTCGGACACAGCGTTTTGAAGCCTTTGTCATTTTCATGTGCATAGGATTCACGCATCAAACGACGCAATACATCTTCAATCAAGTCCGGCGACACGCCGAGCGCTTCAGCTTCCTGGCGGCGTGAAGCCAGCATGCTGGCCTCACGCTCAGGAACATAGATCGGCAAACCGTAGCGGCTTTTAACTTCCCCTACTTCGGCTACCAGCTCCAGTCGTTTTGCCAGTAACCCAAGCAGTGCTTTATCTACTTCATCGATTTGATCGCGTAGCGCGGTCAGTTCAGCCACCATGACTCATTACACCTCGTGTGACAGACGCGCCGACAGCACTCCCTGCAGATCCTGATGGATTTCACGCAGCAATGTTTCAGTGGTTTCCCAGTTGATGCAGGCATCAGTGACGGACACACCGTATTTCATTTCGCTACGTGGCTGTTCAGAAGACTGGTTGCCTTCATGAATGTTGCTTTCCAACATCAGGCCAATGATGGAACGGTTTCCATCTTTAATCTGCGCAATAGCCGATTCGGCTACGCCAGGCTGGCGACGATAGTCTTTATTAGAATTACCATGGCTGCAATCTATCATTAAGGCCGGACGCAGTCCCGCTTTCAGCATCTCTTTTTCACACTGAGCGACATCTTCTGGACCGTAGTTTGGTGCTTTACCGCCGCGCAGAATCACATGTCCATCTGGGTTGCCCTGCGTTTGCAGCAAGCAAACCTGGCCGGCCTGATTGATGCCAACAAAACGGTGCGGCATTGCGGCGGCGCGCATGGCGTTAATCGCGGTGCCAAGGCTGCCATCCGTACCGTTTTTAAAACCCACCGGCATAGAAAGGCCTGAAGCCATTTCACGGTGGGTTTGTGATTCGGTGGTACGCGCACCAATCGCTGACCAGCTAAACAGATCGCCAAGATATTGCGGGCTATTCGGATCCAGCGCTTCGGTCGCCAGCGGTAAACCCATCTCCACGAGATTAACCAGCAGCTGACGCGCGATATGCAGGCCAGCTTCCATATCAAATGAGTTGTTCATGTAAGGATCGTTGATTAACCCCTTCCAGCCGACGGTGGTTCGAGGTTTTTCAAAATAAACGCGCATAACGATGTACAGCTGATCCTTCAACTGTGCAGAGAGAGATTGCAACTGACGGGCATAGGCAAGTGCGGCTTCAGTATCGTGAATCGAACAAGGACCACAAACCACCAACAGACGCGGATCGCGGCCCGCAATAATGTCGGCAATGGTTTGGCGAGAAGACGCAATTTGCGCTTCCTGCGCCGCAGTGAGCGGGAATTTGGCTTTCAGCTCTTGCGGGGTAATCAAAATTTGTTCGTCGGCGATATGCACATTGTTCAGCGCGTCTTTTTGCATGATTGCGATCCTTTTTACTCGTTTATGCGGTTTGGGATCCTCACTGAGGATGGCGCTTACTTTATCACACCCTGTACAGGTTGCAATCCACCTATGTACACATTTATTACCACATCAAATAAAAAACACAGAAAAAATCTAAATATTCATTAGAATCATACTAATAACATAAATAGTGAAAGGATGGCACTGTAAACTAAAGGTTACACCTGATTATGTTCTGATGATGCTCTCAACTAAAAGTTTGGTATAACATTTTGATTTTCATTGTTTTCAGGAAACATACACTTTCCATCTTAGGGATGATCCTGCGCCCTTATACGCCCATAAAAAAAGGGGCTGGCCAAATGGCCAACCCCTTGTTTGCTATTAACTTTGAGAAGTCGCTTACGCGCCAAGACGCTCTTTGATACGAGCTGACTTACCGGTACGCTCACGCAGGTAATACAGTTTGGCTTTACGCACAGCACCACGACGTTTAACAGCAATGCTGTCAATTACTGGAGAGTGAGTCTGGAAGACACGCTCAACACCTTCGCCGTTAGAAATCTTACGAACAGTGAATGCAGAATGCAGACCGCGGTTACGAATAGCGATAACCACGCCCTCGAATGCCTGCAGACGCTTCTTAGAACCTTCTACGACCCATACTTTCACTTCCACGGAATCACCCGGACGGAATGAAGGTACGTCCTGCTTCATCTGCTCTTGTTCAAGTTGCTTGATAATGTTGCTCATAATTAAATCTCTTATCCTGGGTAAACTGATAGTGAGGGAAGATTACTCTCCCGCCTCATCGTTTTGTTGCTGCTGATGTTCACGCTGGAACTCATTTAGCAACCGTGCTTGCTCTTCAGTCAGAGCCAGGTTTTCCAGAAGTTCAGGTCTTCTTAGCCAGGTACGGCCTAACGACTGTTTCAGGCGCCAGCGGCGAATATCGGCATGGTTGCCCGACAGTAAAACTGGCGGAACTTCCATCCCTTCTAACACTTCAGGTCGGGTGTAGTGCGGGCAATCCAGCAAACCATCCGAGAACGAATCCTCATCGGCTGACGCCTGTTTTCCCAGTACGCCGGGAATAAACCGCGCGACCGAGTCAATCAACGTCATGGCTGGCAGCTCACCGCCACTGAGCACGTAATCACCGATTGACCATTCTTCATCAATCTCAGTGTGAATCACGCGCTCATCTATCCCTTCATAGCGACCACACACCAGAATCAACTTCTGATGGGTCGCCAGTTCGCAAACGCCCTGTTGGTCCAGTTTGCGTCCCTGAGGTGAAAGATAAATCACCTTAGCACCTTCTCCCGCCGCTGCTTTCGCTGCGGAGATGGCGTCCCGTAAGGGTTGCACCATCATCAACATTCCCGGTCCGCCGCCGTAAGGACGATCGTCCACGGTACGGTGCCGGTCATGCGTGAAGTCACGAGGACTCCAGCTTTGAATGTCGAGCAGGCCATTTTTTACTGCCCGGCCAGTTACCCCGTACTCGGTAATAGCGCGAAACATCTCTGGAAACAGGCTAATAACACCAATCCACATCGCGTTCGCCGTTACGTTACCGGATTGTCCGGAGATCAAAAACCAGGATCCCAATCTACTTCAATAAGGCCAGTAGAGAGATCGACTTTCTTGATAACCTGTTCATCAAGAAACGGGATTAACCGCTCTTGCGCACCGAATGCATCCTTCAGGTTTGCCTTAACGACGAGAACGTCGTTCGATCCGGTTTCCATCAAATCAATGACTTTGCCCATCTCGTAGCCTTCGAGGTTCACTACTTTCATTCCCATAAGGTCTTTCCAGTAGTAATCGCCTGCTTCTAGCGCTGGCAGCTGCGTGGAGTCGACCGTAATTTCGCAATTGGTCAACTGTGCCGCAGCGTCCCGATCGTCAATGCCTTTGACTTTGATGATCAGGTCCTGATTGTGGTGCTTCCAGCCCTCGAGTTCGACCTGCTGCCATTTACCGGCGCGCTGGATGAACCAAGGTTGGTAGTCGAAGATGCTTTCAGCGTCTTCAGTGGAGGAAAACACTTTGAGCCAACCCCGAATTCCGTAAGCCGCGCCCATTTTTCCCAATACAATCGGGTTAACGGGAGGCTGCCCGGCAGGTTTAATGCTCATGCTCACCACCGTGACAGATTAAGCTGCTTTCTTTGCTTCTTTGATCAGCGCGTTAACGCGATCAGAAAGCGTTGCGCCCTGGCCAACCCAGTGCTCAATACGGTCCAGATCCAGACGCAGACCTTCAGCCTGACCAGAAGCGATCGGGTTGAAGAAACCTACGCGCTCGATGAAACGACCGTTACGAGCATTGCGGCTGTCAGTGACGACGACCTGATAGAACGGACGCTTTTTAGCGCCGTGACGTGCCAAACGAATTGTTACCATAACATCCTCATTAGTTAATAAAGCGCTCGGGCCCCATCGAGGAACGGGGCCCGAGCGCGATATAAAAAGCCCGAAAATTTTACTCATTTTGGCGCAAAAAGCAACCTAAGCGTGCCAAATTTCCGGCTTTATGACGGCCGCCTTAGCGACCAGGGAATCCAGGCGGCATCATACCTTTCATGCCACGCATCATTTTGGCCATGCCGCCTTTCTTCATTTTCTTCATCATGCGCTGCATATCATCGAACTGTTTCAGCAGTCGGTTGACATCTTGCACCTGCATGCCAGAGCCCAACGCAATACGACGTTTGCGCGACCCCTTGATAATTTCTGGCTTCTCACGCTCTTTACGCGTCATCGAATTGATGATGGCTTCCATGCGGACCAGCACTTTATCATCCATCTGCGATTTCACGTTGTCAGGCAGTTGCCCCATGCCCGGCAGTTTGCCCATCAGGCTCGCCATGCCGCCCATGTTACGCATCTGCTTCAACTGCTCAAGGAAGTCGTTGAGATCAAAACCGTCGCCGGTTTTCAGTTTCTTCGCCAGTTTCTCCGCCTGATCGCGGTCAACTTTGCTCTCGATATCTTCGATCAGCGACAGAACATCGCCCATGCCGAGAATGCGCGACGCGATACGCTCTGGATAGAAAGCTTCCAGCGCTTCGGTCTTCTCGCCCATCCCCATAAATTTGATTGGCTTGCCGGTAATGTGACGAATCGACAGCGCCGCACCACCGCGCGCATCACCATCGACTTTAGTCAGGATCACACCGGTCAGCGGCAGCGCTTCGTTGAAGGCTTTCGCGGTATTGGCGGCATCCTGACCGGTCATGGCATCGACCACAAACAGGGTTTCCACCGGATTTATCGCGGCGTGTACCTGTTTGATTTCGTCCATCATCGCTTCATCGACGTGTAAACGACCGGCGGTATCCACCAGCAGCACATCGTAGAATTGCACTTTGGCTTGTTTTAGCGCGTTCTGAACAATATCGACCGGCTTTTGACTCAGATCGGACGGACAGAAATCCACGCCGACCTGGCCAGCCAGGGTTTCCAGCTGTTTGATCGCCGCAGGGCGATAAACGTCAGCAGAAACTACCAGCACTTTTTTCTTATGCTTCTCGCGCAAGAATTTACCCAGTTTCGCCACGCTAGTGGTTTTACCAGCACCTTGCAAACCTGCCATCAGCACCACGGCTGGCGGCTGAGCATTCAGATTGAGCGCATTATTTTCAGCGCCCATCGCCGCAACCAGTTCGTTGCGCACGATTTTGATGAACTCCTGGCCTGGCGTCAGGCTTTTGTTCACATCGTGGCCAACGGCGGCTTCTTTCACGCGATTAATAAATTCACGCACTACCGGCAGCGCAACGTCGGCTTCCAGCAGCGCCATGCGGACTTCACGCAGCGTGTCTTTGATGTTGTCTTCAGTCAGCCTTCCGCGGCCGCTGATATTGCGCAGGGTTTGCGACAAACGATCGGTTAAATTATCAAACATGCTCTCTCACTTAGAACCGTAGCGAGGCCGCCATAGGCGACACAATGCGGCGGATTATAACACGAAGACGAAGCGATCTCTGCAATTGACCGTCAGATCGTTTGGAGCCTGCTGCCGCTGGCGCTATACTGCTTTTTTCCTTATCTGACCGATACCTGAAAGGATCTATGTTCGTTTTCGCGATCGTGGCGCTGTTCGCCTACTCCCTCAGCCTTGCATTGATCATTCCCAGCCTGCTTAAACGCAACGGTGGCTGGCGTCGTTTTGCTGTGCTTTCTGCCTGCGTGGCGCTAATTGCGCACGCCGTTGCTCTGCAGCAGCGCATTTTTGCTGTTGATAATGGGCAAAACCTCAGCCTGCTTAATATCGGCTCGCTGGTTAGCCTGCTGATCTGCGCCATCATGACGATTGTCGCCTCGCGCAATCGTGGCTGGCTGCTGCTGCCGATTGTTTACAGCTTTGCATTGATTAATCTGGCCTTTGCCACCTTTGTGCCCAATGCCTTTATTACGCATCTGGAAACCACGCCGGGCATGATGGTTCACATCGGTCTGTCGCTGTTTGCCTATGCCACGCTGATCATCGCGGCACTGTATGCGCTGCAGCTGGCGTGGATTGATTACCAGTTGAAAAATAAGAAACTGGCTTTCACTCAGGATATGCCGCCGCTGCTCAGCATTGAGCGCAAAATGTTCCACATCACGCAGATTGGCGTTGTGCTGTTGACGCTGGTGCTGTGCACCGGTTTGCTCTTCATGCATAACCTGTTTAGCGCTGAGAATGTGGATAAAGCTGTTCTCTCCATCATTGCCTGGTTTGTCTACATCGTTCTGCTTTGGGGACACTATCGTGAAGGCTGGCGCGGACGCCGCGTCGTGTGGTTTAACTGTGGCGGCGCATTGCTGCTAACCATGGCCTACTTCGGCAGCCGCGTGCTTCAGCACCTGCTCACCTCTCACTAAGGATTTTGTGTTGGAACACGTTTCAACCACCACGCTGATCATTACGCTGGTCATCATGGTGCTGGTCTCTGCCTATTTCTCCGGTTCAGAGACCGGCATGATGACGCTTAATCGCTACAAACTGCGCCATAAAGCCAAAAGCGGCAATCGCGGCGCGCGTCGGGTAGAAAAACTTCTGCGTCGTCCCGACCGCCTGATCAGCCTGGTTTTAATCGGCAATAACCTCGTTAATATTCTCGCCTCCGCACTCGGCACCATTGTCGGTATGCGCCTGTATGGCGATGCTGGCGTAGCGATTGCCACCGGCATTCTGACTTTTGTCGTGCTGGTTTTTGCCGAGGTGCTGCCGAAAACGGTCGCGGCGCTCTATCCAGAAAAAGTGGCCTATCCCAGTAGCGTGTTACTGGCTCCGCTGCAGTATGTGATGCTGCCGCTGGTGTGGCTGCTGAATACCATAATCCGCATTCTGATGCGCATGGTGGGCATTAAAACCGACGGTTCCATCAGTTCGGCGTTAAGCAAAGAAGAGTTGCGCACCATTGTGCATGAGTCGCGCTCGCTGATGTCGCGGCGTAATCAGGACATGCTGCTGTCAGTGCTTGATCTGGAGAAAGTCAGCGTGGATGACATCATGGTGCCGCGCAATGAGATCGTCGGCATCAACGTCAATGATGACTGGAAATCGATTGAGCGCCAGCTGAGTCATTCGCCGCATGGGCGTATCGTCCTGTTCCGTGACTCGCTGGATGACTGCGTTGGTATGCTGCGCGTGCGTGAAGCCTGGCGCATGATGACCGAGAAGAAAGAGTTCAACAAAGATCGCCTGCTGCGTGCTGCTGATGAGATTTACTATGTACCGGAAGGCACGCCGCTTAACGTGCAGCTGGTTAAATTTCAGCGCAACAAAAAGAAAGTCGGCATGGTGGTTGATGAATATGGCGATGTTAAAGGCCTAGTGACGATCGAAGATATTCTGGAAGAGATCGTCGGCGATTTCACCACCTCCATGTCGCCGTCGCTGGCCGAAGAAGTCATGCCGCAAAATGATGGTTCGGTATTGATTGAAGGCAGCGCCAATGTGCGTGAAATCAACAAAGCCTTTAACTGGACGTTACCGGAAGAAGATGCGCGCACCATTAACGGCATGCTGCTGGAAGCACTGGAAGAGATTCCGCTGGTCGATACTCGTGTCACACTTGGCGCCTACGATATTGATATCCTTGATGTGCAGGACAACATGGTGAAGCAGGTGCGCATTACGCCACACCACGCACTGAAATCCTCCATCGGCTCCTGAAGCCTGTAAACAAAAACGCCGCGATAATCGCGGCGTTTTTCATGGTGTCTCAACTAGATGTGCAGCTCTTTCAGCTTTTCCGCTGGCAGCTTCAAATCTTCGTTGCGGTTCACGCCGATGTCGTGCGCCAGCACATTGCGCGCGATCTGCTGCGCTTCATCCAGTGAGTGCAGTTTATAGCTGCCGCACTGATATTCGTTCAGCTCTGGAATCTGGCCCTGCTCTTTGACTTTCAGAACATCTTCCATCGCGCCTTTCCAGGCTTTCGCTACACGCTGCTCGTCAGGCGTACCAATCAAACTCATGTAGAAGCCGGTGCGGCAACCCATTGGCGAGATGTCGACGATTTCAACGCCATCACCATTCAGATGATTACGCATGAAGCCAGCAAACAGGTGCTCCAGCGTATGGATGCCACGCTCAGTCAGAATATCAATATTCGGACGGCAAAAACGCAGGTCGAAAACGGTGATGGTATCGCCATGCGGAGTTTTCATGGTTTTTGCTACGCGTACTGCAGGTGCGCCCATGATGGTGTGATCAACAGTAAAACTATCCAGTAGTGGCATACGTCACCTCCTGTTTTGAGATTTTTTTTAAAACGATGAAACTTTTCTGTTCGTCCAGCGTCTGAATATATGAAAGACGCGCATTTGTTATCATCATCCCTGACAACAGAGATGTTTATTTTGGCCACATTGATGTGGCCATTTTCTTTTCTAGCCTTCGCGACCCGCAAGGTAGCTTTCGAAATCCAGCGTATCGCTCTGTTCCAGCTTCTCTTGTGCCTGCACCGACTCCAGCGCCTGACGACTAAAATCTTCTTCAGTCAGAATCTCTAACGACTCTTCACACAGCAGATGACGATATTGCTCTGCCAATGCCACGCCCGCGCCGGTCAAACCGTTTTCTTTGATCGCATGCAGGATGCGCGCCGAATAGGTTAGCTCAGGATCGTCGAAAGATGCCATCAGTTGATCGCAAACCTGTTGA
Organism: Kluyvera sp. 1366; assembly: GCF_054823405.1. Lineage (NCBI taxonomy): Bacteria > Pseudomonadati > Pseudomonadota > Gammaproteobacteria > Enterobacterales > Enterobacteriaceae > Kluyvera > Kluyvera sp. 1366. The sequence continues at coordinate 16,966 of NZ_JBTRDW010000009.1, forward strand.
TATTGCGTGTTGCCGTGATTGCTGTCGAGCACTTCCGCCACGCGACGCAGATCGGCAAACAGCGCTTTACCCACTTCAACCAGCGTGTGTTCTTTTTCGCTGCAACCTACAGCAATGACCTGGCCAGGCTTACGCCCTTCCATCACCACGCGATTCCAATTTTTGCGCGTACACAGCAGCTCATCCGCACTCATTTCTGGCGCATCAGCCAGCGTACACCAAATCAGGAACAGATCGAGGAAGCGCGCCTGATCGGCATCTACGCCAATCGCGGAGAATGGGTTGATGTCCAGCGAACGCACTTCAATGTATTCAATACCTCCGCGCAACAGCGCATCGGATGGTGCCTCGCCTGAACGCGTAACGCGTTTCGGACGAATCGGCGCGTACAGCTCGTTTTCAATTTGCAGCACATTGGTGTTCAACTGCAGCCAGTTGCCATCGGCGTCTTTGGTGCCCATGGCGGCATACTCTTCCGACGGCGTTTTAATCGCCGCTTTCAGCGCTGCAACGTAACCTTCCAGCGAGTTAAAAGTGATACCCAAACCGCTCTGCGATTTGTTGGTATAACCAAGGTCGCTCAGGCGCAGTGAGGTGGCGTGAGGCAGCCACAGCGTACCCTTGCCATCACCTTCAAACGGCAGATTGCTCTCGCGCCCTTGCAGGAACGAGGAGCAAATCGCTGGCGATGCACCGAACAGATACGGAATGACCCAGCCGAAACGATAGTAGTTGCGAATCAAACGCAGATAGCCGGCAGAGATGGTCTCTTTACCGCTTTCGGCATCTTTTACATCCGCCCACTCCTGCCAAAACGACAGCGGCAACGAGAAGTTGTAGTGCACGCCAGAGATAATCTGCATCAGCGCGCTGTAGCGATTCTTCAGCCCCTGACGATACAGCGTTTTCATTTTGCCAATGTTCGAGCTGCCATACTGCGCCAACTCGATGCTATCAACGTCATCAATGAAGCCCGGCATGCTGAAAGGCCACAAGCGCTCCTCGCCTAACTCACGCGCCACATGACGGTGAATATCGCGCAGAAACGCCAGTGAGCGATCGATGCTCTGATCAACTGGCGTGATGAACTCCATCAGCGTTTCGGCAAAATCGGTGGTGATCCAATCATGCTTAAGCGCCGAACCGAGTGACTCAGGATGTCCTGTGGTTGCCAGGTGACCATCGGGTTTTACGCGTAATGATTCGCGCTCAATACCACGGCCGATACCCTTTAACGCGTCAGGATGCGCCTCCAGCCAGGAAAGTGCCTTAGATACGTCCGGGATCACGTTAACCTCCCGCTGTGTTAATAATTTATTTTTGTTCAGCATAATGTTAGCCGTAGCCTCGAATCTGTGCGAATCAATGCCACCATTGCATTGTTTGCAATGTGGCGGTCGCGATAACGATATAACGCAGCGTTTTACCCATGGCGAGGAACAGCACTGAAGGTAGCCAGGCAAAGCGCAACCAACCTGCGAGCACGCAGAGTAAGTCGCCCACTACCGGCAGCCAGCTAAAAATCAGTGCTGCAGGTCCTAATCGGTGTAACCACGTCATTGCTGTGTCGTGCCATCGCCCTTGCCCTTTTGGCGGCATCAGGCGACCAAGAAGAATGTTGGTCAGGCCACCCAGCGTGTTTCCCACTGATGCAGCCAATAACAATCCATAAACCGAACCTTTTTGGGCGATCAGCAGTGCAACCAGCACCGCTTCCGAGCTTCCCGGTAACAGAGTCGCGCTAAGAAAGCTGCTGCCGAATAACGATCCATAGGTCAGAAATTCATTCACAGTAAACGGACATCAACCACGTCCATGCCTGCTGCTTTGGCGGCTTGTACGCCGAAGTCAGCATCCTCAAACACTACACAGCGCTCGGGTGCGATACCCATTAATTCAGCGCAGCGTAAAAAGGTATCCGGCTGCGGCTTATGACGCTGTACGTCATCCGCTCCGACCACCGCATCAAACAGGTGGTAAACACCTAACTCTTCGAGTAAGGCTTTTGCCAGGCTGTGTTCACTGCCGGTGCCCACCGCCATCGGACGGCGACCATGATAAGCCTTTACCACGTCCATCAACGGCAGCGGACGCACGTCATCCAGCAACATCGCTTTCAGTGCAGCGGTTTTTTCCGCCGCCAGCAGATGCGGATCGTGCGTTGCATTGTTCTGCTCAAGAATGAACTGCGCCAGTTGCCAGGTTGGAGCGCCATTGAAGCCCACCATTTTTTCTTCATCCATGGTGAAACCATAGCGGCCAAGCACCTGCTGCCAGGCTTTTCGATGTGTCGGCTCAGTATCCAGAATTGTGCCGTCCATATCGAAAATCAGGGCGTCATATTGGTCGTACATTGTCACTCCATCGAGCACCACAAAATGAGCCATTACTTTAGCGTAATGCGCTCAGGTTGTCGCCAGGCACGCTTAACCGCAAATGCTTTGAAAGCATTAGTTTTTTTCGTTTTCAGAAAAAGGTCAGAGTGCAATGCCGTGGATAAACGCCGGTAAATTCAGCGATTTTTTTACAAGTTGATTTGATTGCTGCAGGATTCAGAAACTGAGAGTCAAAAACAGAAAGGTATCGAAGAAGAGATGGTGCATCCAGGAGGATTCGAACCTCCGACCGCTCGGTTCGTAGCCGAGTACTCTATCCAGCTGAGCTATGGATGCATTGAGTTACTGCTGAAGAAAATTTTGAGAAGTTTGAAGAGGAATGGTGCATCCAGGAGGATTCGAACCTCCGACCGCTCGGTTCGTAGCCGAGTACTCTATCCAGCTGAGCTATGGATGCATTGAGGTTTTCTTACGATGGACTAACTGAAACAACCTGAGGATGATACGAAGAATGGTGCATCCAGGAGGATTCGAACCTCCGACCGCTCGGTTCGTAGCCGAGTACTCTATCCAGCTGAGCTATGGATGCATCGAGTTAATTCTTGTACAACGCAGGGTGCTAACAACTCACCATGAAAGGAACTGCTCGTTCACTCTTACTTCACCTTTCCGAATGGTGCATCCAGGAGGATTCGAACCTCCGACCGCTCGGTTCGTAGCCGAGTACTCTATCCAGCTGAGCTATGGATGCATCGGAAATGGCGGTGAGGCGGGGATTCGAACCCCGGATGCAGCTTTTGACCGCATACTCCCTTAGCAGGGGAGCGCCTTCAGCCTCTCGGCCACCTCACCTTACGCGTTCTTCCGAACCGTGCTTCTGAACTTGTTTCTGCTCATCGGCACTGCGTGGCGCACATATTACTTTCCCGGACTTATAAGTCAAACATTTATTTCCAGCCTTTTGTTTGATTGCACAAATGACACTCAATTCGGATGCTTTAGCGACAAAAAGAGTGATTTATCAACAAAGAAAGCCTGCTGGAGAACAGAAATGGGCGTTAAAGAGAATTGGTAATAGAGAGCGAAAAGCGGAAGATGTGTGGGGCTGGAGAGGAAAAACCGGTAGCGCCTCGCTCATGAGCGAGGCGCTGAATCCGTTAGTAACTCGAGGCTTGAGTTTTTTCGGCTTGAATACGCTGATAGATCTCTTCGCGATGTACCGAAACTTCTTTAGGCGCGTTAACCCCAATGCGGACCTGGTTACCTTTTACACCCAGCACCGTTACAGTCACCTCATCGCCAATCATGAGGGTTTCACCAACTCGACGAGTTAGAATAAGCATTCTTTGCTCCTTGAAAGATTAAAAGAGTCGGGCTTGTTCGGTCTCCCGGCCGTATCCATCATATAACGCTGAACAATGCCTATGACAAATACACCATTGTGCTTCGCCATGCCAATACATTCTGCTGATAGTTAGTTTAGCCGAAATACACTACATCAACCGGACTTTGTCATTACCTGGTGTGCACCGCGTTAAAAAAGCGCCAGAAAACGGGCTTCTGGCGCTTATCACAATGCGAAATTTTATACGTTACAGTCGGTCACTGACCCATTCCTGCACGCCTGCCAGCGCGCCAGCCAGCGCCTGCGGATTTGTACCGCCGGCCTGAGCCATATCTGGGCGACCACCGCCTTTACCACCAACCTGAGAGGCCAGTTCGCCAATCAGCTCGCCGGCTTTTACACGGTCAGTAAGATCTTTGGTCACGCCAGCAATCAATGAAACTTTGCCATCATCAACCGTTGCCAGCACGATAATGGCAGACGTTAACTGGTTCTTCAGATCGTCAACCATGGTACGCAACATTTTCGGCTCAACGTTGCTCAGTTCACTGACCAGCAACTTCGTGCCTTTAACGTCAATCGCCTTACTGCTCAGTGACGCGCTTTCCTGCGCAGCTTGCTGATCGCGCAGTTGCTGCAACTCTTTTTCCAGCGCGCGGACGTGATCAACTAAGCCGCGCACTTTCTCATTCAGGTTACTGCTATTGGCTTTCACCAATTGCGCCACATCCAGCAACTGTTGGCTTTGCGCATTCACTTGTGCCAACGCACCTTCGCCGGTTACGGCTTCAATGCGGCGTACACCTGCAGCAGTGCCCGATTCAGACTGAATGCGGAACAGGCCAATATCACCGGTACGCAGCGCGTGAATACCACCACAGAGTTCGGTAGAGAAATCGCCCATGGTCAGCACACGTACGCGCTGATCGTATTTCTCACCAAACAGCGCCATTGCGCCCTTCTGTTTTGCATCATCGAGATCCATGATTTCGGTCTCAACGACAAGGTTGCGGCGAATCTGCGCGTTAACAATATCCTCGACCTGACGGATTTCCTGCGGTTTCATGGCTTCAAAATGAGAGAAGTCGAAACGCAGATATTTATCGTTAACCAGCGAGCCTTTTTGTCCTACGTGATCACCCAACACCTGACGCAGTGCTGCATGCAGTAAGTGCGTGGCGGAGTGATTCAAACGGATGCGCGCGCGACGCGTTTCATCAACCTGCGCATGCAAACGGTCACCAACGCGTAACTGACCGTTGCTCAGCTTACCGATATGACCAATCGCTTTACCATACTTCTGTGTATCCTGAACGCTAAATTCAGCATTCTGCCCAGCCAGCACGCCAGTATCGCCAACCTGTCCACCTGACTCGCCGTAGAACGGCGTTTCGTCCAGCACGACCACCGCGTCCTGACCTGCGCTGATCTGCTCAACTTGCTGACCGTCGACGAACAGTGCTTCGACTGTCGCATTCAGTTCCAGATGGTCATAGCCTTTAAAGTCGGTTGCGGCATCAATGCGAATGACATTGTTATAGTCGGCACCAAAACCGCTGGCTTCACGCGCACGCTGACGCTGCTGCTCCATCGCGGCTTCAAAACCCGCTTCATCAATCTTCAGATTGCGCTCACGGCACACGTCAGCGGTCAAATCCGCCGGGAAACCGAAGGTGTCGTACAGACGGAACACCGTTTCGCCATCAAGCGTATCGCCCTGCAGCTTGGCCAATTCCTCATCCAGCAGCGCGAGTCCACGCTCCAGCGTTTTGGCAAACTGCTCTTCTTCGTTTTTAAGCGCGTTTTCAACATGCTTCTGCTGACGCTTCAGGTCTTCGCCTGCAGCTCCCATCACTTCAATCAGTGGCGCAACCAGCTTGTAGAAGAAGGCTTCTTTCGCACCCAGCATATTGCCGTGACGTACCGCGCGACGAATAATGCGACGCAGCACATAGCCGCGGTTTTCATTCGATGGGATTACGCCATCGGCGATCAGGAAGGCACAAGAGCGAATATGGTCAGCGATAACGCGCAGCGACTTGTTATCCAGATCGGTTGCGCCAGTTACCTGCGCAACTGATTTGATCAGTTTGGCAAACAGATCGATTTCATAGTTGGAGTTAACGTGCTGCAACACGGCAGCAATACGCTCCAGACCCATGCCGGTATCCACTGACGGTTTAGGCAGCGGCTCCATGGTGCCGTCGGCCTGACGGTTGAACTGCATGAAGACGATGTTCCAGATCTCGATGTAACGATCGCCATCTTCTTCCGGGCTGCCCGGTGGGCCGCCCCAGATATGATCGCCGTGATCGAAGAAAATTTCGGTACATGGACCGCAAGGTCCGGTGTCGCCCATCTGCCAGAAGTTATCTGATGCGAAAGCGCTGCCTTTGTTGTCACCGATACGGATAATACGCTCGCGCGGCACACCAATATCGTTAGCCCAGATTTCGAAGGCTTCATCGTCTGTTTCATAGACGGTCACCCACAGGCGCTCTTTAGGCAGCTTGAACCACTGCTCACCCGTCAGCAGTTCCCATGCATAAGCGATCGCTTCTTTCTTGAAGTAATCACCAAAGCTGAAGTTGCCCAACATTTCAAAGAAGGTGTGGTGACGTGCCGTGTAGCCCACGTTTTCGAGGTCGTTATGCTTGCCGCCGGCACGCACACAGCGCTGCGACGTCGTTGCACGCGCATAGTCGCGCTTATCCTGACCGAGGAAAACGTCTTTAAACTGGACCATCCCGGCATTGGTAAACAGCAAAGTCGGGTCGTTGTTCGGTACGAGGGAGCTGCTGGCTACAACCTGATGTCCCTTGCTATGAAAAAAGTCGAGAAACGCTTGACGGATCTCAGCAGTGCTCTTGCTCATAAAATTCCTGGAATCACGCTAACGAACGTTCCCTTTCGCTGGCAAACCCTATCCATCCGGCCTGCCGCTGACTGAGGAACAAAAAGTGGGAATAAGATAAATTTTCTTCAGTGGGAAGTAAAATCACATCGCCTTTCAGTCGTCACTATTTCTGAAAACAGCCTGAATATCTTCCATCATAAAGCCTTTCGACATTAAAAAACGCTGTACCTTGCTTTTCTCAGTCCAGGTTTGCGGTAAGGGTTCGCCAAATTTGCGTTTGGCAAGATCGGCTGCGCACTGGCTCCAGTCTACTTCGGTATCGAATAGCGCCTGATTGATCTCCTCACGGCCAATGCCCTTTTGCTGCAATTCCATACGCACGCGCTGTGGACCATATCCTTTACGTGCACGGCTTTGAATAAAGCGTTCGGTAAAGCGCTCATCGTTGAGCCAACCGCTTTCCTGACACCAGTCGAGCACTTTTTCCAGTAACTCGTCGGGAATGGGCGTATTTTCCTGCTGCTGCAGATAAGCCGCACGTTGGGAAGAGAGCTGTAATTTACGCTTCAGCTCTTCACGACTGTGGTCGCGCTGCGAAAGGATGCGCATAGCGCGGTCGAGTAAACGGGAATATGTTGGCACCGGTGCCGCAGATGGTGATGATGACATAGGATCAACCTTGTTCTAACAGTCGTGCAGGGTCGCAGAGTAAAGCAAGAAGGCAGAGAGGAAAAGCGCTGGCGGGGAAAAGCAAAACGGGAGCATTTCTGCTCCCGTTAATATTTTAGAAATCTTCGTTGGTTTCGCTGGCTTCTTCGCGATCATCCGCGGAGATTTTCGCGGTGTCTGCGGCGGCGGCATCACCACTTAGCAGTAAGTCACGCAGCTTCTTGTCGATTTCATTCGCAATCGCCGGGTTCTCTTTAAGGAAGTTGGTGGAGTTAGCTTTACCCTGACCAATCTTCTCACCGTTGTAGCTGTACCACGCGCCGGCTTTCTCAACCAGTTTGTGCTTCACGCCAAGATCCACCAGCTCGCCAAAGGTGTTGATACCTTCGCCGTACATGATTTGGAATTCAGCCTGCTTAAACGGTGCCGCAACTTTGTTCTTCACGACTTTCACGCGGGTTTCGCTACCTACCACTTCGTCGCCCTCTTTAATCGCACCGATACGGCGGATATCCAGACGAACAGAAGCGTAGAATTTCAGTGCGTTACCGCCTGTTGTGGTTTCCGGGTTACCGAACATCACACCAATCTTCATACGAATCTGGTTGATGAAGATCAGCAGCGTGTTGGACTGCTTCAGGTTACCCGCCAGCTTACGCATTGCCTGGCTCATCATACGAGCGGCCAGACCCATGTGCGAATCGCCAATCTCGCCTTCGATTTCCGCTTTCGGCGTCAGCGCCGCCACGGAGTCGACGATGATGACGTCAACTGCGCCTGAACGCGCCAGCGCATCACAAATCTCCAGCGCTTGCTCACCGGTATCCGGCTGTGAACACAGCAGGTTATCGATATCAACGCCCAGTTTTTTCGCGTACACCGGATCCAGTGCGTGCTCAGCATCGATAAAGGCACAGGTTTTACCTTTACGCTGTGCAGAAGCAATGACCTGCAGCGTCAGCGTGGTTTTACCCGAAGATTCCGGTCCGTAAATCTCAACGATACGGCCCATCGGCAAGCCACCCGCGCCCAGCGCGATATCCAGTGACAGTGAGCCGGTAGAGATGGTTTCGACATCCATTGAGCGGTCTTCACCCAAGCGCATGATGGAGCCTTTACCAAATTGCTTCTCAATCTGGCCCAGTGCGGCAGCTAAAGCCTTCTGTTTGTTCTCGTCGATCGCCATTTCCACTCCTAATCATGCTGGGTGAGTCGACATCAAGTATGTCGCTCGTTCTGTTGCAGCTAATTATACTGTATAGTCATACAGTATCAAGTTTTAATTTATCAGAAATTCATCAAGCAGCGTTTGCAGCGCCCAAGCCACTGACTGACGGCGTACCGCATCACGGTCGCCAGCAAAGATCTGGCGCTGCGCTAGTACGCGCCCCTCTGGACCCACAATCGCAAACCACACGGTGCCCACCGGTTTATCGGGCGTGCCACCTTCAGGACCGGCAATACCGCTTACGGCGATGGCGTATTCTGCCGCTGCCGCTTTAGCCGCACCGGTAGCCATCTCACGCACCGTCTGTTCACTTACGGCGCCATGCTGCTGCAACGTTGTCTCCTGTACGCCGACCATCTGCTGCTTAGCTTCATTGCTGTAAGTAACGAAACCGCGCTCAAACCAGGCAGAGCTACCGCTGATATCAGTAAATACTTTCGCAATCCAGCCGCCGGTGCAGGATTCTGCAGCGGTCACCGTGGCCTGACGTCTCTTCAGCTGTTCGCCAATGCGGTGGCTTAGCTGCTGTAACTGTTCATCGTTCATCGCCTTCTCCCGTTGTGGCGCTTCACGTTAGCAGTAAATGGTGCACTGAAAAGCCCTTTTCAACCTTCAGCCATCATTTCTGCGCAGTGGATTCCAGATACCTCAACCTGTTTTCACTGCAACCATAAACAGACGCGGGAAGGCTAACAAAACCTGGCCGTTACTGCGTGCGGGGTAAGCCGGAATGAGGGCCTGATGATAATCATGAAGAAATGCTGCCTGCTGCGTTTCATCCAGCCCCGCGAGGAAAGGACGCAGCCCGGTGGCACGCAACCAGGTAATGATGCCCTGCGCATCTGCCATCGGGTGATAATAAGTAGTGCGCCAGACATCAACCTGACAACCCGCATCGGTCAGCAGATCGTAATAGCGATCGGTGGTTAGCAGACGTTTGCGATCTGCCGCTTGTGGCGAAATCAGCGCCTGCCATTTTTCATTCGCCGCCACTTCACGCATCAGACGGTGCGATGGTTCTTCAAGATTATCCGGCATCTGAATCGCTAGCGCGCCACCGATGGCCAATTGATCAACCAGATGCGGCAGCAAGGTGTGATGCTCGGTCAGCCACTGCAGCGAGGCGTTGGCATAGACAACCTGCTGCGGCTGTTCAGCCTGCCAGCGACGAATATCGGCCTGCAGGAAATGGCAGTTGGGGAGACGTTCGCGCGCCTGTTCTAACATTGCCGCAGAACTGTCAATGCCGGTTATCTGCGCCTCCGGCCAGGCTTGTGCCAGTAGCTCGGTGCTGTTGCCGGGTCCGCAACCAAGATCGGTGGCAAAGCGCACATCATCGAGCGGAATGCGCTCCAATAGCTCGCGCGCCGGGCGGGTTCGCTCTGATTCAAATTGGCGATACAGCTGTGGATTCCAGTCTTGCATGGCAATGCTCCTGTCTTGGCTGAGGGGTTAAACACTACCTGCTTTTCATGCGTTTATAGAAAGAGAAAAGTGCGATATCTCACCTTTTTGCCCTCGTTAGCTGGTTAGCCTGTGCAGATAGCATTAAGTTAAAACGACGTTTCATTTTCCAACCAAGGAGCTTGATATGTCTGCACAACCCGCATTGCCCGGCGTATGGTGTCCGTCAGTAACGCCCTTTGATAGCAACAATAATCTCGATATTGATGCGCTTGGCCGCCATTTTTCTCGCCTGAGCCAATCAGGCATTGATACCTTGCTGCTGATGGGCAGTATTGGCGAATTTGCCTCGCTCTCGCAGCAGGAGCGCCTGTTACTGATCCGCGAGGCGCGTCAACTCTCGCCCCTGACCATGGTGGCAAATGTCTCCAGCACCTGTATTGCGGACATGCTGCAACTGGCAGATGCGGCCTGGCAGAACGGATTTGATGCTGTAATGGTGCTGCCTCCTTACTATTACGGACAGACACATAAACAGCTGCTGCGCTATTTCAAAGCGCTGGATACACAGCTGGGCGGCAAGTGGTTCGCCTACAATTTCCCCGCACGCACCGGCTGTGATTTAACGCCTGCGTTGGTCGCAGAACTGGCGGCAGAGCTGCCCAACTTTATTGGCATCAAAGACACCATGGATTGCTTGTCGCACAACCGCGCAATGATTGAAGAAACGAAGCAGGTGCGCAGTGATTTCACCGTGCTTTCCGGCTATGACGAATATCTGTTGCCCAATCTACTGGCTGGCGGTTCAGGTGTGATTTCCGGCTTGAACAATATTGTACCGGAGCTATTTGCCCGTGCGATGCAGGCCTGGCGGGCGGGCGATGTAGCGCAGCTCAGTGAGATTCAGCAACGTATTGGTAAACTGATGGCGATTTACACTATCGGCGATGATTTTGTTACCACCATAAAAACGGCTGTTGCACGTCGATTTGATTCAATGCGCAGCGACTCGCGCAATTATGGTGGCGAGCTAACAGCGGAACAGTGCGAGGAAGTGGATCGTTTACTGAGTTGAAACAAACAGGACGGCGCAAAGCCGTCCCATAATTAATTCTTTTTGACGAACTCAGATTTGAGTTTCATCTGGCCAAAACCATCAATTTTGCAATCAATGTTGTGATCGCCTTCGACCAGGCGAATGCTTTTGACTTTGGTACCAATTTTCAACGTCGAAGAGCTGCCTTTAACCTTAAGATCTTTAACGACAGTGACGCTGTCGCCATCGGCTAACAGGTTGCCGTTGGCATCGCGTACCACCAAACCGTCCGATGCATCATCGGCGTTTGCCGTCCAGATATGGCCGCAAGATGGGCAATTCAGATTCTCGCCATCTTGCCAGGTGTAATCGGCGTGGCAGACAGGACAGGCAGGTAAGGTACTCATAAGCGCTCCTCAGAAGTCGGATGCGGTGAAGATGGCACCGCAAATGGGGCGCCATCTTATACCCTCACACTTTATATGGACAGCATTAAAACAGGCTGCCCTGACGTGCTTTAGCCACGGCTTCACCCAACTGCCACACCGCCATTGCATAGTGGGTGCTGTGGTTATAGCGCGTAATGGCATAGAAGTTGGGCAGACCATACCAATATTGATAGCTGGTGCCGAGATCCAAACGCAGCAAACTGACCTGAGTATTGCCGTCCAGCGATCCCTGCGGCGTTAACCCACTCGCGGCTAAGGTGCTGACCGGGTACTTGGTTTTAAAGCCATTCTCCAATGCCGGAGCCTGCCCGCTGGCCGGCACCGCAACGTTCTCGCCCGCACGCCAGCCATGTTCTTTGAAGTAGTTGGCAACGCTACCAATCGCATCAACCGGATCCCAAAGGTTGATATGACCATCGCCATTAAAATCGACTGCGTATTGCTTATAAGAGGATGGCATGAACTGTCCATAACCCATCGCACCGGCAAAGGAGCCGCGCAGATCCAGCGGATCGTCTTGCTCTGTTCGCGCCATCAGCAGGAAGGTCTCCAACTCACCGCTGAAGTAAGCTGCACGACGCGGATAGCTAAATGACAAGGTTGCCAGCGCATCCAGCAAGCGCGTTTTGCCCATTACCCTGCCCCAGCGCGTCTCAACGCCGATAATGCCAACAATGATTTCCGGCGGCACGCCGTAAACCTGCTGCGCACGCTGTAGCGCATCCTGATACTGATTCCAGAATGCCACGCCGTTCTGCACGTTATCCGGCGTAATAAACTTGTTGCGATAGCGAATCCACGCGCCATTCGGTCCGGTTGGCGGCGTATAGCTCGGGGCTTGCTGGTCCATCAGACGCAGCACGTAATCCAGACGCTTCGCCTGGCCGATAACCGCATGCAATTGCTCACGGTTAAAACCGTGTTTTGCCACCATTTGATCAATGAACTGTTCAGCGGCGGGGTTACCCGCAAAATCGCCAAACATCGGTTGAACCGCGTGCGAAGGTTCCAGCAAAAAACCGCCTTTCGGTGCAGGCACAACGGCGGGCTGCTGATGGGATGCAGGCTTACTGCTGCAGGCAGCAAGCAGAGTAATAAGCGGAAGAAGAGCAACCTTAAAACGCATTGGATATCCATAAGCCAGGTGAAACCGGAAGCACTCATGGTAATCGTTCATCGGGGTGACATACAGAGCAATATCTTAAAATTTAGCCGTTTCCCGCCCGTTTCAGCCGGTTGCAACGCGAATTTGCGAAACCGCTCCACACTTTACCTTTTTCATTAAATTTTGCTTTTTACCGTTTGCGGCAATTTGTTATGGTCGGCAGCCATAAAGCCCTGCTGGCGGATGAAGGTTACGCGGCAAAAATGGTAATATCCCGCTTTCGTTATCCGCCCAAGTGATAACGACACTTCCGGGCTGCATTGACCCAGCCTCAGGTAATTAAAAGAATGAATGTTGAGTGAGAATGAGATGAAAGGAGCAGAGCAAATGGACTTTAGTGGCCATACGCCGATGATGCAGCAATACCTGCGCCTGAAGGCCGATCATCCTGACATCCTGCTGTTTTATCGCATGGGCGATTTTTACGAGCTGTTTTACGATGACGCGAAACGCGCCTCGCAACTGCTGGAAATCTCTCTGACTAAACGCGGCGCCTCTGCTGGGGAACCGATTCCGATGGCGGGCGTGCCTTACCATGCGGTTGAAGGCTATCTGGCGAAACTGATCCAGCTCGGCGAATCGGTGGCGATCTGTGAGCAGATTGGCGACCCAGCCTTGAGCAAAGGCCCGGTTGAGCGAAAAGTGGTGCGCATCGTTACACCCGGCACCATCAGCGATGAAGCGTTGCTGCAAGAGCGCCAGGATAACCTGCTCGCCGCCATCTTCCAGAGCCAGCGCGGTTTTGGTTATGCAACGCTGGACATCAGTTCTGGCCGCTTCCGCCTGAGTGAACCCGGCGATCTGGAGACGATGGCAGCAGAACTGCAGCGCACCAATCCGGCTGAACTGCTCTATCCCGAAGATTTCCAGGCAATGACGTTGATCGATCAACGCCGTGGCCTGCGTCGCCGCCCGCTGTGGGAATATGAAATCGATACGGCGCGCCAGCAGCTCAATCTGCAATTTGGCACCCGCGACTTAAGTGGTTTTGGCGTTGAGCAGGCGCATCTGGCGCTACGCGCTGCAGGATGTCTGCTGCAATATGTTAAAGACACGCAACGCACGTCGTTACCGCATATTCGCTCGCTGAGCATGGAGCGTCAGCAGGATAGCGTGATCATGGATGCTGCTACGCGCCGCAACCTGGAGATAACGCAAAACCTGGCCGGCGGCATCGAGAACACGCTGGCGGCGATACTGGATAAAACCGTCACGCCGATGGGCAGCCGTATGCTGAAACGCTGGCTGCATATGCCGCTGCGCGATGTCACTACCATTGCCCGGCGTCAGGAGTCTATCGCAGAACTGCAATCACTTAGTCAGGAGCTGCAGCCGGTGCTGCGCCAGGTGGGCGATCTGGAGCGTATTCTGGCGCGACTGGCACTGCGCACCGCGCGCCCACGCGATTTGGCACGTATGCGCCATGCCTTCCAGCAGTTGCCCGAGTTAAACCAACAACTCGAGGGCGTTGAGGCCACGCAGTTAATTAATCTGCGCTCTCAGATGGGCGAATTTACCGAACTGCGTGAGTTGCTGGAACAGGCGATCATTGAATCGCCGCCAGTGCTGGTGCGCGACGGTGGCGTGATCGCTCCGGGATACAACGCTGAACTCGACGAGTGGCGTGCGCTAGCCGATGGTGCCACCGATTATCTTGATCGTCTGGAAATCCGAGAACGCGAGAAACTCGGGCTGGATACGCTGAAAGTCGGCTTTAACGCGATTCACGGCTACTACATTCAGGTCAGCCGTGGTCAAAGCCATCTGGTGCCGATTCATTACGTTCGCCGCCAGACGCTGAAGAATGCTGAACGCTATATCATTCCTGAACTAAAAGAGTATGAAGATAAGGTCCTGACGTCGAAGGGCAAAGCGCTGGCGCTGGAGAAAGGTCTCTACGATGAGCTGTTTGATCGCTTGCTACCGCATCTTGAAGCCCTGCAAATCAGTGCGGCTGCACTCTCTGAGCTGGACGTGCTAGCGAACCTGGCCGAACGTGCATGGACGCTGAATTATTGCCGCCCGGTGCTGCAAGAAAAAGCCGGCATCCGTATTACTGCAGGCCGCCATCCGGTGGTCGAGCAGGTATTGAAAGAGCCGTTTATCGCGAATCCGCTGTCACTCTCACCGCAGCGTCGCATGCTGATCATTACCGGCCCCAATATGGGCGGTAAAAGTACCTACATGCGCCAGACAGCGTTGATCGCGCTGATGGCGTGGATAGGCAGCTATGTGCCAGCAGAAGAGACCGTCATCGGCCCTATCGATCGCATCTTCACGCGCGTCGGGGCTGCTGATGATCTGGCTTCCGGACGCTCAACCTTTATGGTGGAGATGACGGAAACCGCCAACATTCTGCATAACGCTACCGAAAACAGTCTGGTACTGATGGATGAAATCGGGCGCGGCACCTCAACTTATGATGGTTTGTCGCTGGCATGGGCCTGCGCTGAAAGTTTGGCGAATCGCATTAAGGCCATGACGCTGTTTGCCACCCACTATTTCGAGCTGACCACGCTGCCGGAAAAAATGGAAGGTGTCGTGAATGTGCATCTGGATGCGGTCGAACACGGAGACACCATCGCCTTTATGCACAGCGTGCAGGATGGTGCAGCAAGCAAAAGTTATGGTCTCGCGGTGGCGGCGCTGGCGGGCGTGCCGAAGGAAGTGATTAAGCGCGCGCGTAACAAGCTGAAGGAGCTGGAAGCGTTATCTGGCAGCTCCGCCGCATCCACAGTGGAAGGTTCGCAAATGCAGTTGCTGGTGGCAGAAACCTCACCGGCGGTTGATGCGCTTGAGGCACTGGACCCAGACAGCTTAACGCCGAAGCAAGCGCTGGAATGGATCTATCGCTTGAAAACGCTGGTGTAGTTATTCGCCCGCCCAGAAGCAACGTTCTGTGCGGGCCATTTTTTCTTTCTTACAATTCCCTGGTGTTAAGCAATTTCAGCGGGCTCATACTAATCAACTCGCCCGGCTTTAAATCACACTATATCCCCCATCGATCACTAAATTCTCGCCATTGACCATTGCCGCTTCATTGCTGCTGAGATACAGCACCGTACTCGCGACTTCGTCTGGTGTGGCAAAACGTCGTGATGGGATTTTTGATTTCATCTGCTCCGCTCTCTCCCCATGCCAGTAACGCTTACCTAATTCCGTCTCAACCACCGTTGGTGAAATGGCATTAGCGGTAATACCAAACGGTCCCAACTCCGCTGCCAACACTCGCGTGAAAGACACCATGCCTGATTTGCTGGTGCAATATGCCGCGTGCTCATTGAGTGCAATGACGCTGGCCTGTGAGGCGATGTTAATCAGGCGACCAAAACCGTGTTCTTTCATATAACGGGCACAATGCTGAGCGAGGAAGAATGGCGCGGTCATGTTAATCAACATCGTGGTATTCCAGCTGGCGAGTTGCACTTCGCCCACGGATTCCAGCATGCCAATACCGGCGTTATTGACCAGGATGTCAATGCGGCCAAAATCATGGTGAATCTGCTCAACCAGTTCGCCAAGCGCTTCGACATTAGCCAGATCGAAAACGTAACCTCGCGCAGGGTTGTCCATCTTGCTGGCAACCGTTTTTACCTCTTCTGCGCGATCGATCATCGCCACTTGGGCACCCGCAGCACTTAAACAGCGGGCAATGGCGTAACCAATTCCCGATGCGGCGCCGGTGACGATGGCGACCTTATTTTGCAGTGAAAATGGTGTTGTCATGTTGTGGTCCTTTTCATTGAGGGTATTTATTCGGATTCGCTGGCCGTGGTCTTGAAAGGAGCGTTACGCTCTATTTTTGGTTGGGGATCACGAATAAAGAATGTCATGACGCCGCCAGCAAAATAGAGAACGGAGAAAGTAATAATCACGTGCTTGATTTCAAATGACAGGCCGAACATTAGTGCGGCAACCGCCGGACCAATTAGATTACCGAAACCACCCCCCAGATTTTGCACCGAAACCGCAGCGCCTTTATGCTGCGGCGCCAGCATCGGGAAAATTGCCCCCATTGGCACAAAGGAGGTGAGCGTTAAGGCTAATAACAGCGCGCAGACAATGGCTAACGCCAGATTACCTGGGAAAAATGAGGGTAAAAAATAGAAAGCGGCAGTGGTAATCGTGCATCCGAAGAAACCAAACCAGCGCATCTGAAAAATCCAGCCAATACGATCGCCAATAATGCCCCAAAGCACATTGGTTATTGGTTGAACCAGGAAAAATACGCCCCAGATAGTCGCCCACTCTTTAGTAGAAAATCCTAATTCACGGGTGAAATAGATCGGCATAAATACCGGCAGGCCAAATAATGCCACATTACATAAGATGCGTGTTATCAGCGCAAAGAACATACTGCGGTCTTCGAAGATCAAGGTTATTCCACGCGATATTTCGCGTAATTTTTCTTTGTGACTGACGCCGTCACTATTTAGATTATGTTCATTCTTATTTTTTACCATGAGCAATATAATTACACCGCCCACCGCAGCAAACAGCAGTGAAAGCCAAAGCGTATTGATGAACCCAATTTCAGGCACCAGAAGGCCGGAGAGGAAGGAAGCTGTAATGCCATAACCAATGGTAAACATCGACCATATCCAGCCGGTTGCGGAGGCAAGTCGATGCTCAGGCGTGCGCTGCACCACTAATACATAGAATCCATAAAAAAACAGCGGATAAGCGAAGCCGCGCAACGTATAACTCACCAACATCAAGGTAAAGTTATTTTCACTTACGCCAAAATAAACAAATACGGCATGTAACACCATCCACCAAATAGCGCCGGTGAGCATAATTTTCTTCGGACCATAAATTTCACTGACGGCACCGGAAAGCCAACTTGAAACTGCTGCCGTTAACGCATAAACGGTGAAAACTAATGAAACTTGTTTTTCTCCATAGCCGAGATCGTAGAGATATCGGGAGAGATGAGCCAGTTCGATGCCATCGCCGGTCATGAAGATGGCCATCGCAATATATCCCCATAGCAGAGATATTGGCATCCCAAAAACCACTCTGGAGTATTGTGACTTTGTACTGCTGCTTTGCACACGCATTGTTCTTCTCACTCCCTTTTAGTTATTCATTGCTTGAATATCCTGGTGATACAGCGAGCAAGAAAATGGCATAGCACCGTGTTAAAAACTTTTATCAGAGTGACACGGAGAAAGGAAATAAGGCAAAATTGCAAAGAAAGTCGTGCGCAGCATTACAATTCTCTAAATGAGAGCAAGATAAATTGAGCATTTATTAGATGTTTAATTAACATCTAATAGATTTAGTTTACGTTTATCTATTTAGGTGAGGATTTAAGTGATAGCGTTAAAAGATTTTACTTCGATGAATTAACAAAGTGCTGTCTGTTTATTTTAACCAATAAAAAAGCGGTGGTTTTCACCACCGCTTCTTGTATTAACCACGTATTCTGTTATTCACGAAACAGTGCTTCGATGTTCAAACCTTGCGTCTGCAGAATCTCACGCAGACGACGTAGTCCTTCCACCTGAATCTGACGTACGCGTTCACGGGTCAACCCGATTTCACGACCGACATCTTCAAGCGTTGCCGCTTCGTAGCCTAACAGGCCGAAACGACGCGCCAGCACTTCACGCTGCTTGGCATTCAGTTCAAACAACCACTTAACGATGCTCTGTTTCATATCATCGTCTTGCGTGGTGTCTTCCGGACCGTTGTCTTTCTCATCGGCCAGGATATCCAGCAGCGCTTTTTCGGAATCGCCACCCAAAGGTGTATCGACCGAGGTAATGCGCTCATTGAGACGCAGCATACGGCTCACGTCATCAACAGGCTTGTCTAGCTGCTCGGCAATCTCTTCAGCACTTGGCTCATGATCAAGCTTGTGCGAAAGTTCACGCGCGGTACGCAGGTAAACATTTAACTCTTTAACGATGTGGATTGGCAGACGGATGGTACGGGTTTGATTCATAATCGCCCGTTCAATTGTCTGACGAATCCACCACGTGGCGTAAGTTGAGAAACGGAACCCACGTTCTGGGTCAAACTTCTCTACGGCGCGAATCAAGCCGAGATTACCCTCTTCAATCAGATCCAGCAGCGCCAGACCACGATTGCTATAACGACGGGCAATCTTTACTACCAAACGTAAGTTACTTTCAATCATGCGGCGGCGAGATGGAATGTCACCCCGCAGTGCACGGCGCGCAAAGAAGACTTCTTCTTCTGCCGTCAGCAGCGGTGAATAACCAATCTCTCCGAGGTAAAGCTGCGTCGCATCCAAAACGCGTTGCGTCGCACCCTGTGACAACAGCTCTTCTTCCGCTACGTCGTTGTTATCACCAGGTTCGTTCTCAACGAGAGCCTTCTCATCAAAAACCTCAGCTCCGTTGTTTTCCTCGAATTCCGCATCTTCATGTAAATCGTTAACTTTCAGCGTATTCTGGTTCATTAGCGGCTCCTACCCGTGATCCAAGGGCAGAACCAAGGTTCTGCCGGATTATCGCTGCGGTAAATAACGCAACGGGTTTACGGATTTCCCCTTGTAACGAATTTCAAAGTGCAATCGTACTGAACTGGTACCGGTGCTACCCATGGTAGCGATTTTTTGCCCCGCCTTAACTTCCTGTTGTTCCCGGACCAGCATAGAGTCGTTATGGGCGTAGGCGCTCAGGTAGTCATCATTGTGTTTGATGATGATTAAATTACCGTACCCACGGAGCGCGTTGCCTGCGTACACCACTCTTCCCGAAGCTGTGGCGACAACAGGTTGTCCACGCGAACCGGCGATATCGACCCCTTTGTTTCCGCCTTCCGCAGCGGAGAAGTTATCGATGATCTTCCCATCAGTCGGCCAACGCCAGCTTCCCACTGGAGTTGTGCTATTAGTCGTGCTGCTGACTGTAGGTGGTGCGACAACCGGAGCTGTGGTCGTTGCCACATTATTTGCTCCTTTCGACGGCAGCAATTTGCTACCCGACGAATTACCCGAATCATCAGAATACGTAATAACAGGTTGCTGTGCAACAGGGGTGGATTTAATTTGCGTCTGGCTCGGTGTAACTGGCACGCCGCCCTGCGTTGCATCGGCGGCAGTAATCGCGTTTCCACCGGTAATGGTCTGGCCGTTACCATTACCAACCTGCAGCGTTTGCCCGGCGTTCAAGCCATACGGGGCTGCAATATTGTTACGCTGTGCCAGATCGCGGAAATCGTTGCCGGTAATCCAGGCAATGTAGAACAGGGTATCGCCACGTTTTACGGTATAAGTTTCACCACCGTAGCTACCTTTAGGAATATTCCCATAATTGCGATTGTACACAATGCGACCATTTTCCGTGGCCACATTGTTATTGTCACTTACCATTCCACCTGACGGTTGTGTCGATGGTGTGCCGCCGCTTAACATTCCGCCACGTGGCATCGCGGGCACAGCGCTGTTTTGCGAAGAGATCATGCCGCCGCTTGGGGCTGAAGCCATACTGCTATCGCCGCTATTACCACCAATCTGGCTAATGGGTGCCTGTGTATTATCGCCAGAACTACAGCCCGCCAGCCAAAAACCTACCAATGAAAGTGCCGCCAAACGGCGTAATTGAAATGCTGTGCTTCCCATGCTCACTGATCCCCCGTGATGGCAACCCTGAATATAAATGTGTAACGGCGTTAACCGCATTATCCACTGCGCGTAACGTTAAAAACGGTTTTTAGCATTGATAAACAAGGATAGTAACAATATCAACTGTGCCGTGCCATGTAACAGTTGTGAAGAATTGCGTAATGCTGTCCTAGGCCAGATCGCCCTGAACCAACGGCACAAAGCGCACGGGTTCGATGATTTCTTCAATCAATTCATCGCCCTGACGACGCAAACGCTTCAATACCTGCTGATCCTCGCCAACCGGCAGCACCATTTTGCCGCCGTCACCTAATTGCGCTATCAGCAAAGTCGGAATTTCAGGCGGTGCGGCGGTCACGATAATGGCATCAAACGGACCACGCGTCGCCCAGCCCTGCCAGCCATCGCCATGCCGGGTAGAGATATTATGCAGATCGAGTTGCTTGAGGCGACGCTTAGCCTGCCACTGCAAGCCCTTGATGCGTTCGACGGAATAAACATGATTAACCAGATGCGCCAGAATCGCGGTCTGATAGCCAGAACCGGTGCCGATTTCCAGCACGCGCGATTCCGGCGTGAGCTCTAACAAGGCGGTCATGCGCGCCACCATGTAAGGCTGAGAGATGGTTTGGCCGTTGCCAATCGGCAGCGCAACGTTTTCCCACGCTTTATGCTCAAACGCCTCATCGATAAAACGCTCACGAGGCACATCGGCAATGGCTTTCAGCAGGTGTTCATCATGAATGCCCTGCGCGCGCAGCTGCTCCAAAAGCGTTTCGATGCGGCGATTCACCATGCGAGTTTTACCTCTGCCTGGGTCAGCCAGTCACTCAATACTTCTTGTGCCGCATGCGCGGTCAAATCCACATGCAGCGCGGTCAACGAAACGTAGCCCGCATCCACCGCAGCGAAATCGGTATCCGGGCCTGCATCCAGCTTTTGCCCCGGCGGGCCAATCCAGTAAAGCGGCTGGCCGCGCGGGTCTTCGGTGCAGATAACCTGATCGGCGGGATGGCGGCTGCCGCAGCGGGTCACACGGAAACCTTTGATCTCCGCTAACGGCAAATCAGGCACGTTGATATTAAGAATACGGCCGGTACGCAGCGGAGCGCGCGACAGCGCACGTAACAGCGTACAGGTGATGGATGCGGCGGTGTCGTAATGCTGATGTCCATTGAGTGAAACAGCGAGCGCAGGCAAGCCAAGATGGCGCCCTTCCTTTGCCGCAGCGACGGTACCGGAGTAAATCACATCGTCGCCAAGGTTGGGACCGGCGTTGATGCCGGACACTACGATATCGGGACGCGGCTGCATCAGCTTGTTCACGCCGAGGAACACGCAGTCGGTCGGCGTGCCCATCTGCAACGCGATATCGCCGTTTTCATGTGTAAAGGTACGCAGCGGCGTCTCCAGCGTGAGCGAGTTTGATGCGCCGCTACGATTGCGATCGGGCGCGACAACCTGCACCTCGGCAAACTCACGTAAAGCACGCGCCAGCGTCTGAATACCCGGCGCATGGATTCCATCATCGTTACTCAGCAATATCCGCATCGTTACCTTCTTGTTGGAGAAGCTCACGCACCACGCTGGTGGCAAAACTGCCGGCGGGCAGCCAGAACTGCATCTCCAGCGTCACATCGTCCCACCATTCCCAGCGCAGATCCTTTGGCACCACCAGCATTGCACGACGCGCGGCATCAACCCGCTCGCGCTCAAGCAGTGTAATCAATTCTTCTGCGCCTGCCAGGCTTTGCTGCTCAAAAAGCAGCGCGTCGCCTTGCGGACCCGCATCACCGCGACCCGGCAGCGGCGCAGTGATGCGCAGTTGATGATTATCGATGCGCTGCTGCAAGTCAGGCAACTCTTCCGCCTGCGCCACGAACCAGCTGCCGCGACCGGCCAGCTGTACCGCATCGCCCACCTGCACCACATCCAGTGCGCCATCACGCTGCAAACGCGCGCTGGTCACCTGATTAAACAGATGGCTGCGGGTCGCTGACAACAGCAAACCTTTCATATTGCGATCGCGCGGACGGAATGTCTCTTTCGCCCACTGTTTCGCCTGCGTCAGGTTGTTGCCGCCACGACCAAAGCGCTGCTCACCAAAGTAGTTCGGCACGCCGCGCTGTTGAATCTGCTGTAAACGTGCGTCGACTTCACGGCGATCGGAGATCTGACGCACCACTAAGCGGAACGCATTGCCCGCCAGCGCGCCGGTACGCAGTTTGCGTTTGTGGCGAATCACCTGCAGGATTTCAACGCCTTCCAACTGGAATCCCGCCAGATTCGGCATGCCATTGCCGGGCACGCGGAAACAGAGTGTTTGCTCGGTGACTGCATGACGATCTTTCATGCCGGCATAGCTAAGGTCGCGCACCGGCACACCGAGAAATTTGGCGATGGCTTCAGCGACAAAGCGCGTATTGCAGCCAATTTTGCGGATGCGCACCAACAGCTGTTCACCTTCGCCATCATAGGGATAGCCAAGATCTTCAATCACCACGAAATCTTCGGGATTGGCTTTGATGACGCCGGTGGCAGTCGGCACGCCGTGCAGGTAATGCAGTTCACTCATGCCTGATCGGCCTTTATCAGCAGCGCAACCGCTTCACAGGCAATGCCTTCGCCACGCCCGGTAAAGCCCAGCTTTTCGGTGGTGGTGGCTTTGACGTTGACGTCATCCATATGGCAACCAAGATCTTCGGCGATATTGACGAGCATCTGCGGCACATGCGGCAACATTTTCGGTGCCTGCGCAATGATGGTCACATCAACGTTACCGATGCGATAGCCTTTCAGCTGAATCCGACGCCAGGCTTCGCGCAGCAAACCGCGGCTGTCAGCGCCTTTAAACGCCGGATCGGTATCCGGGAACAACTTGCCGATATCGCCCATCGCCACCGCGCCGAGCAAGGCATCCGTCAACGCATGCAGCGCCACATCACCATCAGAATGGGCAATAAAACCGTGTTCGAAGGGAATACGCACCCCGCCAATCACTAACGGACCCTCGCCGCCAAAAGCGTGAACGTCAAAACCGTGACCGATACGCATCATGCGCTCTCCTGTAACTGAATCTGGGTAAGATAGAAGGCCGCCAGCGCCAGATCTTCTGGCCGCGTCACCTTAATATTGTCGCTGCGTCCACTCACCAATTCCGGGTGATAACCGCAATACTCCAGCGCCGACGCTTCATCGGTAATGGTAGCGCCTTCATGGAGTGCGCGCGTCAGACAAGCGGTAAGCAGTTGATGCGGGAAAAATTGCGGCGTTAACGCGTGCCATAAATCTTCGCGTTCAACGGTGTGGGCGATGGCGGTTTTGCCCGGTTCGGCGCGTTTCATGGTGTCGCGCACCGGCGCCGCCAGAATTCCGCCAACCTTGCTGTACTCACGTACCGCCAGCAGGCGTGCTAAATCGTCCGGATGCAGGCAAGGACGCGCAGCGTCATGCACCAGCACCCATTCGCTGTGTTGAATGGCGTTTAAGCCCGCCAGCACCGATTCGGCGCGCGTGTCGCCACCGGTCACGCGGAGAATACGGGAATCCTGCGCCAGCGGTAGTGAATCGAACCAGCCATCATCATTGCTGACCGGCACAATCACCTGTTTTACCGCAGGATGTGCCAGCAGACGTGCGACGCTGTGTTCAAGAAGGGTGAATTGACCAATGGTCAGATACTGTTTTGGGCAGGCAGCCTGCATTCGGCTGCCCACACCTGCGGCGGGCACCACGGCAATTACATCCGCAAGGATCGGGCGCTTGTTCATGGCTTATCGTTGTTGATTTTGCGCAGCTTGTTGCGCGTTACGTTTGTTCTGGTCTGGCACCAGACGATAGAAAGTCTCACCGGGCTTAATCATGCCCAGTTCATTACGTGCGCGTTCTTCGATCGCTTCAGAGCCGCCATTGAGATCGTCAATTTCGGCGAATAGCTGATCGTTACGCGCTTTAAGCTTGGCGTTATTCGCCTGTTGTGTCGCGACGTCTTCGTTGACGCGCGTATAGTCATGAATACCGTTCTTACCCAGCCACAGGGAATATTGAAGCCATCCCAGCAGCACGAGTAGCAGTAACGTCAGTTTTCCCATCCCCGCCCCCTGAAAAACGGCCCAATCATCCCATAACTTGACGCTGGACTCCACTGCGACGGCGAAAATGCCGCGCACGGGCGTTTAGCCGTGCAAATAATGCCAGAGTGGGAGGCGAGACGGCAGGTAAAGTTTTGTAACCTGCCGATGCGTTTGCACATCAGCTGGGCGTTACCAACCGGAGAGAAATGAGAACAGCAGCCAGAACAAGCACACCACCACAATCGCCGTGGCGATCCCGCTCCAGAATAAGTGAGTGCGGATCATCAGGCTGAGCACGATACCAATCAGTACCGAAACCGGCAGCAGCGCGAGGAAGAATGGCCAGGTGTAGAGGAAGAAGAACAGCGTGTTGGAGCCGTAGAGCATGAACGGAATCGCCAGTGCGCACCAGTACGAGAGAAAGCCAAACACGCCGCCCGGCAGTGATGAGCGAGGCTCATCCGGGGTGCGTTCATCTTTACGGGCTAGCATGGGCGTTACGTTCTGCATAGAGATCCTGTTGACGCTAAGCGCGGCAAACCCAAAGGGATTTGCCGCTGTCGGTTCAGGATCTGATGATATCGCGGTGACGCAGCAGGTCTAACAATTGGCCGGCGAGTTTTGTAACCAATTGTTCGCCATCAAGGTGGATTTCCGGGGCGTCTGGCGCCTCGTAAACGCTATCGATACCGGTGAAATTACGCAGCTCACCGGCTCGGGCTTTTTTGTACAAACCTTTGGGATCGCGCGCTTCGCACACGGCCAACGGCGTATCGACAAACACTTCGATGAACTGCCCTTCAGCCAGCAGATCGCGCACCATGTTGCGTTCCGCGCGATGTGGCGAGATAAAGGCGGTCAGCACCACCAAACCGGCATCGACCATCAGTTTCGCCACTTCGCCGACGCGACGAATGTTCTCTTTACGATCGTCATCGCTGAAGCCGAGGTCACGGCACAAACCGTGACGCACGTTGTCGCCATCCAGCAGATAGGTGTTCACACCGGCCCGATGCAGCGCCTGCTCCAGCGCGCCGGCCACGGTGGATTTCCCCGAGCCGGAAAGCCCGGTGAACCACAGCACCACGCCTTGATGGCCGTGCTGCTGTTCGCGCTCCTCGCGCGTTACCGGATGATCGTGCCACACCACGTTTTCATCGTGTTGCGCCATTACTTGCCACCCAGCAGATCGCGCGCGTTCCAGTGTGGGAAGTGACGACGCACCAGCGCGTTCAGCTCCAGCTCGAAATCGCTGAACTGGCCCGCTTGCGTACGCACATCGGTCAGCGGCTGATTAATCATGCCCACGCCCACCGTCACGTTGCTCAGACGATCGATAAAGATCATGCCTCCAGTCACCGGATTCTGGCGATACGCGTCCAGCACCATCGGTTCGTCAAAGGTCAGTTCGACCAGGCCGATACCGTTAAGCGGCAGGCTTTCCACGGTGCGCTTCTCCAGCGAGTTGATCTCTACCTGATGGATCACTTTCTCGACGCGCGCGCGGGTTTTCTTACCGGCGATCTTCACTTCGTAACTTTGCCCGGGCTGCAGCGGCTGTTCCGCCATCCACACCACGTCAACGGTGGCGGATTGCACCGCTTGCAGCTCGGCTTCCGCATCCACCAGCAGATCGCCACGACTGATGTCGATCTCATCTTTCAGCACCAGCGTAATCGCTTCACCGGCACCCGCTTCAGGCAGGTCGCCATCGAAGGTGACGATGCGCGAGATGGTCGATTCCACGCCCGATGGCAGCACTTTCACGCGCTGACCGACGTTGACCACGCCCGAAGCCAGCGTACCGGCATAACCACGGAAATCGAGGTTAGGACGGTTCACATACTGCACCGGGAAACGCATTGGCTGATGATCCACCACGCGGTTCAATTCAACGGTTTCTAATACGTCGAGCAGCGTTGGGCCGCTGTACCACGGCATGGTGACGCTGGGCGTTGCCACGTTATCGCCTTCCAGCGCCGACATCGGCACAAAGCGAATATCAAGGTCTTCCGGCAGCTGCGCGGCGAAATCGAGGTAATCCTGTTTGATCTGCTCGAAGGTCTCTTGCTTGTACTCCACCAGATCCATCTTGTTGATGGCGACCACCAGATGCTTAATGCCCAGCAGCGTGGAGATAAAGCTGTGACGACGCGTCTGATCCAGCACGCCTTTACGCGCATCGATCAGCAGGATCGCCAAATCGCAGGTCGATGCACCGGTCGCCATGTTGCGGGTGTACTGCTCGTGTCCCGGCGTGTCGGCAATAATAAATTTGCGCTTCTCAGTGGAGAAATAGCGATACGCCACATCAATGGTGATGCCCTGCTCGCGCTCGGCCTGCAAGCCATCAACCAGTAACGCGAGATCCAGCTTCTCACCCTGCGTCCCGTGACGTTTGCTGTCGTTGTGCAGCGAGGAGAGCTGGTCTTCATAAATTTGACGCGTGTCGTGCAGCAGGCGACCAATCAGCGTACTTTTGCCGTCGTCGACGCTACCGCAGGTCAGGAAACGCAGCAGGCTTTTATGTTGTTGCGCGGTCAGCCAGGCTTCTACGCCGCCCTGATCGGCAATCTGTTGTGCAATAACGGTATTCATCTGCGTCTCCTTAGAAATAACCCTGACGTTTCTTCATTTCCATCGAACCGGCCTGGTCGCGGTCAATCACGCGTCCCTGGCGTTCACTGGTGGTGGAGACCAGCATCTCTTCAATAATTTCCGGCAGCGTCTGCGCCTCTGATTCCACCGCGCCGGTCAGCGGCCAGCAGCCGAGCGTACGGAAACGCACCATGCGCTGCTTGATCACTTCACCTGGCTGGAGATCGATACGGTCGTCATCGATCATCATCAGCATGCCATCACGCTCCAGCACCGGACGCGGCGCGGCGAGGTAAAGCGGCACGATCTCGATATTCTCGAGGAAGATGTACTGCCAGATATCCAGCTCGGTCCAGTTGGAGAGCGGAAACACGCGGATGCTTTCGCCTTTGTTAATCTGGCCGTTGTAGTTGTGCCACAGCTCAGGACGCTGGTTTTTCGGGTCCCAGCGGTGGAAGCGATCGCGGAAGGAGTAGATACGCTCTTTGGCGCGCGACTTCTCTTCATCACGACGTGCGCCGCCAAATGCCGCATCAAAACCGTATTTGTTCAGCGCCTGCTTCAGGCCTTCGGTTTTCATGATGTCGGTGTGCTTGGCGCTGCCGTGCACGAATGGGTTGATGCCCATCGCCACGCCTTCCGGGTTGCGATGCACCAGCAGCTCCGCGCCCATCGCTTTCACGGTGCGATCGCGGAACTCGTACATTTCACGGAATTTCCAGCCGGTATCAACATGCAGCAGCGGAAACGGCAGCGTGCCCGGATAGAAGGCTTTACGCGCCAGATGCAGCATTACCGAGGAGTCTTTACCGATGGAGTACATCATCACCGGATTGCTGAACTCGGCCGCCACCTCGCGGATGATATGGATACTCTCTGCCTCCAGCTGGCGCAGATGAGTAAGTCGATTTTGGTCCATAATTTTTCCTCAAGCCAAATTGACAACGGCGGACTCGCGAGCCCCCTGCTGTGCCGAATGTTGGAACCAGGCCAATTGCCCGTGCAAATTTACGACTTCGCCAATCACTAACAGTGCTGGCGTGGGCGCGGCCGCAGCCAGCGCCTCCAGTTGATCCAATGTGCCGGTCAGCACCTGCTGATCCTGACGCGTGCCGCGCCCAATCACCGCTACCGGCGTGGAGGCGGCGCGGCCATGTTCGATAAGCCCGGCAGCGATTTCCGCCGCTTTCACCGTGCCCATATAAATCGCTAAGGTTTGACGTGCGCGCGCCAGCGACGGCCAATCAATGCCGTCGCCATCCGCGCGACAGTGACCGGTAATAAACAGCACGCTCTGCGCGTGGTCGCGATGGGTCAGTGGAATACCGGCATAGGCGGTTGCGCCTGCTGCAGCGGTGATGCCCGGCACCACCTGGAACGGAATGCCCGCGGCCTGCGCCGCCTGCAGCTCTTCGCCACCGCGGCCAAAAATAAACGGATCGCCGCCTTTCAGGCGCACCACGCGTTTACCCTGTTGTGCCAGCGTCACCAGCATCTGATTGGTCTCTTCCTGCGGCACCGAATGCGCACCAGCGCGTTTACCGACGCAGATGCGGTCGGCATCGCGCCGCACCAGCTCAAGCACTTCGTCGCTGACCAGATGGTCATACAGCACCACATCGGCCAGCTGCATCACCTGCAAGCCACGCAACGTCAGCAAACCGCTGTCGCCTGGACCGGCGCCTACCAGCGTAATTTCGCCCTGATTGTCGCTATCGTTTTCCAGTTCGTGATCCAGCGTGCGCCGCGCTTCATGGACGTTACCCGCCGCCATCTGGCTGGCGAACAGACCGTTAAAGGCGCGCTCCCAGAAGCGACGGCGGTCAGACATGCGGTGATAGCGCTGCTTCACCTTGTCGCGCCACTGCCCGGCCACTTCCGCCATCTGCCCGAGATTGGCCGGCAGTAACGCTTCAATTTTTTCACGCAGCAGACGCGCTAACACCGGCGCGGTGCCGCTGGAGGAGATGGCCACCACCAGCGGTGAACGATCGACAATCGACGGGAAGATAAAGCTGCACTTCGGCTGATCGTCCACCACGTTCACCAGCTTGTGGCGCGCATTGGCGGCATCGAACACCTGCGCGTTAAGCGCGTTGTCATCGGTAGCGGCAATCACGAGGAACACGCCATCCAGCTGCGCCGGATCGAAGCGGTGGGCGATCCATTCAATCGCCTCAATTTCCAGCAGCGCCTGCAGCTCATGACCGAGTTCGCGCGCGGCGACCAGCACGCGCGCACCGGCACGCCGCAGCAGTTCAATTTTGCGCGCCGCGATGTCGCCACCGCCGACAACCAGCACCGGACGGCTTTTGAGATCGGCAAAGAGAGGCAGATAATCCACGTTAACCTTGCTAGTTTTACAATAAGTTAACGCGACTATACGTCCCGCCCTTCCAGCAGATGAAATTACGAATTGGAATGAGTAGTTACCGAATGGAATAACGACCCAGGATTGCTGATAACATTTTGTGCTTAACAAATGATATTGCTGGTGTTTCGGAGCAAATCAAATTGTGCAAGTGTCGTCACAGTTTCATACTAAGTCGGAATTTTTTTAGCATGACCGGATGTCAGAAAAGGACGCTAACTATGTTTGCCACTCTCCGCCGCACTGTGCTGGCTGCACTGCTCGCGGGCGGTTTGCCTTTCTTTGTTCAGGCTGCGAGCAACAGCGCGCCAGGGCATTTTGCCGAACAGCAGCTTCGCCATATCGCCACCTATTTCCCCGGCCGCATGAGCGGCAGTCCCGCCGAGTTGCTGACTGCCGATTATCTGCAGCAGCAGTTCAGTCAGCTGGGATATCAGAGTAATACCCGCCAGTTTAAAACCAGCTATAGCTGGCTGGAGAAAAAGGGCGAGAGCCGCACCCACAAAGTTACGGCCACGTCGGTGATTGCCGCGCGGGCCGGTGAAGTGCCGCAGGAGATCCTGATCGTTACGCATCTGGATACCTGGACGCCGCTCAGCCGCCACGAAGCCGATAACAATCTCGGCGGCCTGCGTTTGCAGGGCGTGGATGACAATGCCTCCGGGCTTGGCGTGATGCTGGAGCTGGCGCAGGCGCTAAGCAAAACGCCGCTGCACTACGGCGTGCGCTTTGTGGCGCTGAGCGCCGGTGAAGCGGGTTTGCACGGCATGGATGATTATCTGGCGCGTATGAGCGCGCAGGAGAAGAAGAACACGCTGCTGGTGATCGATCTGAATAGCCTGATTGTCGGTGATCATCTTTACTTTAACAGCGGCATCAATACGCCAGCGGCGGTACGCAAACAGACCAGCGCGCGTGCCGTGCAGTTGGCGCACCGTTACGGTATCTCCGCCGCCAGCCACGCGATGACCGCACGCGATTATCCTGGCGTCAATCCGTTCGACAAAGCCGGCATGCCACTGATGGATGTCACCGCCGCCAACTGGACGCTGGGCAACAAAGATGGGCAGCAGCAGCGCGCGCGTTCCAGCCACTTCCCGGAAGGCAATGTGCGCCATCAAACCGAGCGCGATAATCTCAACTACCTCGACCACTGGCTGCCTGGCCGCATCACCCAGCGCACGCGTGACAGCGTGAAGATTCTGCTGCCGCTGCTGACCGAGCTTGCTAATCCGACAACCTGAGGATTCCCTATGTACGTGGTATATCTAAACTATTTTCGTCCGGTAGAAGAAGTGGAAGCGTTACTGGAACCGCACATTAGCTGGCTGGATCGCTATTTCGCTAACGGCGTGTTTATTGCGGCGGGACGCAAAGATCCACGTACGGGCGGCGTGCTGTTGGTGAAGGATATTGATCGTGCGCGATTAGATACCATCCTGGCGGAAGATCCGTTTGTGGCGGTGGCGCATTATGAAGTGACGAAAGTGAATGTGACGCGTGCGGCGGAAGAGTTTGCGGGGTTACAGGGGGTTTGATTGTGCTGGCTGTTCCTTACTCGATTGTGCTGGCTGTCCCCCATCCCGGCCTTCCCCCGCAAGCGGGGGAAGGAGACGCTGCCACATGCAGCTTCAGAACTCACATATGGCAGCATCTTCCCCCCCCATTTATGGGGGAGGACCGAGGAGGGGGAAAGCGAGCACCAACTGGCAGCATCTTCCTCCCCCATTCATGGGGGAGGACCGAAGAGGGGGAAAGCGAGCACAAACCAAGGATGGGGGACAACCAGCACCTACCAATCAACCTTCATGCAACCCGCACTCGCGCTTCAGGCCGAAGAAGCGTGTCTCTTCCTCTGCCATGCCCGGTTCCCACTTTTTGGTGGTATGCGTATCGCCCACTGACAGATAACCTTCATCCCACAGCGGATGGTATTTCAATCCGTGTTGGGTCAGATACTGATGCACCTGACGGTTATCCCAATCAATGATCGGCAGAATCTTGAACACGCCGCGCTGCACCGCCAGCACCGGCAAACTGGCGCGACTGCCAGACTGATCGCGGCGCAGGCCAGCAAACCAGGTTTGCGCGCCCAGCGTTTCCAGCGCGCGGTTCATCGGTTCCACTTTGTTGATCTGGTTATACTGCTCAATCCCTTCGACGCCCTGCTCCCACAGTTTGCCGTAACGCGCTTCCTGCCATGCCGCTGAGGTCTCCGCACTGAAGATTTGCAGGTTGAGATTGAGCTTGTCGGTCAGCTCATCAATAAAGCGGTAAGTTTCCGGGAACAGATAACCGGTATCGGTCAGGATCACCGGAATGTCCGGCTTCTGCTGCGTCACCATATGCAGCAAAACCGCCGCCTGAATACCAAAGCTGGATGACAGCACAAATGCGCCTGGCAGCAGTTCTAATGCCCAGCCCACGCGTTGTTCAGCGGAGAGTTTCTCCAGCTGCACGTTGCTTTCCGCCAGCGCCATGATGCGGTCAACTTTTGATGAACCATTCAGTGCTGCGAGATCGAGTACCGTCATACTGCCTCCGAGTCCCAGAAATCACGGGCGGGATCAACCACGGCTTTAATAATGCCGGTGCGAATCACGAAGTCGCCGAAGCCTTCGTTGGCCTGACGCTCGGTTGCCCAGCGCGCCACCAGCTCATCAATGCTGGCGAGGATTTCACCTTCGTTGATGTTCTCGCGGTACATACGCGGAATGCGCGTACCTTCACGGTTGCCGCCAATGTGTAAGTTGTAACGGCCAGGCGCTTTGCCCACCAGACCTAACTCCGCCAGCAAAGCACGGCCACAACCATTTGGGCAACCGGTAACGCGTAACACTATGTGCTCTTCGCCGACACCATGCTTATGCATGATCTCTTCCACTTTGGTCACGAACGACGGCAGGAAGCGCTCGGCTTCGGCCATCGCCAGCGGACAGGTCGGGAACGCCACACACGCCATCGAGTTCTCACGCTGCGGCGTGACCGCTTCCATCAAACCGTGTTCACGGGCGATGGCTTCGATCTGCGCTTTTTGCTTCTCCGGCACGCCAGCCACAATCAGGTTCTGGTTAGCCGTCAGACGGAAATCGCCCTGATGGATTTTGGCAATTTCGGCGATGCCGCGTTTCAGCGGACGGCCAGGATAATCCAGCAGACGGCCGTTCTCAATGAACAGCGTCAGGTGCCATTTCTCATCGATGCCTTTCACCCAGCCAACGCGATCGCCGCGCGAGGTGAACGCATACGGACGAATCGGTTCGAAGGTCAGACCGGCACGCTTTTCCACTTCCGCTTTGAAGGTTTCAACACCGACGCGTTCCAGCGTGTATTTGGTCTTGGCATTTTTACGATCGGTACGATTCCCCCAATCGCGCTGCGTGGTGACCACCGCAGCCGCCACGTCGAGGATCTTCTCGACCGGCAGAAAGCCGAATTCGCTTGCGGTGCGCGCATAAGTCGCTTTGTTGCCGTGATCGATCGACAAGCCCCCGCCCACCAGCAGGTTAAAACCAATCAGCTTGCCCTGCTCGGCGATGGCGATGAAGTTCAGGTCATTGGCATGCAGATCGACATCGTTATGCGGCGGCACCACCACCGTGGTTTTGAATTTACGCGGCAGATAGGTTTCGCCAAGAATCGGCTCTTTATCGGTGGTGGCGACCTTCTCTTTGTCCCACCAGATTTCCGCGTAAGCGCGGGTTTGCGGTAGCAGATGCTCTGACAGCTTTTTCGCCCACTCGTACGCTTCCTGATGCAGCTCTGATTCCACCGGATTCGAGGTGCACAGCACGTTACGGTTCACGTCGTTGGCGGTCGCCAGCGCATCCAGCCCGACTTCGTGCAGCATCTGGTGCGTCGGCTTGACGTTCTTCTTCAGAATGCCGTGAAACTGGAAGGTCTGGCGGTTGGTCAACCGGATGCTGCCATAAATGGTTTTATCGGTGGCGAATTTGTCAATCGCCAGCCACTGCGTTGGCGTGATGCCGCCGCCCGGCAGACGGCAACGCAGCATCATAGCGTGACGCGGTTCGAGTTTCTGCGCTACACGCTCGGCACGAATGTCGCGGTCATCCTGCTGGTACATACCGTGGAAACGGATCAGCAGGAAGTTGTCGCCAGTGAAGCCGCCGGTCAGGCCATCGTCGAGATCGTCGAGGATGGTGCCGCGCAGGTAGTTGCTCTGTTTTTTCAGACGCTCAGCGTCGACCAGCTTGCCTTCAACGACCAGCGGTCCAGGATGTTTTTCGCTCATTAGTAAACGTCTCGCTGATAACGGCGCTCAATGCGCAGCTCACTTAAAAATTCGTCAGCCGTTTCACGATCCATGCCGCCGTGTTCGACCACCACATCCAGTAATGCCTGCTCAACGTCTTTCGCCATACGATTGGCGTCGCCGCAGACGTAAAGGTGTGCGCCTTCCTGTAACCAGCTCCACACCTCCGCACCTTTGGCGCGGATTTTATCTTGTACGTAAACCTTCTCGGCCTGATCGCGCGACCATGCCAGATCAATATGGGTCAGCAGGCCATCTTTGACATACTTCTGCCACTCCACCTGATAGAGGAAATCATCGGTGAAATGCGGGTTACCGAAGAACAGCCAGTTTTTACCGCCTGCGCCATCGTTATCGCGCTGCTGCATAAAGGCGCGGAACGGCGCGATGCCGGTGCCCGGACCAATCATGATCACTGGCGTTTCCGGGTTAGCCGGTAAACGGAAGTTATCGTTGTGCTCGATGAAGACGCGAATTTCGCCTTCTTCCTCAATACGATCCGCCAACCAGGTTGAGGCGCCGCCGCCGCGCTGACGACCGTCGATTTCAAAGCGCACCGCACCTACGGTGATGTGCACTTCGGTTTCGTTCTCCGCCTGCGATGAGGCGATGGAGTAGAGGCGCGGCGTCAGCGGACGCAGCAGGCCGGTTAATTGTTCGGCATTCAGTTCGGTCGGTGCCTGACGCACCATATCGACAATCGGGAAGCTCTGCGCATAACTCTGCAGCTTCGGCTTATCACCGGCCAGCGCCAGCAGCGCGTCATTGCGGGACAGCGTGGCATACTGTTCGACGATTTGTGGCGTGTTGACCGTCAGTTCGAAATGGGTTTTCAGCGCCTCGGCCAGCGGCAGGGTTTTGCCCTGCACGTCGACCTGCTCGTCACCTTTCAGCCACACCAGCTGCAGCAGTTCCTGCACCAGCTCGTCATCGTTTTCAAACCACACGCCGAGTGCGTCGCCCGGCTGATAGCGCAGGCCAGAATCGCCAAGGTCGATCTCAATGTGACGCACATCTTTATCCGAATCGCGTCCGGTGATCTTCTGGTTGGCCGCCAGGCTGGCCACCAGCGGCTCTTCTTTGGTGTACGGGCTGCTGTCGACCAGATTAACGCTGCCCGCCGCGGTGATGGCGGCCTGTGCTGGCGATTCGCTCGGCACACGCGCTTTCAGAATCTCGGTGATCTGCTGACGCCAGGCGTTCGCCTGCTCTTTGTATTCAACATCGGCATCCACACGATCCAGCAGACGTTCTGCACCCAGCTCAGCCAGACGTTCATCAAAGTCTTTACCGGCTTTGCTGAAAAACTCATAAGAGGTATCGCCGAGACCGAACACCGCAAACGCTGTGCCTGCGAACTTCGGCGCTTTCTTCGACAGCAGGAATTTATGCAGCGCCACGGCCTCTTCCGGCGGCTCGCCCTCGCCTTGCGTGGAAGTCACCACCACCAGCAGCTTTTCCTGACCGATCTGCTTGAATTTATAATCGCCGGCGTTAACCAGATTGACGCTCAGCTTGGCAGCCAGCAGGTCATCACGCAGTTGCTCAGCCAGGCGACGCGCGTTACCGGTCTGCGAGGCGGAGATCAGCGTAATGGTCGGGGTTTCTGTTTGCACAGGCGCTGGCGCGGCAGCCGCACCCGGCGTCTGATTGACCATGCCCCAGAAATAGCCGGAGAGCCAGGCCATCTGAGTGGTGTTGAAATCCGTGGTCGCCGCCTGTAAGCGCGCGAGTTGCTCCGGTGATAACGGAAGCAGTGAACCTGGTGCCTGAGTCGTCATTGCGTTAAAAATTCCAGTGTCAGAAGTCCGGATCAATATGTTGCGAAAGAGTGCGTAGGTTACCGGGCTGTATATTAACGATTAAATACGCCTTCGACATATTAAATAACCAAAATGACTAAGTGGTTTTTCGGGTAAAGTTAACCAGCAAAAGTGGTAAATGAAGGCGATATGATTCAATGAGTTAATTAGGCGTTTTGCTGTCGGCATGGCGCAAAATGCCCTTTTCTTTGCCAGCGGGTGCGAAAAATCTGCAATTCAGGTAGACTTCAGCGGTTTTTAAGTCTGAGAGCCATTATGTCTACCACGTTATTTAAAGAGTTCCAGTTTGAATCTGCCCACCGCTTACCTCACGTGCCGGAAGGCCATAAATGTGGGCGTTTGCACGGCCATTCATTCCTGGTTCGATTAGAAATTACCGGCGAAGTGGATGCGCATACCGGTTGGGTGATGGATTTTGCCGAACTGAAGGCGAAGTTTAAGCCGCTGTATGAACGCCTCGATCATCACTATCTGAATGACATTCCGGGTCTGGAGAATCCTACCAGTGAAGTGCTGGCGAAATGGATTTGGGATCAGATGAAGCCGATTCTGCCGGAATTGAGTGCGGTAATGATTAAAGAGACCTGCACCGCTGGCTGCGTTTATCGCGGTTGAGGTCAGTGAAGCCGTAACCGTGAGTGAGGTCGCCATGCATGGCGACCTTAGAACTCAGGCAATATTCAGGTATTTGTGCGTCTGCATCGAAAGCCGCCAGTTGCGGGCGATACAGGTTTCAATACAGAGTTTCGTTGCCGCATCACCACGGCTGATCGGTTGCAGTGCCACAATGCGCTTTTTATCGTCGTGTAATCCTGCCAGCAACGCATCTAACGCTTCCACATCACGCTCACGCGCCACCGGATGTTTAATCTCATCTGCACGCTGCAGTGCCTGCGGCAAAACATCATAGCCACCGCGCATGTTCACCTTGGGTGAAACCGTCACCCATGTTGCGTCGGAACACTGCACGTCGTGCGTGCCGCTGGTTTCGATCTGGCAGGCAAAACCCGCCGCTTCTAATTGTTCCGTCAAAGGGCGCAGATCAAAAATCGCCGGTTCGCCGCCGGTGATCACCACATGACGTGCGGTCCAGCCCTGACGTTGGATGGTGTCGATCAACATGGCCGCATCGGCGCTGCCCCACGCATCGCTTTCCACGGTTTTGACCAGAATATCACCCAGCGAGGTCTCCCGATCCGCCCGCTTTTCCCAGGTATGTTTGGTATCACACCAGCTACAGCCCACCGGACATCCTTGTAAGCGGATGAACAGCGCCGGAACACCGGTGTAAAAACCTTCGCCCTGCAGCGTCTGGAACATTTCGTTAATCGGGTAGAACATTATTTACTCACGTCTAAAATTTGAGGCGCAGATTATGGCAGATCTTATGCGCCAGGTCACAGTTGCTTCGTGCCAAATAAAAGCAAAAGCCCCGCACAAGGCGGGGCTTCATTCAGACGATGCTGCCCGCAGGCAGCATACTCAGGCGATTACGCCTGGCCTTTAACTTCTTTCAGACCGTTGAACGGTGCTTTGCTGCCCAGCGCTTCTTCGATACGAATCAGCTGGTTGTACTTAGCAACACGGTCAGAACGGCTCATAGAACCGGTTTTGATCTGGCCAGCCGCCGTACCTACCGCCAGGTCAGCGATGGTTGCATCTTCGGTTTCACCTGAACGGTGTGAAATCACCGCGGTATAACCCGCATCTTTCGCCATCTTGATTGCAGCCAGAGTTTCGGTCAGTGAACCGATCTGGTTGAATTTGATCAGGATGGAGTTAGCGATGCCTTTATCGATACCTTCTTTCAGGATCTTGGTGTTGGTTACGAACAGATCGTCACCCACCAGCTGGATTTTGTCGCCCAGCACTTTGGTCTGGTAGGCGAAACCAGTCCAGTCAGATTCATCCAGACCGTCTTCGATAGAAACGATTGGGTACTGTTTGGTCAGGTCTTCCAGGAAGTGGGTAAACTCTTCTGAAGAGAAGGCTTTGTTGCCTTCGCCAGCCAGCACATATTTGCCGTCTTTGTAGAATTCAGATGCTGCGCAGTCCATCGCCAGGGTGATGTCTTTGCCCAGTTCGTAGCCTGCTGCTTTTACCGCTTCAGCGATAACAGCCAGCGCTTCGGCGTTAGAACCCAGGTTTGGCGCGTAGCCACCTTCGTCACCAACTGCAGTGCTCATGCCTTTAGACTTCAGCACTTTCGCCAGGTGATGGAAGACTTCAGAACCCATGCGGATCGCTTCTTTCAGGGTTGGCGCGCCAACCGGCTGAATCATGAATTCCTGGATGTCGACGTTGTTGTCGGCGTGCTCACCACCGTTGATGATGTTCATCATTGGCAGCGGCATAGAGTATTTGCCTGGGGTGCCGTTCAGTTCAGCGATGTGTGCGTACAGCGGCAGGCCTTTAGAGGCAGCAGCAGCTTTAGCAGCAGCCAGTGAAACCGCCAGAATGGCGTTAGCACCGAAGTTAGATTTGTTCTCAGTACCGTCCAGCTCGATCATGATCTTATCGATGTTCGCCTGGTCTTTGGCATCTTTACCGGTTACCGCGTTAGCGATTGGACCGTTAACAGCCGCAACCGCTTTGGTTACGCCTTTGCCCAGGAAACGAGATTTGTCACCGTCACGCAGCTCCAGAGCTTCGCGAGAACCGGTTGATGCACCTGATGGCGCAGCAGCCAGACCAACGAAACCGCCTTCCAGATGCACTTCTGCTTCTACAGTTGGGTTGCCACGGGAGTCGATGATTTCGCGACCGATGACTTTTACGATTTTGGACATTCGATTTTCCTCAGTACAAGTTAGTCAATCCTAAGACAAACAACGCGCGAAAAGTTCGCGCGTTGTTCGTGAAACTTACTTCGCTAAACGCTTCTGGTGTTCCTGCGCGGCTTTCACAAAGCCAGCGAACAGCGGATGACCATCGCGTGGGGTCGACGTGAATTCCGGGTGGAACTGACAGGCAACAAACCACGGGTGGTTCGGGATCTCAATGATCTCAACCAGCTGATCGTCGCCAGAACGACCGGCAATATGCAGACCCGCCGCTTCAATCGGCTTCAGCAACATATTGTTTACTTCGTAACGATGACGGTGGCGTTCGGTAATGATTTCAGAACCGTACAACTGACGCACTTTGCTTTCCGGCGTCAACTGGCACTGCTGGCTGCCCAGACGCATGGTGCCGCCCAGATCGCTCTGCTCAGTACGCTGTTCAACGTTGCCCTCTTCGTCACGCCATTCGGTGATAAGCGCAACCACCGGATACTTACAGTCTGGCACAAATTCCGTAGAGTTCGCGCCTTCCATACCGGCAACGTTGCGGGCAAATTCCATCAGCGCAACCTGCATGCCCAGGCAAATTCCCAGGTAAGGCACGTTGTTCTCACGGGCGTATTGCGCCGTCATCATTTTGCCTTCCACACCGCGGTAGCCGAAGCCGCCAGGGATCAGAATAGCATCCAGATCTTTCAGTAATTCGACACCGCGCGTTTCAACATCCTGCGAGTCGATCAATTTGATATTCACGGTAACGCGATTTTTCAGGCCACCGTGTTTCAAGGCCTCAATCACTGACTTGTACGCATCCGGCAGTTCGACATATTTGCCGACCATACCGATGGTCACTTCGCCGCCCGGAT
Source organism: Kluyvera sp. 1366 (assembly GCF_054823405.1). Taxonomy (NCBI): domain Bacteria; kingdom Pseudomonadati; phylum Pseudomonadota; class Gammaproteobacteria; order Enterobacterales; family Enterobacteriaceae; genus Kluyvera; species Kluyvera sp. 1366. Next base: position 55,842 of record NZ_JBTRDW010000009.1, read on the forward strand.
TGGCTTCTTCGTAAATAACCTGTTCCCATTCGGCCAGGTTCGCTTCCGGCGCGTTCAGATTGAAACGCTTGCAGATGTAATCATCCAGACCTTGCGATTTCAGCATGCCTGGAATCTTGTAGATGGAATCCACATCTTTCAGGGAAATAACCGCTTTTTCTGGCACGTTACAGAACAGCGCGATTTTAGCGCGTTCGTTCGCTGGCACCGCGCGGTCAGAACGGCAGATCAGCACGTCTGGCTGAATCCCGATCGACAGCAGCTCTTTCACTGAATGCTGGGTTGGCTTGGTTTTCACTTCGCCTGCGGCCGCCATATATGGCACCAGCGTCAGGTGCATGTACATGGTGTGTTCACGACCGACATCGACCGCCATCTGGCGAATCGCTTCGAGGAACGGCAGGGATTCGATATCACCCACGGTACCACCGATCTCGACCAGAACCACGTCATGACCTTCGCCGCCTTCAATAATGCGTTCTTTGATGGCGTTGGTGATGTGTGGAATAACCTGAATCGTGGCGCCCAGATAGTCACCGCGACGCTCTTTGCGCAGCACTTCTGAGTAGATACGACCGGTAGTAAAGTTGTTACGGCGCGACATTTTGGTGCGGATGAAGCGCTCGTAGTGACCTAAATCCAGATCGGTTTCGGCCCCATCATCGGTAACAAATACTTCACCGTGCTGCGTTGGGCTCATGGTACCCGGATCGACGTTGATGTACGGATCGAGTTTCATGATGGTCACATTAAGACCACGTGCTTCAAGGATGGCTGCGAGGGAGGCTGCGGCAATGCCTTTGCCCAGAGAGGAAACAACCCCGCCGGTCACAAAAATATAATTCGTTGTCATGCTGAACCTGAGAGTTTAGGTTTAAAGACGGTGGAATAACCAAGACGGGAAAATAGTATACTTGAAGTCGTCTTAAGCCACAATTGATGAATCACACCATCGTCCTCCACAGGTAAGCCGGTAACATAGCGGATAGCATGGTGCGAAATGTTGATGTACGTCACAAAGTCGCCGCAAGGCTGAATCGAGTAAGCTCAAGCGGCGAATTTATGCGCAGCGCTGGAATAATCGCCAGATTCGCTTACTGTTTGTTCTCGCTCACTTTCACCTGCTGCCAGGCGGCTTCCATTTGGTCCAGGGTCGCATCGCTCATGGCTAACCCTTGTGAGGCGATGATGGCTTCAACTTCACGGAAGCGGCGCTCAAATTTATCATTGGCTTTCTGCAATGCGATTTCCGCTTTGCTGCCTAGATGGCGCGACAAATTGACGGTCGCGAACAGCAAATCACCGATTTCCTCTTCCAGCCTGGCGTTATCCACCACCGCTTGCTGCGCTTCGTGCATCACCTCATCGATCTCTTCATGCACTTTATCCAGCACCGGGCCGAGATTGTTCCAGTCGAAGCCCACCGAGCTGCAACGCTTCTGAATTTTGTGCGCGCGCATCAATGCCGGCAGCGCTTTAGGAATGTCGTCCAGCGCCGAGTGCTGCGATTTTTCTGCGCGTTCGCTGTGCTTGATGGCTTCCCAGTTTTTCAGCACTTCTTCGCTGGTTGCAGCCTGAACATCGCCAAAAATGTGCGGATGACGACGCTCAAGTTTGTCGCTGATGGCGTTACAGATGTCATCGAAATTAAAGCGCTGCTGCTCATCGGCCATCTGCGCGTAGAACACCACCTGAAACAGCAGATCGCCAAGTTCACCGCGCAGATCGGCAAAATCTTCACGCTGGATGGCATCGATCACTTCGTAGGTTTCTTCCAGCGTATAAGGCGCGATCGAGGTGAAGGTTTGCTGACGATCCCACGGGCAGCCGCGCTCCGGGTCGCGCAAGGTTTGCATGATGGTGAGCAGGCGATTTAAGGGCGTCATGAAAGGATCCTTTGGGAAAATTTTGGGAGAGACTGCGCCGGTTACACATACGGCAGCGTCTCCTTCCCCCGCGAACGGGGGAAGGTCGGGATGGGGGACAAACGGCTCTGAATCAATGCAAACGGCGCGCGTCGATAATATCCGGCACCTGATTAAGGCGCGCCAGCACGCGGCCAAGCACTTGCTGGTTATAGATCTCAATATCCATATCAATGGTCGCCAGCTGCTTTTTGGTGTCACTGCGGCTGGAGACGCCGAGCACATTGACCTTCTCGTTAGCCAGAATGGTGGTGATATCGCGTAGCAGGCCGCTACGATCGTTGGCGGTAACGCGTACCACCAGCGAATAACCGCTGGAGTAATCCTCGCCCCACACCGCATCAACGATACGTTCCGGTGCGTGCGAAATCAGCTCGGTTAACTGGTCGCAGTCGGCGCGGTGAATCGAGATGCCGCGCCCCTGGGTGATAAAGCCCACGATATCGTCGCCTGGAATTGGCTGGCAGCAGCGGGCGATGTGGTGCAGCAGATTGCCCACGCCTTCCACCACCACGCGACCGCTCTCTTTACGCGCGGACGGCGCATGTGACTTCTGCGTCAGCAGGCGCAGCGCCTCGCGATCTTCCTCTTCGGCGCTCGGCTTGTTGAGCTTGCCCTGCAGGAAATTCACCATCTGATTGAGGCGAATATCGCCGCCGCCAATCATCGCCAGCAGCTCATCCTGCGAACTGACGTTATAGCGCGGCAGCAGCAGTTTTTCCGCTTCGCGCATGCTGATATCCATCTGATTTAGCTCGCTTTCGAGGATCTGACGGCCAGCAATGATATTTTTGTCACGATCCTGTTTGCGGAACCAAGCGTGAATTTTCGAGCGTCCGCGGCTGGTGGTGATATAGCCGAGGTTCGGGTTCAGCCAGTCGCGGCTTGGGTTTGGCTGTTTCTGGGTGATCACTTCAATCTGATCGCCCATCTGCAACTGATAGGTAAACGGCACGATGCGCCCGCTGATTTTGGCGCCAATGCAGCGGTGGCCGATATCGCTGTGAATATGGTAGGCGAAGTCGAGCGGCGTTGATCCCGCCGGCAGATCGACCACGTCACCTTTCGGGGTAAACACATACACGCGGTCGTCGAATACCTGGCTGCGCACCTCTTCCAGCATCTCGCCGGAATCAGCCATCTCTTCCTGCCAGCTAATCAGCTTACGCAGCCAGGCGATGCGCCCTTCATGTCCTGCCGCGCCGCGCGCGTTGCTGGAGGTTGGACCTTCTTTGTACTTCCAGTGTGCGGCGACGCCCAGCTCGGCATCTTCATGCATCTGGCGCGTACGAATCTGGATTTCCACCGTTTTGCCCTGCGGACCCAGCACCACGGTATGAATCGATTGATAGCCGTTAGGCTTGGGGTTGGCAACGTAGTCGTCAAACTCACTCGGCAGATGGCGAAACAGCGTATGCACCGTACCAAGCGCGCCGTAGCAATCCTGCAGCCGTTCCGCCACGATACGCACCGCGCGCACGTCAAACAGCTCATCGAACGCTAACGACTTCTTCTGCATCTTGCGCCAGATGCTGTAGATGTGTTTCGGACGGCCATACACTTCAGCACGCACGCCCTCTTTCTGCATCTCGGCGCGCAGATTGGCAACGAAGCTTTCAATATAGCCTTCGCGGTCAATACGGCGTTCATGCAGCAGCTTAGCAATGCGTTTGTATTCATCGGGATGCAGATAGCGGAAGCAGTAATCTTCCAGCTCCCATTTGAGCTGGCCGATACCCAAGCGGTTGGCCAGCGGCGCGTAGATATTGGTGCTCTCTTTCGCCGCGAGCACGCGCTCATCTTCTGGCGCGTCTTTCATTTCACGCAGATGGGCGATACGTTCTGCCAGCTTGATGACCACGCAGCGGAAATCTTCCACCATCGCCAGCAGCATGCGGCGCACGTTATCCACCTGCTCGGAGGCCATCGAATCGTTGTGAATCGCTTTCAGCTGGCGAATAGCATCCATGTCGCGCACGCCGTGCACCAACATCACAATCTCTTTGCCAAAGGCTTTTTCGAGATCCTCTTCGCTCACCACATCGGCGTTGGCGAGCGGGAACAGCAGCGCCGCGCGCAGGCTGTCAATGTCCATGCTGAGCATGGTGAGAATTTCCACCATCTCAATACCGCGCCACAGCAGCAGAGCTTGATCAGGATGGTTGTGCGTTTCGGCTTCACAGTAGCGCCACGCATCCGCCAGTCGCTGACAGGATTGCGGATTGTTGATACTCAAACTGGCGATCCACTGGTCGAGGGCAAATTCGCCCGCCGTATTTAAATGCGCACTTCTAACCGCAACCATATCCTCTCCTGCCACAGCGATGTGGACATCGCTTATGCTTTGCTAAACAGCACCATGGATTCGAGATGACTGGTATGGGGGAACATATCCAGCATCGCGACCCTTTCCAAATGGTAGCCCGCTGACAGCAATGTCTGACTGTCACGCGCCAGCGTTGTAGGGTTACAGGAAACATAGACCACACGTTGCGGCGCAAGTTTAACCACATGCGCCATTACGCCCGCGGCCCCAGCACGCGCTGGATCCAGTAACACCTTGTTAAATCCCTGCGTCGCCCACGGCTGACGCGATACATCTTCCTCCAGGTTATGCTGGAAAAAGCGAACATTCTTGAGATTAGTCTGCTCAGCATTATACGCTGCCTGCTGCACTAATGCTGCAACGCCCTCCACACCTACAACATTTTGTACGAACTTTCCTAATGGCAAGGTAAAGTTTCCCATGCCGCAGAACAAATCCAGCACACGATCCTCTGGCTGCAAATCCAGCCATTCAATGGCTTTGGCGACCATCTGCTGATTCACACCATCGTTGACCTGAATAAAATTCTGCGGGCTAAAGGATAGCGGCAAATTCAACGAGTGATAAAAAGGTTCGCGCGCATTCAGCGCCTGCAAACTTTCACTGCCATCAGCCAGATAGAGCGACAGTTGCTGCTCATGCGAAAAGCGTTCCAGTTTTGCGCGGTCGCCGGCAGATAATGCATCAAGATGACGCAGCACCATCAGCGGGCCATTATCCGCCAGCACCAATTCTACGTGGCCTAACCGTTTAACTGCCTGTAAATCGCTGAGGCACTGGTGCAGCGGCTGCAGCAACGCTTCAAGTTCGGGCACCAAAACCGGGCATTGCTTCAGTTCAACCAGATCGTTGCTGGCGGCCTGGCGGAACCCCATTTGCAGACGCTGCTGTTTTGGCTGCCACTGCAATCCTAAACGCGCCCGGCGACGATAACCCCACGCGCTGCCGCTGATGATCTCATCGACCTTCACCGGCAGCGGCGCTTCGCGGCTTAACATGCGGCTCAAGGCGCGCGCTTTACTCTCCTGCTGCAAAGCCACCGAGGCATGTTGCTGCTGGCAGCCGCCGCACACGCCAAAATGGACGCAGCGCGGTGTTTCCCGCTGTGGGCTGGGATTAATGATCTTGTTGGCTTTGGCGCGTGCGTATTTGCTTTTATCCTCGAACACCGTCACTTCCGCCTGTTCACCGGGCAGCGCACCGCTAACAAACATCGCCTTGCCTTTATGGCGCGCAACACCTTGTCCGAAAGGATCGAGGTCTTCAATGGTGACGGATATGTGAGCCTTCGTCGTCACACGCTGTTTTGCGGAGTAAAATTGCGCCATAGTATTGTGAAATCTCTACGTTAATTGGGTGTGCAGCCATTAACCGTGCTCGCACAGGGAAAAAATGCCAGGAGTCGCTAGGCCACAATTATGACCAAATACAGCCTGCGGGCGCGAATGATGATTCTGATACTGGCGCCAACGCTAATGATTGGTCTGCTGCTCAGTACCTTCTTTGTGGTGCACCGCTACAATGAATTACAGCATCAGGTGCACGATGCGGGAGCGAACATCATCGAACCGCTGGCGGTCTCCAGTGAATACGGCATGACGTGGCACAACCGCGATGCGATTCGCGAGTTAGTTAGTCTGCTGCATCGCCGCCACTCCGATATTGTCCGTGCCATCACCATTTTCGACAACAACAATCACGTCTACGTCACCTCGAATAACAATCAGAATCTGGCGCTGCTGCAAAAAGAGGACATCTCCACGCTGGAAGATGGCGTCTCGGTGGAGCGGCAAGGCACAATTATGATTCTGCGCACGCCGATTATCTCTGAACGCTATTCGGTGGATGAGCTGCCGGGCGAAGATGCCAAACCAGCCGGGAATCCGCTGGGTTATGTGGCGATCGAACTGGATCTGCAATCGGTGCGGCTGGAGCAGTACAAAGAAGTATTTGTCGCCACGCTGCTGCTGCTGTTCTGCCTGTGTATCGCCATGCTGTTTGCCTATCGCCTGATGCGCGACGTCACCGGCCCAATTCGCAATATGGTTACCACCGTGGACCGCATTCGTCGTGGCCAGCTGGACAGCCGCGTCGATGGCTACATGCTGGGCGAGCTGAGCATTCTGAAAAACGGCATCAACGCCATGGCAATGTCGCTCACCGCCTATCACGAAGAGATGCAGCAGAACATCGATCAGGCGACTTACGATCTGCGTGAAACGCTGGAGCAGCTGGAGATTCAGAACGTCGAGCTGGATCTGGCGAAGAAGCGCGCGCAGGAAGCGGCGCGCATCAAATCGGAATTCCTCGCCAACATGTCGCATGAGCTGCGTACGCCGCTGAACGGCGTAATTGGCTTTACCCGTCAGATGCTAAAAACCGGGCTGAGCACCAATCAACGCGACTACATGAGCACCATCGAGCGTTCGGCGAATAACCTGCTGAGCATCATTAATGACGTGCTCGATTTCTCGAAACTGGAAGCCGGCAAGCTGGTGCTGGAGTCGATCCCGTTCCCGCTGCGCGCCACGCTGGATGAAACGCTGGTGCTGCTGGCGCCATCTGCCCATGACAAAGGGCTGGAAATTACCGTGTGCCTGGAAAAACAGGTGCCGGATAATGTGATTGGCGATCCGCTGCGCCTGCAGCAGATCATGATTAACCTGATTGGTAACGCGATCAAGTTCACCGAGCACGGTCATATCGATTTGCGCGTTGAGCTGCGCAGCATCAACACTACGCGCGTCGAGCTGGAGATTCAGGTGCATGACACCGGCATCGGTATCTCTGAACAGCAGCAGTCGCAGCTATTCCAGGCGTTTCGTCAGGCCGATGCCAGCATTACGCGCCGTCATGGCGGCACCGGTTTAGGGTTGGTGATTACGCAGAAACTGGTGAGCGAAATGGGCGGCGAAATTGCCTTCCACAGCCGTCCGAATCAGGGTTCAACCTTCTGGGTGCATATTCATCTCGATCTCAATCCCAATGCGCCAGCCATTCCGCGCATGTTGGACGATTTGCGCGCCACACCGCTGGCGTATATCGAGCCACATCCAGCGGTGGCGAAAGCGGTGCAGGAGATGCTAAGCATCACGCCGCTGCAGGTGCAGCACTTCTCCAGCCTGGAAGAGATGCCCGAGACGCACTTCCCGCTGCTGCTGATGGGTTTGCCGGTCACCGAGCCGCATCCTGCGACGTTGCCGGATGCATTGATTAAACGTCTGCATGCGCGTGCCGACTCGGTGCTGCTGGCGCTGCCGAGTGAAATGATGCTGTTTGCCGATGACTTACGGGCGCGCGGCATTGCCGGGTGTATCGCCAAACCGGTTTCGTTGACGCGCTTGCTGCCGATGCTGCTGGACTTACATGACTGGCAAAGCGATGCGCTGCCGCGCGGCGCACGTCAGCCGCTGACGGTAATGGCGGTGGATGACAATCCCGCCAACCTGAAACTGATTGGCGCACTGCTGGAGGAGCAGGTGCAGCACATCATTCTGTGTGATAACGCCGAGCAGGCGATTCGTCAGGCGCGCCTGCACAAGCTGGACGTGATTCTAATGGACATTCAGATGCCGGATATCGATGGCATCCGCGCTAGCGAAATCATCCGCAGCCTGCCGCTGCACGCCACCACACCGATTGTCGCCGTTACTGCGCATGCGCTGGATGGCGAACGTGCGCAGCTCATCAACGCTGGCATGAATGACTATCTGGCGAAGCCGATTGATGAGGATAAACTCAGCCAACTGCTGCAGCGTTACGCGCCGAACCGGGTCATGCCACTGCCGCAACAGCCGCACGTGGCGCCGTCGCTGGACTGGACGCTGGCGCTACGTCAGGCCGCCAATAAACCCGATTTAGCCCGCGATTTGCTGCAAATGCTGCTCGATTTCCTGCCGGAAGTGGAAGAGCGCGTAGAGAGTGCAATGGCGAGTAATGATGTGGTGGGATTGCGCGAGATTATCCACAAGCTGCACGGCAGCGCCAGCTACAGCGGCGTGCCGCGCCTGAAGCAGCTGTGTCAGCAGCTGGAGAAGAGTTTGCATCAGGAGAGCGATATCGACGCGCTGGAGCCGGAGCTGCTGGAGTTGAGCGATGAGATGGCGAACGTGGCGCGTGAAGCGAGGAAGTTATTGGCGTTGGGTTAGTGCGGTGCGGTTTTCCCCTCACCCCAGCCCTCTCCCGCAAGCGGGCGAGGGAGTTGCCCTGAGCATGCTGAAGTTACGTGCAAACTTATTCCATCTCTCCGATCGGTTCCCTCCCCCTCTGGGAGAGGATTAGGGTGAGGGAAAACTATCTCCCTTTCCCCAGCTTTATCACCGCCGCCACATTGCGCGCCGTCAGGCGCACGTTCTGCGCCGCGTTGGCCAGCGCGTCATCCAATGAGCAGATGCTAAACAGCACGCTGAACACCGCATCCAGCCCATGTTGGTGCACCACGCCGACATCCGCGGTTAAACTTCCGGCAATGCCAATCACCGGTTTATCAAACTGCTTCGCGACCTTTGCCACACCAATCGGCACCTTGCCGTTAATGCTTTGACTATCAATGCGCCCTTCGCCGGTAATCACCAGATCGGCATCTTTCACCTGCTCGGCCAGGCCCAAGGCTTCAGTGACAATCTCAATGCCGCTGCGTAACTCGGCCTGACAAAACGCATGCAGCGCCGCGCCCATGCCGCCCGCCGCGCCGCCGCCATCAATGTGTAAAACATCAATATCCAGATCGCGATGAATCAGGGTGGCGTAATGTTCCAGTGCTTTGTCCAGCTGCTGCACCAGTTCCGGCGTCGCACCTTTCTGCGGACCGAAGATCGCCGAAGCGCCCTTATCACCGGTGAGCGGATTGCTGACATCGCAGGCGACTTCAAAGCGACACTGCTTAATACGCGCATCCAGCTGTTCGATATCGATGCGCGCCAGCTGCGGTAATGCGCCGCCGCCATAGGCGATTTGCTTGCCGTGCTCATCCAGCAGTTGTGCGCCCAGCGCTTGCATCATGCCGGAACCGCCATCATTGGTGGCGCTGCCGCCAATGCCGATAATGAAGTGATCGACACCGCGATCGAGCGCATCTTTGATCAGCTCGCCGGTGCCGAACGAGGTGGTAATCAGCGGATCGCGCTGTGCCGCGGGCACTAACTCCAGCCCGCTGGCTGCCGCCATTTCGATAAATGCGGTACGCTCATCACCTGACAAACCGTAGAACGCCTCCACTGGCTTGCCGAGCGGTCCAGTAACCGTCAGCCGGACAATGTTTCCCTGCGTTGCCGCCACCATCGCTTCAACCGTGCCTTCACCACCGTCGGCAACCGGTATTTTCACGTACTCAGCTTCGGGAAAGATCTCGCGGAATCCCGCTTCAATCGCCGAAGCCACTTCCAGGGCGGATAAACTCTCTTTATATGAATCCGGTGCGATGACAATTTTCATAGGCAATCCAGCGCGGTTGATGACGGACATCCGTCCTGCGAAGGCAGCGAGCCGCCCGACATCCGTAGACGCCGGACGATTGCACTACCGGGTGATCTCAACTTTCGCTAATTTTTCATAATAGCAGGCTAGCGCGCTATGGTCGGAAGTGCCCTGTCCATCCACTTTCAGCGCCTGCATCATCTCCATCACTGCGGCAGTCAGCGGCAGATGCGCACCGATCTCGTGCGAGGTATCCAGCGCATTGGCCAGATCTTTGATATGCAGATCGATGCGGAAGCCCGGTTTGAAGTTACGATCCAGCACCATCGGCGCTTTGGCATCCAGCACGGTGCTGCCTGCCAGACCACCACGAATCGCCTGATAAACCAGCTCAGGATTAACGCCCGCTTTGGTCGCCAGCGACAGCGCTTCTGACATCGCCGCGATGTTAAGCGCCACGATCACCTGATTTGCCAGCTTAGTCACATTCCCCGCACCAATGTCACCGGTGTGGACCACTGAACCCGCCATCGCTTTCATGATGTCGTAGCACTGATCAAACACCGCCTTATCGCCGCCCACCATCACCGACAGCGTGCCTTCAATCGCTTTCGGCTCGCCGCCGCTGACTGGCGCATCGAGCATTTTGATGCCTTTCGCCGCCAGCGCATCATGCACTTCGCGGCTGGCCAACGGCGCAATGGAACTCATGTCGATAACGATCAGGCCCGGCTTCGCGCCTTCGATGATGCCGTTAGCACCGAGGCAAACCTCTTTAACCTGTGGCGAGTTCGGTACCATGGTGATCAACACATCCACCTGTTCAGCCACCTCTTTTGGCGTCTTGGCTACGGTGGCGCCCAGCTCCACCAACTCTGCTTCGTTACTAACATTATGGTCGCGCACCACCAGCGAATAACCGGCTTTCACCAGGTTTTTACTCATCGGTTTGCCCATGATGCCGAGGCCGATAAATCCAATTTTCATTGCCTTTCCTCTCAGTCAGTTATTTTTTAAATTTGTCACACAGCGCCTGCGTGGCGTTACGGAACACACCCAGATCGCTGCCTACCGCTACAAAGCTGGCGCCCCACTCCAGATAGCGGCGTGCATCGGCTTCCACCGGCGCCAGAATGCCGCTCGGTTTCCCCGCCGCTTTGGCGCGTTCGAAGACGTGTTTAATCACTTTCAATACTTCGGGATGCGCAGGCTGGCCCAGATAGCCGAGCGCGGCCGAGAGATCGCCCGGCCCAACGAAGATGCCATCAACACCTTCCACCGCGGCGATAGCATCGATGTTGTCCACCGCCTGTTGCGTTTCGATCTGCACCAGCACCGTGATGTTGTCGTTAATGGTGCTGTTGTAATCCGGCAGCGTGCCGTACATGTTGCTGCGGTGTGAAACCGACACACCGCGAATGCCCGCCGGTGGATAGCGAGTAGACGCGACCGCGCGAATCGCCTCTTCCTCGGTTTCCACAAACGGCACCAGGAAGTTGTAGAAGCCGATATCCAGCAAGCGCTTGATGATGATCGGTTCGTTGCACGGCGGACGCACCACCGGCGCGCTGTGGCTGCCCTTCAGTGCCATTAGCTGCGGCACAAAGGTGGTGATGTCATTCGGCGCGTGTTCGCCATCCAGCACCAGCCAGTCAAAGCCCGCCAGGCCCAGCACTTCAGTGGTAAGGGGATTAGCCAGCGCGCACCAGCTGCCAATCAGGGTTTCTCCTGCCAGCAAACGGCGACGAAAAGGGTTCTGCCAGGCATTGCTCATTGTCTTCACTCCTGTCGGTTACAGCAGGCTCCCGCGCGGGGAGCCGGAAAAGTTAGCGCACCAGGCACGGACGCTTGTTATCAAAGGTCCAGTTCGGTACGAGGAACTGCATGGCTTGCGCATCATCACGCGCGCCTAAACCGTGTTTCTGATACAGCGCGTTGGCTTGCATCACCTGATCCATATCCAGCTCGACGCCGAGACCCGGTTTTTGCGGCACCTGCACCATGCCGCCTTTAATCTGTAGCGGCTCTTTAGTCAGGCGCTGATTGCCTTCCTGCCAAATCCAATGCGTATCGATGGCGGTAATCGCACCTGGTGCGGCGGCGGCAACGTGGGTAAACATCGCCAGTGAAATGTCGAAGTGGTTGTTAGAGTGCGAGCCCCACGTCAGGCCGAAGTCGTGACACATCTGCGCCACGCGCACCGAACCCTGCATCGTCCAGAAGTGCGGATCGGCCAACGGGATATCGACCGACTGCAGCGACAGCGTGTGGCCCATTTGACGCCAGTCGGTGGCGATCATATTGGTGGCGGTCGGCATGCCGGTGGCGCGGCGGAATTCCGCCATCACTTCGCGACCGGAATAGCCCTGCTCAGCACCGCACGGATCTTCCGCATAGGCCAGCACACCTTTCAGCTGCTTACCGAGCAGAATCGCCTCGTTGAGCGACCAGGCGCCGTTAGGATCAAGCGTCACGCGCGCCTGCGGGAAGCGCTTCGCCAGCGCCGTCACCGCTTCGGCCTCTTCGCCACCGCGCAGCACGCCGCCTTTCAGTTTGAAATCGTTAAAGCCATATTTTTCATAGGCCGCTTCCGCCAGGCGCACCACCGTATCCGGCGTCAGCGCTTCTTCGTGGCGCAGGCGATACCAATCGCATTTGTCATTTTCCTGGCTCTGATACGGTAGCGAGGTTTTCTTGCGGTCGCCGACATAGAACAGATAGCCGAGCATTTCTACCCGGTCGCGCTGCTGACCATCGCCAAGCAACGAGGCGACGTTCACGCCTAAATGCTGTCCCAGCAGATCGAGCAGCGCCGCTTCGATGCCAGTAACCACGTGAATGGTGGTACGCAAATCAAAGGTTTGGTTGCCGCGTCCGCTGGAATCGCGGTCGGCAAAGGTGCTGCGCACCAGGTTGAGGATGTTCTTGTATTCGCCAACGGTTTTCTGCACCACCAGCGCCGCAGCATCCTCCAGCGTCTGACGAATCTTTTCGCCGCCCGGAATCTCACCGACGCCGGTGTGTCCGGCATTGTCTTTAATGATGACGATGTTGCGGGTAAAGAACGGCGAATGCGCGCCACTCAGGTTAAGCAACATGCTGTCGTGACCGGCCACCGGAATGACCTGCAGCGATGTTATTTTCGGTGTCTGACTCATTTCCTGCTCCTTAAACTTAGCCGCGACCAAAGGCTGGACGCTTGCGGTCGAATGCCCAATTGGGAACCAGATACTGCATCGCGGTGGCGTCATTACGTGCGCCCGCCGGCAGTGATTTGTACAACGCGTTTGCCTGATGCAGGCGATCCCAATCCAGCTCGACGCCGAGGCCCGGCTTATCCGGCACGGCGATTTTGCCGTTGCGGATCTGCAGCGGCTCTTTGGTCAGGCGCTGATCGCCCTCCTGCCAAATCCAGTGCGTATCAATCGCGGTGGGTTTACCCGGCGCAGCAGCGCCAACGTGGGTGAACATCGCCAGTGAAATATCGAAGTGGTTATTGGAGTGACAGCCCCACGTCAGCCCCCAGTCATCACACAGCTGCGCCACGCGCACTGCGCCGCTCAGCGTCCAGAAGTGCGGATCGGCCAGCGGGATGTCGACGGCATTGAGCATCACCGCGTGGTTCATCTCGCGCCAGTTGGTGGCGATCATGTTGGTGGCGACCGGCAACCCCGTCGCACGGCGGAATTCGGCCATGACTTCGCGGCCGGAATAGCCCTGCTCGGCACCGCACGGATCTTCGGCGTAGGTCAGCACATCGCCCATGCCTTTACACAAGCGAATGGCTTCATCCAGCGTCCAGGCACCGTTGGGATCGACGGTGATGCGCGCATCGGGGAAGCGTTTTTTTAGCGCCGCCGCCGACTCAATCTCCTGCTCGCCCGGCAGCACGCCGCCTTTGAGTTTGAAATCTTTGAAGCCATATTTGTCCTGCGCCGCTTCCGCCAGACGCACCACAGATTCCGGCGTCAGCGCCTCCTGATGACGCAAGTGATACCAGTCGTGGCTGGCATTTTCGCCGGTCAGATACGGCAAATCGGTTTTGCGACGATCGCCGAGATAGAACAGATAGCCGAGCACCGTGACCTCATCGCGCTGCTGGCCCGGACCGAGCAGTTCCGCCACCGGCACGCCGAGACATTGGCCGAGTAAATCCAGTAGCGCCGCTTCCAGCGCGGCCACCGCATTGACGCGCAGCTCGAAGGTCCACGCGCCCTTGCCGAAGGTATCGAAATCCGCCGACTGATTGCCTTTGTGCACCTGCTGCACCAGACGATTCATGCGGGCAACCTGCTGACCTTTTACCTGCGGAATCGCCTCAACCAGCGTTTGGTAGATGGTTTCCCCGCCCGGCGCTTCACCGACGCCGGTGTGTCCCGCGCTATCCGTGAGCACCACGATATTGCGGGTGAAGCAGGCGCTGTGCGCGCCACCGATGTTGAGCAACATGCTGTCGTAACCGGCAACCGGAATCACCTGCATATCGGTGATGACCGGCGTGCTTTGCGTAGTCATATTCCGTCCTTATGGCCTGGTTTTCAGTTCAACGCGTTTGATATCGCCAGCAATCACCAGGAAGCTAAATGCGGCGACAAAGGCATGGATACCGACATAAATCAGCGCGCCCTCAAAGGATCCGCTGGTGGCGATGATGTAACCGATGGCAATTGGCGTGACGATGCCGGAGAAGTTACCGAACATGTTGAACAAGCCACCGCTCAAACCGCTGATCTCTTTCGGTGCGGTATCTGCCATCACCGCCCAACCCAGCGCACCAATGCCTTTGCCGAAGAATGCCAGCGCCATAAAGAACACCACCACCCATTCGGTGTCGGTGTAGTTACACATCACCATCGAGATGGAGAGCAGCATACCGAGCACAATGGGCGTTTTACGCGCGATGTTCAGCGAACCGGTTTTACGCATCAGGTAATCAGAAATCACGCCGCCCAATACGCCGCCGAGGAAGCCACACACCGCAGGGATCGAAGCAATAAAGCCGGCCTTCAGAATCGACATGCCGCGCGCCTGCACCAGATACACCGGGAACCAGGTAATAAAGAAGTAGGTTAAGGCGTTGACGCAGTATTGGCCGAGATAGATGCCCAGCATCATGCGTGAGGTCAGCAGCTGTTTGATCTGGAACCACTTCTCGCTCCAGCTCACTTTGCGGTCATCCTTTTTGACGTCCATGTTGATCAGCGCGCCGCCCTGCTCCATGTACTCCAGCTCGGCTTTGTTGACGCCCGGATGATCGGTGGGATCGTGGATCACTTTCAGCCAGATAAAGCTGAGGATGATGCCCAATCCGCCCATGAACCAGAACACGTGCGCCCAGCCCACTTCGGAGACCAGCCAACCCATGATCGGCGCGAAGATTACCGTGGCAAAGTATTGCGCCGAGTTAAAGATTGCGACGGCGGTGCCGCGCTCCTGTGCCGGGAACCAGGCCGCAACAATGCGGCTATTGCCGGGGAAGGATGGCGCTTCAGCCAGGCCGACCAGGAAGCGCAACAGGAACAGCGAAATGATAATGCCAAAACCGCTGAACAGATCGACGAAGCCTTGCAGCAAGGTAAACAGCGACCAGAGGAAGATGCTCCAGAAGTAGACGCGTTTTGAGCCGAAGCGGTCGAGCAGCCAGCCGCCCGGAATCTGCCCAATCACGTACGCCCAGGAAAAGGCGGAGAAGATATAGCCAAGGCCGACCGAATCAAGGCCGATCTCTTTGGACATCGCCGAACCGGCAATCGAAATGGTTGCGCGGTCACCGTAGTTGAACGAGGTGACGATAAATAACATCACCACAATCCAGTAACGGGCATTGGTGCGCTTTTGCACCGCTTCCGCTGTCTGGCTGAAACTATTCATGATGCACTCCTGAAATATAGCGAACGCTACATCCACTCTGACTGCATACACATCGCGTTGGGTATCAGAATGAAGTCGGGTTAAACACGGCGATTTTTATATTTGGCAATACGATGATGCGTCGTGACGAATAACCTAACGTTGAAGAACGAGAATCAGTATAGGAACAGCCTGGCGGCGAAACACTGGAAGAACGCATGAGGATTAGGGTTGAAAGAGAATGATTTTATGGCATCTGCACATAACGCTGCGGCGTGGCTCACGGAACGCTTTTTTGCTCCCTGATTTTGCCTGGTTAACGTACAGGATAACGGCAGTTTGTGAGTCCCTTCACTTGTGTTTGGATAAACGAACCAAATTCCCCTGATAAATCTCCTTAAAGCCAGTCAGTTGCACAATGCATACGGCAAATACCCCTGCATATACTGAGGCTGGCAAAAAACGATGACGTGATGGACGTATTTTAAACCGCGCTGCTACGTACGGTGCGACGAACTGGAAGGTGAGCAATGAACCGTCCTCTGACAGAAAAACCGCTCTATATCAAAGTGCACGATGCCGATAACGTGGCGATCGTGGTCAACAATCAGGGATTACCGTCTGGCACCCTGTTCGACGACGGACTGCAACTGACTGAGCATGTGCCACAGGGACATAAAGTCGCGCTCAGCGATATCCCGCAAGCAGGCGCGATCCTGCGCTACGGTGAAGTGATTGGCTACGCGCTGCGTCCCATCCCACAAGGTAGCTGGATTGAAGAATCACTGGTAGCGCTGCCCGAAGCGCCGCCACTCAACAGTTTGCCGTTGGCAAACAATGTACCGCCCGCGCTGCCGCCGCTGGAAGGTTATACCTTCGAAGGCTATCGCAATGCAGATGGCAGCGTGGGCACGCGCAACCTGCTCGGCATCACCACCAGCGTTCACTGCGTGGCGGGCGTGGTGGATTATGTAGTGCAGATCATTGAGCGTGATTTGCTGCCGCGTTATCCCAATGTCGATGGCGTGGTGGCGCTGAATCATCTGTACGGTTGCGGCGTGGCAATCAATGCGCCCGCCGCGGTGGTGCCGATTCGCACCATTCATAACCTGGCGCTGAATCCCAATTTTGGTGGCGAAGTGATGATCGTCAGCCTCGGCTGCGAGAAGTTACAGCCCGAACGTCTGCTGACCGGCACACCGGATGTGCAGGCCATTTCGCTGGATGACAACGACATTGTGCGATTGCAGGATGAGCGGCTGGTGGGCTTCGGCGCGATGGTGGATGAAATCCTGCAGGTCGCCGAACGCCATCTGAAAAAGCTCAATCAACGTCAGCGCGAAACCTGTCCAGCATCGGAATTGGTGATCGGCACGCAGTGCGGCGGCAGCGACGCTTTCTCGGGCGTAACGGCGAACCCCGCCGTGGGATTTGCTTCGGATTTGCTGGTGCGCTGCGGCGCAACGGTGATGTTCTCGGAAGTGACCGAAGTGCGGGATGCTATCCATCTGCTGACGCCGCGCGTGGTGGATGAAGCGGTCGGCAAACGGCTGCTGGAAGAGATGGCGTGGTATGACGATTACCTCAGCCAGGGCCAAACCGATCGCAGCGCCAATCCCTCGCCGGGCAACAAAAAAGGCGGGCTGGCGAATGTGGTGGAGAAAGCGCTGGGTTCGATTGCCAAGTCAGGTCGCAGCCCAATTGTTGAAGTGTTGTCGCCCGGACAGCGCCCCACCAAACGCGGGCTGATTTATGCGGCCACACCAGCCAGCGATTTCGTGTGTGGCACGCAGCAGATGGCATCGGGCATTACCTTGCAGGTGTTCACTACCGGGCGCGGCACACCTTACGGTTTGGCCGCCATTCCGGTGATCAAGATGGCAACGCGCAATGCGCTGGCCGAACGCTGGCATGATTTGATGGATATTAATGCCGGAACTATTGCAACGGGCGAAGAGAGTATTGAACAGGTCGGTTGGCGACTGTTTGAGTTGATTCTGGAGATTGCCAGCGGGCGCAAGCAGACGTGGTCGGATCGTTGGGGGATTCGTAATCAGCTGGCGGTGTTTAATCCGGCGCCGGTAACGTGATGGTTATTGCCCTCACCCTGGCCCTCTCCCACTTCGCGGTAGAGGGAACAAACCGTGCGGGCTGCACCCTCTAAATATTCCCTCTCCCGCTGGCGGGAGAGGGTTAGGGTGAGGGAAAAGTCCTTACAGCAACTTACCCCAGCTCTCCACCCACGGTGAGGTCACTGATTCGGGCTCCGGATCTTCCGTCGCATCCACCAACAGCACCTCGCCGATGCGCTGCGCGCTCTGCTCCTGCAAGGTGGCATCAAAGGTTTTAGCTGCACCGCAGAAATTGTCATAGCTGCTGTCACCCAAGCCAATCACGCCATAACGCAATTCTGGTTGATAACTTAGCTGATCACGCACTGCAACATACAGGCGGGCAATGTTATCCGGGAAGTCGCCCTGACCGGTGGTTGAGGTGACAATCAGCACCACATCCTGGCTGTATGCCTGCCAATCCGCCATCGACGGATCTTCAAACACCTTCACGTCGTGGCCCTGCTCTTCCAGCACCGTCTGTGCTTCTTCAGCTACCAGCAGCGCATTGCCGTAAACCGTACCTGTAAAAATGCCAATCTTTGCCATCTTGCCGCTCCTTTATTCTGTCGGCTTATCCTGGACTGCATCATTGGCAAACTCAACCCTGGGAACTTCAGGGATCTGATCCTGCCAGCCAAACTGCTCAAGCATCTGCTGCCAGACGCGATCCAACCCGGCGCGTATCACTATGGGCTCGCCGGTAACGGGATGGGTAAAGCTGAGCGCGCTGGCGTGCAGCATCAGGCGATTGAGGCCAAAATGTGCCGCCGCACCGCGATTCTGGCGCAGATCGCCGTGCGCGCTGTCGCCAATAATCGGATGACGCAGATGCACCATGTGGCGACGCAGCTGATGTTTACGCCCGGTGTGCGGCGCCATCTCCACCAGCGTATAGCGCGCGGTGTTATAGCGGCTGATGGCGACCGGCATCTCAACGTGTGCCAGCGCCTGGTAATCCGTTACCGCCGGTTGGGCAACAGGTTCCTGGGTGGCAAATTTGTCGGCAATCTTATCCAGCTCTTCCACCAGCGGATAATCCAGCGTCGCGCCGCCTTCCAGCCAGCCGCGCAGCACCGCATGATAGGTTTTCTGCATCTGGTGCTGTTCAAACTGCTGCGCCAGTAAATGGGCGACTTCACTCGATAAGGCCATCAGCAACACGCCGGACGTTGGGCGATCGAGGCGGTGCACAGTAAACACATGCTGGCCAATCTGATCGCGCACCGTTTGCATCACCACCACTTTTTCATTGCGATCGAGCCAGCTGCGATGCACCAGCCAGCCGGCCGGCTTATTCACGGCGACCAGCCACGCATCTTGATAAAGGATTTCGAGCATCAGGCGGAAGGTTCCTGGAACAGCGCATCAAACTTGTTGAGCGTCAGCAATAGCACCGCATAGCCCGGCGTGTCGGCTGGCAATGCGACTTCATAATAGGGAGCGATGGCAAAATTCTGCGGCAACGGCGCGCCGCTTTCGAGCAGCGCATAAAAACGTGGCATGAACACCCATTGCAGCCATTGCAGCGGCTCCATGGTATCAAGACAGAAAGGTTCGGTACTGGCGAAGGCGCCCGCCTCGGGGGATTGTGACTGCCAATGGCCGTGTTCACGCATCACCGCTTCGACCTGCTGCAGGCGCTGAAAAATCATTTGCGACGACATGCGCCACCTCCAGAGAAAAATTGGGCGGCAAGCATACCATCAGTCACGCCCGGCGTAAAAATGGCATAAAAAAAGGGAGCACTGTGATTACAGTGCTCCCGGTTTTCGTTTGCAGCATTCCAGCTACTGCTGTGCTCCCTGCTCATCCATGACAACTTTTCCTGCGCTTTCCGTCGCTTGTCATCATGACATTGGTCCTTAGCATCCTGGCCCACCACGTTCCGCGTGGCTCTCATTCTCCGTCCTGGAGGTGTCCTTTTTACTCAATCCTGAGTGTCCTGCTTCGTCCTGAAGCCTTCCGTGTGCCGTAAATTCCGTTACGTTCCCGCCTCATGGCTGACATTCTCCTGAACGTCTCTTAATCCCCGGCATCCTGCCAGTGGTGACTATTCTCCCAGAAACCATCGCAATAACAAGCCAGTAAGAAGCGTTAATGGATTAAGTCCTGTCTTAATTTTGAGATTGATGCCATAAGTTCATGATTCACAATATTTTTACATTTAGGGCTTCCGCAAGTCTGCGCAATGATCTAGCGATCTCTCACACGTAACGTGAGAGATCTCTCACAAAGCGCAGCCTAAAAATCTGCAAATCACTGAGTAACCGGTTGTAAAGCATTAAGAAAATTCTCAACCGATGTCGTCAGGACTTCACGCTTTTTAGTGCCAGGCTCCTCAATAATGACCTCGCCGGTAAGATTGCACAGCGCAATCACCTCATTCTCTGAGTTGGTGGTGGCAATAAACAGCGTTGGCGCTTGTCTTAAGCGGCGCTTCATAACCAAGTGACCAATCAGGTTTTCCTGCAGGCGAGTGAAATCCGCTTCACTCCATACCTGCAGCAGGGTAATCGGCTGCTGTTCAAAGGTTGCCGTCATATCACCTGCAAACTGGCTGGTATAAAAAGCACTGATTTCTGGTTGCAGTTGCAGATCCAGCGCACGCTCTACCGCTTCAAGCGTGGCCGGTAACGTAAACGGCTGCGGCTGCCACAACACGCGGTCATCCAGCGTGCTGATAATGCAGTCGGAGGGAACACCAAGCAGTTCGGCGCTGGCGGGAAAATGTCCGGTTTGTTGCTGCCAATGTTCCACGTAGCGGGCGGTAAACTCACGCAGAGCATCTACGGTTTGCTGCATCATTCATATTCTCGCAAGTGTTAGGTTACACTTAACCACTTTGATGAAATTTAGTGGTAACCGTTATGTCTTCTGAAAACCGGGATCAGGCATTAAGCGGCCTGACCTTAGGTAAGCCCACGGCTTATGTTGATCGCTACGATAACACGCTGCTGCAATCCGTGCCGCGCAGCCTTAACCGTGAGCCGCTGGGGCTGTATCCCGATAATCTGCCGTTTACTGGCGCAGATATCTGGACGCTCTACGAACTCTCCTGGCTCAACAACAAAGGCGTTCCGCAGGTCGCGGTGGGCGAAGTGGTGCTGCGCGCCGATAGTCAAAACCTGATCGAGTCGAAGAGTTTCAAGCTCTATCTTAACAGTTTTAATCAGACCGTTTTCGCCGACTGGGGCGAAGTGCGTCAGACGCTGGAGCGCGATCTCAGCGCCTGCGCGAAGGGTCAGGTCAGCGTGGCGCTGTTTCGTCTCAGCGAAGTGGAAGGCCAGCCGATCGGCCATTTCAGTGGCGAAGTGATTGATGAACAGGATATCGAAATTCACGATTACGCCTTCAATGCGGATTATCTGGCGCAGGCTGCAGGCCGTGAAATTGTTGAAGAAACGCTGGTTAGCCATCTGCTGAAATCGAACTGCTTAATTACCAATCAGCCCGATTGGGGCTCGGTGATGATTCGCTACAAAGGCCCGCGTATCAATCGTGAAGCGCTGCTGCGTTATCTCATCTCATTCCGTCAGCATAATGAGTTTCATGAACAGTGCGTTGAGCGCATTTTCAACGACGTTCAGCGCTTTTGTCAGCCAGAAGCCCTGAGCGTTTATGCACGCTACACCAGGCGCGGGGGTCTGGATATCAATCCGTGGCGCAGTAACGTGCCCTTCTCTCCGGGATTTTCCCGCCTGGTTCGCCAGTAATAGTTTGCGAGACGCCTCGCAGGCCGCTGCACGGATGCGCGGATCCCCTTGAGCATTCACAGCGGACAACGTTACTCTGTTGAAGGCGCGATCGAAGCATGCGCGACCAGGGATTTTCGTCGCTGCGTTAATAAGTTAAGCGCAGCGTCATCAGCCACGCATTTGCGTGTAAAGGAGTTCTCTTGATTACACATATCAGCCCGCTTGGCTCGATGGATCTGCTCTCCCAGCTTGAAGTCGACATGCTGAAGCGCACCGCTAGCAGCGACCTTTATCAGCTGTTTCGTAACTGTTCTCTTGCGGTACTCAACTCCGGTAGCCAGACCGACAGCAGCCAGGAATTGCTTTCGCGTTTTGAAAACTTCGACATCAACGTGTTGCGCCGTGAGCGCGGTGTGAAACTGGAGCTGATCAACCCGCCGGAAGAGGCATTTGTTGATGGCCGGATTATTCGTTCGCTGCAGGCAAACTTGTTTGCCGTGCTGCGCGACATTCTGTTTGTAAACGGACAACTGGCGGCAACAGAACGCTACCAGAACGAGGAGCCGGAAGACTCTGCGCATATCACCAATCAGGTGTTTTCGATTCTGCGTAACGCGCGTGCACTGCACATCGGCGAATATCCGAATACCGTGGTGTGTTGGGGCGGCCACTCAATCAATGCGGTGGAATACCAATATTGCCGCAACGTCGGCACGCAAATGGGCCTGCGCGAACTCAACATCTGTACCGGTTGCGGACCTGGCGTCATGGAAGCACCGATGAAAGGTGCGGCGGTAGGACATGCGCAGCAGCGCTATCATGACAGCCGTTTTATCGGCCTGACTGAGCCCTCAATCATTGCCGCCGAACCACCGAATCCGCTGGTCAATGAGCTGATCATCATGCCGGATATCGAAAAACGCCTTGAAGCCTTTGTGCGTATCGCCCACGGTATCGTGATCTTCCCTGGCGGCGTGGGCACAGCCGAAGAGCTGCTGTATTTGTTGGGTATTTTAATGAATCCGCACAACAGCGATCAGGTATTGCCGCTGATTCTGACCGGACCCAAAGAGAGCGCCGACTACTTCCGCGTGCTGGATGATTTCATCGTAAATACGCTGGGCGAAGCCGCACGCAAGCACTACAAAATTATCATTGATGATGCCGCTGAAGTGGCGCGTCTGATGAAGAAAGCCATGCCGCAGGTGAAAGAGTATCGCCGCGAAACCGGCGATGCCTACAGCTTCAACTGGTCGATTCGTATCGCACCCGAATTGCAAGTGCCCTTCCTGCCGACGCACGAGAATATGGCAAACCTGAAGCTGTTCCCGGATCAGCCCGCCGAGCTGCTGGCAGCCGATCTGCGTCGCGCCTTCTCCGGCATTGTGGCGGGTAACGTCAAAGAGATTGGAATTCGTGAAATTCGCGAGAAAGGCCCGTACAAACTGCACGGCGATGCCAATCTCATGCACCGCATGGACGAACTGTTGCAAGGTTTTGTCGCACAGCAGCGCATGAAGCTGCCGGGCAGCGCCTACACGCCTTGCTACGAAATTATCAAATAACCCATCAGGAAGGCAGCCTGCGGGCTGCCGCTATCGCTATGTCGCTTCATCTTCTTATCATTGATGCACTCAATCTGATTCGCCGTCTGCACGCTGTTCAGGGTTCGCCATGCCGCGACAGCTGCGTTGCCGCCTTGCATCAGTTATTGGGACATACACAACCCACGCACGTGGTGGCGGTGTTTGATAGCCATGAGCGTCAGCCCGGTTGGCGCCATCAGCTATTACCGGATTACAAAGCGGGTCGCCCGCCGATGCCGGAGGATTTGCATCTGGAGATGCCCGCGCTGCAGAACGCCTTCCGCGCAGCAGGCGTCAGCTGCTGGGTGGCCGATTTAGACGAAGCCGACGATCTCGCCGCCACGCTGGCGGTGAAAATGGCGGACGCTGGTTATCAGGCAACGATTGTTTCTACCGATAAAGGTTATTGCCAGCTGCTGGCACCTAACATTCGTATTCGCGACTATTTCCAGAAGCGCTGGCTGGATGTGCCTTTTATTGAACAAGAGTTTGGCGTAACGCCCGCGCAGTTGCCCGACTATTGGGGATTGTGTGGTATCAGCAGCAGTAAAATTCCCGGCGTGCCCGGCATTGGCCCGAAAAGCGCCCGTGAGTTGTTGATGCAGTTTGGATCGCTGGATGCGATCTACCAGCAATGGGATCAGGTACCGAGCAAATGGCAGGGAAAATTGCAGGAACAGCGGGAAATGGCAGAAATTTGCCGCAAAGTATCGACGTTAAAGCGTGATTTGGTACTGCAAGGCAATCTCAATACATTGAGATTTCAAACCAAACAGCCGTCGCCATAAATGGCGACTGTGCAAAACAGTTATCCTGCGAAATAATTTGTGCTACAGCAAGGCGAGCAAACGCAGCCAACGCCGCTGTAGTGCAAAGTATAAAGCTGGCATCCTGCGAAATAATTTGTGCTACAGCAAGGCGGCAAGTGCGCGAGTCCCCGGGAGCATACATCAGTATGTGACCGGGGCGAGCAAACGCAGCCAACGCCGCTGTAGTGCAAAGTATGAAGCTGGCATCCTGCGAAATAATTTGTGCTACAGCAAGGCGGCAAGTGCGTGAGTCCCCGGGAGCATACATGAGTATGTGACCGGGGCGAGCAAACGCAGCCAACGCCGCTGTAGTGCAAAGTATGAAGCAGGACCGCTGTAGCGCAAAGTATGAAGCAGGATTAGCGCTCGTCGCGACGGCCGCCAACAGCCGCCCAAAGTCGACGTACGTGAACGGTCACTTCTTCTCGGTCGTGATAAAGCTGGCGCGCCTGAATCTGGGCATTAATACCCTGCGCTTTCAACGCGTCATCAATCATCGCCAGGTTCTGTGTCACTTCTTCGTAGCGCTTTTTCATTGGCAGCTTGAGGTTGAATATCGCCTCGCGGCACCAGCCATTCACCAGCCATTCGGTCATCAGGCTAGCGACGCGCACCGGTTTTTCCACCATGTCGCACACCAGCCAGCTGATATTGGTACGCGGCGGACGGAATTTAAAACCATCTTCGCGGCAGTGCGTCACCTGTCCGGTGTCCATCAGGCTTGGCGCCATCGGGCCGTTATCTACCGCAAAAACCCACATGCTGCGTTTCACCAGTTGATAGGTCCAGCCGCCGGGGCAAGCGCCAAGATCGACGGCGTACATGCCGCTGGCTAAACGCTCATCCCACTCATCCGCAGGCACAAACACGTGAAACGCCTCTTCCAGCTTGAGCGTAGAACGGCTCGGCGCATCGGAGGGGAATTTCAGGCGCGGAATGCCCATGTAGAATGGCGAGTTGTTTTCCGGCAGCGAATAGCCGACGTAACAGGTGCCCGGCGCAATAAAGAACACGTGCACTACCGGACGCTTAGCCGTTTCGTAATTAAGCAGGATTTTGCTTTCACGCAGGCTGGCACGCAGCGGCACGGTTAATTTACGGCAGAACTTGGTGAGCTCTTTCGCTTCATTGGTATCCGGCACTTCAACCCGCAGTTCACCGCCCTTCTCCACCACACCGGTCAGCATGCCGACAATCGGCGTGATGCGGTCTTCTGGTGGCAGATCGCGCAGTAGCTCTCCCACCACCAGCATCTGCCGCGCAAAGATCAGTTCGGCAAACGGCAGCGTTTGGATCAGCTTTTCAGCATCTTGCTGCTGATAGCACTCATACAGCACGTAACCTGAGTCATCTTTGACGCGCGGGAAGCCGTAAATCTCGCGCTCAGCCGCTTTCGCGCTGATTTCTGCCGCGCACTCTTTCTCAAATCCTGGACGGCAATAGAGTAAAACTTTATTCATGGCGATCTGCCTTTCGTTTCAGACGCAGTGCGCCAATCAACATCAAGAACCAGCCAATAAGGAAGCATAAGCCTCCTACCGGCGTAACAAAAACCCAAAACTTCATATGCGACAGCGCCAGACAATAGAGGCTGCCACTGAACAACACGGTACCGAGCGCCATCGCGGCGCTACTCCAGTAAAACCAGATATTGGCACGACGCAGCATAGCGGCACCCAGGCCGATCACTGCCAGCGTGTGATACGCCTGATATTCAAGGCCGGTATGTATCCACGCCATTTCGGCTGGGCCGAGCGATTTGCTCAGCACATGCGCGCCGAAAGCACCAAACGCCACCAGCATAAATCCGCTAATGGCAGCAAAAATAAACATGGCACGACTGGACATCAAACAATCCTCAAGGTAATGCGCACATCATTGTGCAGCCAGCAACGCATTAGTGATCGTAGCGAAAACGGAATTTTTCTTGTTCATTGGCCGCTTTTTCCAGGATCCACTGACGAAAGGCGGCTATTTTACCCAGTTCTGCCTGGCTGTCATGACAAACCAGATAAAAAGCATTTTTACTGACCAACACGTCATTAAAAGGACACACCAGACGACCGGCTTCAATTTCACTCTGCGCCATCACATTATTCGCCAGCGCCACGCCCTGACCATGAATCGCCGCCTGCAACACCATGGCGCTGTGGCTGAAGATTGGGCCCTGTTGCACATTGATATGCTGCACGCCCAGCTGACGCGTATAGGATTGCCAGTCACGGCGCGATGCATCATGCAGCAGCGTGCAGTGCGCCAAATCGGCCGGCGATTTGAGAGGATGATCACCCGTCAGCAACATCGGTGAGCAGACTGGCAGCAAATATTCGGCATACAATTTCTCAACCCGCAGGCCTGGCCAATTGCCACGACCGTAGAAAATCGCCACGTCGACATCGTCCGCCAATTTCTCCTCATCACGGTCCACCGCCTGGATACGCACGTCGATGCCCGGATAAGCCATATTAAAGCTGGAAAGGCGAGGAACCAGCCACTGAATGGCGAAACTCGGCAGCAAACTGACGGTCAGCGCACCCTTAGCGCTGCGCGCCTGTAATTTACGCGTCGCATCGTTTAGTGCGGAGAAAATCTCCTTAATATCTAAATAGTAGCTTTGACCTTCTTCCGTCAGTAAAAGCGAACGATTCCTCCGGCGAAACAGCTTTAGACCGAGGAAATCTTCCAGAGATTTGATCTGATGGCTGACAGCAGCCTGGGTAACAAACAGCTCTTCAGCGGCTTTGGTGAAGCTCAAATGACGGGCAGCAGCATCGAAGACGCGTAAAGCATTAAGCGGCGGAAGGCGTTTAGACATGGTTTTCCGTATCCGGATTGACAAGGTAATACTTCAACTTATACAAAGTCGCTACGTATTAGTTTTTTTAATCCGAGACATTATAATTTGTCCGTTGAGGAAGCTCCAGCAAATACCTATAGTTGCCGCACTTCCTGAGCCGGAACGAAAAGATTTCTGGAAACGTGCGAGAGATCGCAGACTTTTGGAGAGCTTTTGGCTTGTGGTCGTGATGTTGTGTTTGCATTTTGATCTGACGCTTGCAGATCAAGCTTTTAATTCCTGTAGATTTACCCTGTCTGTCCATAGTGATTTTAAATAGCACCGCAAATTGCGGTGCTTTTTTTTTGCCTTACTGCCCCATCTCCACCATCTCTTTGACGTCAGAGCGGTTAATCTGCTGCTTGTTGCCATTGGCATCCTGATAGCTGATCATACCGGTTTCGTCATCAACTTTAGGTTTGCCATCGGCGACGATGGTGCGACCATCGTTAGTGTGCATTACGTAATTGCTGGAACATGCGGACAGGGTAAAGGCCAGAGTACACACGGCCAGCACTGCGGTGAGTTTATTCATCTTCTATCTCCTTGCAGATTAATTGCATTAAACCACCCGCATGCGCTCACCAAGGGTAGCGCCAGTGAAATCGACTATGAATAGCGACGCGTTATGCGGGTTTCGGTTCAAACCTTGCAATAATTAGCATAACGCGCTTTTCCAGCTTTGCCAGGCAACGGGCCAGCTTTCAGCCTGGTCCTAACATGATTAACAGTGGGCTGAGTATGACCATTTTTTCTCCCGGCGCCTTCCGCCAGCAGTTCCCCGCGCTGAGCGATGCCGGAATCTACCTCGATAGCGCGGCTACTGCGCTCAAGCCGCAGGCGGTGATCGACGCAACCGCACAGTTCTACAGCCTCAGCGCTGGCACCGTGCATCGCAGCCAGTTCGCTGCCGCTCGCGCATTAACGGAAAAATACGAACAGGCGCGCGGATTAGTGGCGCGCTGGCTCAATGCTGCGGACGATCGGCAGATTGTCTGGACGCGCGGCACCACCGAAGCGATCAACCTGGTGGCGAACAGTTGGCTGGCTCCGCGATTGCAGGCTGGCGATGAAATCGTGGTTAGCGAAGCCGAACACCATGCCAATCTGGTGCCGTGGCTGATGGTGGCAAAAGCGGCGGGCGCAAAAGTGGTGAAATGGCCGTTGGGCGACGATCGTTTGCCGGATATCACGCTGTTGCCAGCACTGCTCAATTCACGTACCCGATTGCTGGCCGTTGGTCAGATGTCGAACGTCACCGGCGGCTGTCCGGATCTGGCGCAGGCGATCCGTTTAGCCCATGACGTCGGTGCCAAAGTGATGGTCGATGGCGCACAAGGTGTGGTGCATTGTCCGCCGGATGTAGAGGCGCTGGATATTGATTTCTATGCTTTTTCCGGCCATAAGCTTTACGGCCCAATGGGCATTGGCGTGCTGTATGGCAAAGCGGAACTGCTGGAAGCGATGGATCCATGGCAAGGCGGCGGCAAAATGCTGACGCAGGTCGATTTTGACAGTTTTACACCGCAGCCGGTGCCGTGGCGTTTTGAAGCCGGAACGCCTAATGTTGCCGGCGTGGTGGGGTTGAGTGCCGCGCTAGAGTGGCTGGCGCAACATGATGGCAAAAAGGCCGAAATGTGGAGCCAGCAACTGGCGAGCCTCGCCGAGGAGCAACTGAGCAAGATCCCCGGTTTTCGCAGCTTCCGCTGTGGCAATGCCAGCCTGCTGGCGTTTGATATTGCCGGCATTCACCACAGCGATATCGTTACGCTGCTCGCCGAGCATGGCATCGCATTGCGCGCCGGGCAGCACTGTGCGCAGCCGCTGATGGCGGCGCTGGGCGTCACCGGCACGCTGCGTGTCTCGTTCGCCCCCTATAATAATTTGCAGGACGTGGATGCGCTGGTGCGCGCCATGCGCCATGCCGTAGACTTACTGAGTGAATAAGCCCATGACATCAACCCTGCTCGCCCCGCATCCGTTCGGCGATCTGATTACCGCCGCCAGCCTGACGGAAAAATTCACCCATTTTCATCAGTGGGAAGATCGCTATCGTCAACTGATCCAGCTCAGCCGCCAGCTGCCTGCGTTAGCGGAAGAGTTAAAGACGCCAGATATCGAACTCACGGGCTGTGAAAATCGCGTCTGGCTAAGCAGCCAGTTGCTGAACAACGGCACGCTGCACTTTTATGGTGACAGCGAAGGACGCATCGTGCGCGGATTGCTAGCGGTGTTACTGACGGCGGTGGAAGGCAAAACGCCAGCCGACTTGCTGCAGCAAGATCCGCTGGCGTTGTTTGATACGTTAGGTCTGCGCGCACAGCTCAGTGCGTCGCGCAGCAGCGGTTTACAGGCGCTGGCGGATGCGGTGCAACGCGCTGCCCGTCAGCACGCTCAGGCCGTTTGACGCGCTGCCTTCGCCAGAAACTTCTTCAATGCATGGGAAACCGCCACAAACCCGAACGTGGCGGTAACCATGGTCGCCGCGCCAAATCCGGCGGCACAATCCATGCGTTTCGGGCCTTCGGCGGTGGAGCGTGAAGTGCACACGCTGCCGTCCGGCTGCGGATACATCAGCGCTTCCGTCGAGAATACGCAGTCGATGCCGAGCTTGCCTTTACTGTTCTTCACCACGCCAAAATCCCCTTTCAATCTCTCACGCAGCTTTGCCGCCAGCGGATCCTGAATGGTTTTTGCCAGATCGCTCACCTGGATCTGCGTGGGATCGATCTGGCCGCCCGCGCCGCCGGTGGTTATTAGCGGGATCTTGTTGCGACGACACCAGGCGATCAACGCGGCTTTGGGGCGCACGCTGTCAATCGCATCAATCACGTAGTCAAAACCCGCCGATAACAGTTCAGCGGTATTCTCCGGCGTGATGAAGTCATCGATGCAGATCACTTCGCATTCCGGATTGATGGCGCGCATACGTTCCGCCATCACTTCGGTTTTCGCCTGGCCCACTTTGCCCTGCAGCGCGTGAATCTGGCGGTTGGTATTGGTGATGCAGACATCGTCCATATCAATCAGGGTGATTTTACCGATACCGGTGCGCGCTAGCGCTTCCGCTGCCCACGAACCCACGCCGCCAATACCAATCACGCAAAAGTGCGCGTCGGCAAAACGCTGCAGCGCGTCCTGGCCATAGAGACGCGCCGTGCCGCCAAAACGTTGTCGCCAGGCGTCGCTTACTACTGTCATAACCAAACCTTTCCGGGAAAACGGGACATTAATTAGAACCTAACAGCAGCGAACCGTTGTTGCCATTTTGTGGGTTGCTAAACAGCGGCTGACCGGTGCCCGGCGCGGCTTTTAGCACCCAGACGCGGCCATAATGGTTGTAGAAACCGGCCAGATGCGCCGCATCCGGGCCAACGCCCTGATAGATATCGAAGTGCTGGCCTTTAATCGCGCCACCCACGTCTAACGCCACCATCAGACGCATCTCATATTTGCCATTAAACTTGCCCTTCTCGTTCAGCTGCGGCACTTCGGCTAACAGCACGGTTCCGGCCGGAATCAATGAACGATCGGAGGCAACGGAAGCCTTGGCAATCAGCGG
Organism: Kluyvera sp. 1366; assembly: GCF_054823405.1. NCBI lineage: Bacteria > Pseudomonadati > Pseudomonadota > Gammaproteobacteria > Enterobacterales > Enterobacteriaceae > Kluyvera > Kluyvera sp. 1366. The sequence goes on from NZ_JBTRDW010000009.1 coordinate 85,960, forward strand.
CACCGCGCTGGCACCGCGCACCGGCACATACTCTTCCGGTTTGAAGAAGACGAAGGATTGGTTAGTTTCAAGCACCGAACGCACTTCCTGTGGCGAATGCTCTTGCGCCCACTGACGAATCGCCTGCATCGACATATCTTCGCGCTTCACTTCACCGCGATCGATCAGCTCTTTGCCGATGCTGTGATAAGCCCAGCCATTTTTGCCGCCGTAACCAAAGAAGCGCAGTGGACGACCATCACCAAAATCAACGTAGCCGCTGCCCTGCACATCCATCATGAAGTTATCGATCAGCGAATTGCTATAGGCAATGATGTAGCGATCGTCGAGCCCACCATTATAGATAGAAGCACGGCTCGGCAGTTTCTGTCCACGCGGACGCGGTGGCATACGATAAATCGGATACTGGAACTCGCCCTGACGGGTATAACGCGCTTCCACAACCGGCGTGTAGTAACCGGTGAACTGCACATTGCCGTAATTGTCAGTGCCTTCCATCTGATAAGCATTCAAACCAAACTGGTTGAGCTGGCGCGTATCCGCGCCGGACAGCAGCCAGTTTTGCACTGCGCTGTAAGTACCGTTGTTGCGCCCGAACAGGCCGGATGAGGCGGTTTGAATCTGCACCACCTGATCGCTAAAGTCTTTGCCGTTCACCGGACGCCCTTTAGCATTCGGTTGGTTGACCAGCCCAAGCGGTTGCTCCAGCTTGCCATCGATATACTGTTGACCGCGGTCGGTCGGTTTGGAACTACAGCCTGCTAACAGCGCGATAAATGCGCCAGTAAGTGCATACTTCGCCCAATGTCCTTTCATAACCTTCTCTTTTTATCGATTGTTTGCCCGGCGACGATAGCAAAGGGGCAGAGAGAATGAAATCTGCCATCAGCGGTCACGCTCACATCTGTACAATAATCCACCCAATGGCGAGTTTATTCATCAACTGACTGTAAATTTGACGTTTTGTCTCAAAAAGGGGTTGCATCGCCGCGCGTCCAGAGTATAGTGCGCATCCACGGACGCGGGGTGGAGCAGCCTGGTAGCTCGTCGGGCTCATAACCCGAAGGTCGTCGGTTCAAATCCGGCCCCCGCAACCAATTCTTCTTAAATGAAGAGACAATGTGAAGTGTCGTGTAACGCGTCAGTCGGACGCGGGGTGGAGCAGCCTGGTAGCTCGTCGGGCTCATAACCCGAAGGTCGTCGGTTCAAATCCGGCCCCCGCAACCAATTGTCTTAAGAAGAATACAATGTGAAAAGTCGCTTAATGCGACAGACGGACGCGGGGTGGAGCAGCCTGGTAGCTCGTCGGGCTCATAACCCGAAGGTCGTCGGTTCAAATCCGGCCCCCGCAACCAATCATTTAAACACCTTAACGGGTGTTTTTTTGTTTCTGGCGTCCGGAAAAAAGCGGCATTGCTGCCGCCCTCCTCAGCGATGCGCTAGTGCCGCACCCTTATCAAAATACGCCTTAATCCCATGCAAAATCGCCTCAGCCACCTGATGCTGATAGCGCGACGTGCGCAGCTTGCGCTCCTCTTCGACATTACTGATAAACGCGGTTTCCACCAAAATCGAGGGAATATCCGGGGCTTTCAGCACCGCAAATCCCGCCTGATCGACGGTGCGCTTGTGCAGGTGATTGATATGTCCCATGCGTGACAGCACCTCTTTACCAAACTTCAGGCTGTCGCTGATGGTTTGCCGCTGCACCATGTCGAACATGGTGTGGTCGAGATAACGATCGCCGCTCATGCTGACGCCGCCAATCAAATCGGCTTCATTCTGCGTTTGTGCGAGGAAGCGCGCCGCCGCTGAGGTAGCGCCGCTGGTCGAAAGGGCAAACACCGACGAACCGCGCGCGGCCCGACTGGTGAAGGCATCAGCATGGATCGAAATGAACAGATCCGCACGCTGCTTTCGCGCCTTCGCCACGCGGACACGCAGCGGGATAAACACATCCTCATTGCGCGTCATGTAAGCTTTCATGTTGCGCTCTTTGTCGATCAGCGCCTTCAGATAGCGACCGATCTTCAACACGATATCTTTCTCACGCGTTTTATATTTGCCATGCGCGCCGGGATCTTCACCGCCATGGCCAGGATCGATCATGATGATAATCGGTCGATCGCGCCCCGCTTTGCCCGGCAGCGCCGCCTGCACCGGCTGATCGCGTTCAAGATCGCCCTGATTGTAATTCTGCAGTAATGCCAGTAGCGGATCCTCTTCCCGTGCTTGCTGATTAGGATAGAGATCGACCACTAAGCGATGCTTGATACCTGCCACTGGCGCAAGAGTAAATGTCTTGGGCGCAATGCTACGCTTGAGTTCCAGCACCAGTCGCACCGTGTTAGCGTCAAACTGACCGACGCGTGCGGTTTTGATATAGGGATCGTCCACGCGCACCAGCTTATCGACTCCTTTCAGGACCGGGTTGATGTGCATATTTTCGATATCAATAACCAGACGATCGGGATTCCCCAGCGTGAACTGTTTGTACTTGAGGGGAACGTTTGATTCCAGGGTTACGCGGGAGTAAGTCGATGAGGGCCAGATGCGCACCGCCACAATATGCTGGCTGGCAGCCAGCCCGGTACGCGTCACGCTTAGCATTAATAATGCGCCAGCGCCCTGTAATAATCGTCGTCGTGTAAAAGCTTCGGACATGCCGCTCCAACTGCTGTGTTATGTCTAAAAAATCATCACTCGATGGCAAGAAAGTGAAAACTTTACTCGATGAGAATTGTCTTGTCTTGCCGGAAAAACCAGATAATGCAGTCTGTTAGCGCGTGTTGCATCATGAAAATCGTAAAGTAACGTCAGGCCCGGCGCTTGCAATAAAGAGCAAAAGAGCATAAAAATACGAAAATTACGAATAAACATGCATAGAGGGCTTTGCCGTGAAGGAACGCAGTACAGAACTGGTTCAGGGTTTTCGCCACACCGTTCCCTATATAAATACCCATCGTGACAAGACGTTTGTCATCATGTTGGGTGGCGAAGCCATCGAGCATGAGAACTTCTCAAGCATCGTTAATGACATCGGTCTGCTGCATAGCCTCGGCATTCGCTTAGTGGTGGTTTATGGTGCGCGTCCGCAGATTGACGCCAGCATGGCCCAGCAACAGCTGGAACCGATTTACCACAAACATACGCGCGTTACCGATGCACAATCGCTTGAGCTGGTAAAGCAGGCCGCCGGTCGCTTACAGCTGGATATCACCGCGCGTCTGTCGATGAGCCTCAACAACACGCCGCTGCAAGGCGCGCACATTAACGTAGTGAGCGGCAACTTCATCATTGCGCAGCCGCTGGGGGTGGATGATGGCGTTGATTACTGCCACAGCGGGCGTATTCGTCGTATTGATGAGGAAGCGATCCATCGTCAGCTGGATAACGATGCGATTGTGCTGCTCGGTCCGGTAGCGGTTTCTGTGACCGGCGAGAGTTTTAACCTGACGTCAGAAGAAGTGGCGACGCAGCTGGCAATTAAATTGAAGGCCGAGAAGATGATTGGTTTCTGCTCCGAACAGGGGGTGACCAATCGCGAAGGCGCGATTATTTCTGAACTGTTCCCGAATGAAGCCCAGGCGCGCATCGACGAAATGGAGAGCGATGGCGATTTCCTCTCTGGCACCGTGCGGTTCTTGCGTGGTGCGGTCAAAGCCTGCCGCAGCGGCGTGCGTCGCAGCCACCTGATTAGCTATCAGGAAGATGGCGCGTTGCTGCAAGAACTGTTCTCGCGCGACGGTATCGGTACCCAGATTGTGATGGAGTCGGCCGAGCAGATTCGGCGCGCCAACATCAACGATATCGGCGGTATTCTCGAACTGATTCGCCCGCTGGAGCAGCAAGGGATTCTGGTACGTCGTTCCCGCGAGCAGCTGGAGATGGAGATTGATAAGTTCACCATTATTCAGCGCGATAATTTAACCATCGCCTGTGCCGCGCTCTATCCGTTCCCGGACGAGCAGATTGGTGAGATGGCTTGTGTGGCAGTGCATCCGGATTATCGCAGCTCGTCGCGTGGCGAACTGTTGCTGGATCGCGTGGCGTTGCAGGCACGTCAGATGGGGCTAAAGAAGCTGTTTGTGTTAACCACGCGCAGCATTCACTGGTTCCAGGAGCGCGGTTTTACGCCGGTGGATATTGAGTCCCTGCCCGAGAGCAAGAAGCAGATGTATAACTATCAGCGCCGTTCAAAGGTGCTGATGGCGGATTTGGGGTAGTCGCATCATTTAACTGTGCCGTTGCGTAGTTGCACATACCGTAGCGGCGCAATTTATTGCGCAATATCCGCATGGGCAAGCTGCCGCCATTGATATGCGCGATTCATCGCGCCGCGACGGATGGTGCGGAATCGATACTTAATTACTCCCCGCTCAACCGCTCCAGTAATCCGCTGCGTCGCTGGGTACGCAACTGCACGGCACGACGGAACACGCCGTCATCGCTGTACAACGTCAGCTGCTTACGCGCGCGGGTAATCGCGGTATAAATCAGCTCGCGCGTTAACACCGGCAGGAACTGCGCCGGCATCACCAACGCCGTGTGGTCAAACTCCGAACCCTGCGATTTATGCACCGTCATCGCCCACGCGGTATCGTGCGTCGGCAAGCGGCTCGGTTGCACCGCCTTGATGCTGCCATCCGGCAACGGAAAGAACACCTTCAGCAGACCTTCCTCATCAAACAGCGTAATGCCGATATCGCCGTTAAACAGGCCCAATGCGCTGTCGTTACGCGTCACCATCACCGGACGTCCCTGATACCAGCGACTGCCGCCGGTTGGACGACGAATCAGCTGCAGCTGCATCAGCTTCTGCTCAATACGTTGATTCAATCCCTGCACGCCAAACGGCCCTTCACGCAGTGCGCACAGCAGCTGATATCGGCCAAACGCCGCGATAATCTCAGCAGGATCAGCGCGTTGGGGAATGAGTTTCAGGAACGGCTGATAACCGGCGGCAATCTCCGTCAGCATCGCCTGATACGCATCAGCATCCTGCAAAGGTTGACGGGTGATATCGCTGAAACCAGCCTTAAATGCCGTTTCAACCGCCTTTGCATCACCGGCGTTAACCGCTGCGGCCAGTTGGCCAATGCCGGAGTTGGCGTCAAAGCGGTAGCTTTTACGCAGCAGGCAAATCGCGTCGCGTACCGCGGGTGCGCTGCTGTCATCGATGCCCGCCACCCCGCTGCCGGTGAGCTCACTCAGCTGCGCAGCGCGCATCGGGCTGTAACCGGCTTCGGCACAGCGACAGATATCACCGAGCACCGCGCCCGCTTCCACCGATGCCAGCTGATCGCGATCGCCGAGGAACACCACGCGCGCCTGCGCTGGCAATGCGGCAATCAAATTCGCCATCATGCCGAGATCGACCATTGAGGCTTCATCCACCACCAGCACATCCAGATGCAGTGGATTGCCGGCGTGATAGCGCAGGCGCTGTGTTTCCGGCTGCGCGCCTAACAAGCGGTGCAGCGTGGTGGCATCGGCCGGAAAGCGCTGCCGCTCCGCCTCGCTCACAGGCAGCTTTTGCAGCGCCTTGCCCAGCGATTCGGTGAGACGCGCCGCCGCTTTGCCGGTCGGCGCAGCCAACTGAATACGTAACGCGCCTTCGCTAAGACGGATCAGTGCCGCCAGCAGTTTTGCCACCGTGGTGGTTTTTCCGGTTCCGGGACCGCCCGAGATCACCGCAGTTTTCTGCGTCAGCGCCACCGCAGCCGCAATCTTCTGCCAGTTATCCGGCTCGCTGCCAAACAGCTGATCCAGCACTTCCCTGACCCGTTCAGGCGCAAAAGGCTGTGCTGTTGACTGTGACTGAAAGAAGCGTGCCACCTGCCCTTCGTTGTGCCAAAGGCGATGCAGATAGAGACGATCTTCGCTCAGCACGATGGGTGCCGCTTGCTCGCTGCTACTCAGTGCCGACCAGCCGGCTAAAATTGCAGGCCAATCCTGCGGTTTGCCTGCCGCTTGCCAGATGGCCTGGGCCAGCTCCGCATGACGCCCTTTAAACAGGTTGTCGCGGTTCAGCTGTGATAACGGCAAACAGACATGCCCATCTCCCGCTTCCGCGCTCAGGCAGGCCGCCAGCAGCAAACGCGCCGGTTGATCATCATCCGCCAGCAGTTGAGCGAACTGGACATCCAGCGAGCGCAACAAACGCAGCTCAGCCGCCTGTGCTAAAAGCGCGGTCATACCGCTCATGCTGTCGCTCCCGGCCCGCGAAACAGGCTATCCAGTTGTGAAATGAAGTCGAAGGTGGGACGGGTATGAAACACGCCGTTGTCTGGCGAGCTGCCGTCCATGCCACGCAGGAAGAGATAAAATACGCCGCCGAAATGCTGCTCATAATCGTAATCCGGCACGCGATGTTGTAAATAGCGGTGCAGCGCCAGCGTATAGAGCTGGTACTGCAAATCGTAGCGGTGGTCGATCATCGCCTGCGCCATTGCCTGCGGCGTATAAGCTTCATGGCTGTCACCGAGCCAGTTGGATTTATAATCCAGCAGGTAATATTTGCCCTGCCAGCGGAACACCAGGTCGATAAAGCCTTTCAGCATGCCCTGCACCTGACGGAAATCGAGCGGCGGAGCCTGCGCCGATAACGCATCCTGAGCAATCAACGCGCTCAGTTCACGCGCGGTCAGCACATTGTCAATTGGCAGATAGAATGCCATCTCCACCAAACGATCGCTGCTCTGCACCTGCGCCAGATGAATACCCTGCACGTTAAGTGGCGTGCTCAATACACGCCTGATCCACGCACTGAGCATCGGCTGCCAGTGCAGCGGATAGCCGTTTTGCTGCAGATGTTGCGCCAGCTTCTCCTCGGAAGGCGGCTGCGGGAAATCCAGCGATTCGAACAGCTCATGCAAAAACGTTCCCGGCGCGGCACCGCGCGGGAAGTGATGAGGCGTGAGCGCCGCTTCCCCTTCCTCTTCCCGATCCTCTTCGCCGGCTGCTTCCACATCGAAATTCGGCATCACCTCAAGCAGACGATGAGAACTGTGCTGCTGCAAACCAGAGTAACTGGTGACGCGCCACGGATCGGCCAGCACACGCGTTACGTTTCGCGCCCCCAACTCGCTATCGGCGACCGCCTCAACCTGCCAGCGCTCGGCTTGCATAACTTCGGCCAGCACCACCTCGGTGCCCGCCGCGTCCATGTTATGCAGCAACGCGCCGAGCTGTTCGGCTGTTGCCGCTACACCGCGCTGCAACAGAAAACCGAGCGCGCTTTTATGCAAATCGCTCTCGCCCTCTTTCTTACGCGTGCCGCGAAACAGCGGTGCCACGCCGACGCTGCAGTGATAGATCGAACGGGTCAACGCCACGTAGAGCAGGCGCAAATCCTCCGCCAGACGCTCCTGTTCGGCCAGCGCCAGGCTCTCTTCATCGGCTTGCAGATCCAGGACCGCGTTAAAGCTCTCACGATCGTGATAAAGCGCGGTATCCGCCTCGCGAAAACCGGCGGCGAATGGCAGCCACACTAGCGGATATTGCAGCCCTTTAGATTTGTGGATGGTGACAATCTGTACCAGATGACGATCGCTCTCCAGACGCAGTTGCTGGCTGGCAGACTGGCTATCCGGGCGGGCGATCTGCTGTGCCAGATGACGCACCAGCGCGTGTGGGCTATCCAGCTGCGCAGCCGCTTCCTGCAGCAGTTCGCCGAGATGCAGTAAATCCGTCAGACGACGCTCGCCGTTCTCCGATGCCAGTAGATTTTCCGCCAGCTGACGCTCCAGCATCATCTCGCGCAGCATCGGCAAGACGCCACGCTGCTGCCACACCAGCTGCCAGCGGGCAAAGGTATCCACCAGTTCATCCCAGCCGCGCGCATCCTGATCCAGCGCATCCAGCTGCGAGGCATCAAAGGCAAAGAGCGAGGTTGCCAGCGCGGTACGCAGCATGCGCTCCTGCTCCGGTGCCAGTACCGCCTGCAACAGCCATAACAGCTCTCGAGCTTCCGGCGTGGTGTAAACGCTGTCGCGATTCGACAGGTAAACCGACGGAATACCGAGCAGATTGAGCGCTTCGCGAATCAGGTTAGCTTCGTTACGGCTGCGCACTAACACTGTGATGTCAGAGGCTTGTACCGGCCGCAAATTGGGCGTTTTGCCCAGCATCGCGCGCTGCTGCTGCCCGGCCTGCAACCAGCGACTGATATCGGCCGCACACTGCTGCGCCATACGTTGTTGATAATCCCCAACGCTGCAGCCTTCGCCCGGCTGCAGCCAAAAGCGTAACGCCGCTTGCTCAACCTGATCGATACTGACCGACAGTTGCTGGTTGGGAGGCGCAAACTGCACCGGCTGGAACGGGATCTCAGCGAACAGGAAGGGCGCGTCGAGGCGCGCAAATAGCTGGTTAACGCTGTTGACCATCGCAGGCGACGAGCGCCAGTTGGTATCCAGCGTGTAGTGCGCACTGACTTCACTGCGCGCGCGGATATAGGTAAAAATATCCGCGCCACGAAAGGCGTAAATCGCCTGTTTGGGATCGCCAATCAACAGCAGCGCATGCGCTGGCTGATTGATATAAAGCGTGCGGAAAATACGGTATTGCAGCGGATCGGTATCCTGGAACTCATCAATCAACGCCACCGGGAAACGCTGGCGAATCGCCTGAGCCAGTTGCTTACCGCTCGGCTGCTGCAGTGCTTCGTCGAGTCGGCTCAGCAGGTCATCAAAACCCAATAGTGCCTGCTGACGTTTCTCTTTGCGCACCGCAGCGCGCACCTCTACCAGCGCACGCGCAATCACCAGATCGCGCAGCGACAGCGGCTGAGCAAGGAAAGTGTCGATGGCGTCAAACACACTGTGATGCGGCGGATTGCCCTTTTTGGTCTTCTCTTCAAGCATGCGCTGACCGAAGCGCGCCAGTTCGGCGGGCACCTGATAATCAAGCGTTTCGCTCTGCGCCCAAAAGCTGACTTTATTGACCCAAACCGGCAAATTCTTGCTGCTGTAGCTGCGCTTATCCACGTCAGATTGCCCCACCAGCGTCAGCACTTCGTCACCCACCGTCAGCCATTGCGCTTTCATCGCGGCGATACGCGCCAGGTTTTCGCTGTGGCGCGAAGCCAGGGTTTCACTGTCGGTAGGCGGCAGACGCAGGCTGGGCGATTCGCCCTGCAACCACGGACGCAAGGTGGAAAGCAACTGCTCCGGGCCGTTCCATTCGCTGACAATCACTCGCGCGACATCCAGCGTCAGCGGATAGCAGTGACGACGCCAGAAATCGGCAGTCGCCTGGCGCAGCAGCAGCCGTTCATCCTCAATCAGCTGCTGTTCAAACAGCATGCCGGACTCAAAGGCGTTGAGATTCAGCATGCGCTGGCAGAAGCCGTGGATGGTGAAGATGGCGGCTTCATCCATCTGTCGTTCAGCGGCCAGCAGCAGCGAAGCCGCATCGGCGGGCTGTGGAATCTCCTGCAGCAGCTGCATCAGCATCGGGTTGCCGCTGACGCCGCGCAGGCAGGCCAGCCGCAGCTCGTGAATGTTGGCGCGTATACGCCCGCGCAGTTCAGCGGTCGCGGCCTCGGTAAAGGTCACGACCAGAATCTCTTCTACCGACAACGGGCGCGAATAAGCATGTTGTCCGCCCAATCCCAGTAGCAGCCTTAGATAGAGCAGGCCGATGGTGAAGGTTTTGCCGGTGCCGGCTGAGGCCTCAATCAGACGCTCACCGCGCAGCGGCAGCGTCAGAGGATTGAGCGATTCAGGTAGCAGACTCATTGGGCATCACTCTTCACGGGCAACGACTGCTGCAGCTTCTGGACCTCATCCCATGTGGTCCAGCCCGGCAGCTGGGCGTATTCATCTTTGGTCGCGCCATCATGGCTGCCACCGATCTGCGAAATCATCGCCATGCCTTGCTGCGCTAAAACCGCCTGATGGAAGAAGTCGGCCAGGCCGGCTGGCGTCAGTTGCTGAATTTGCTCAATCGCTTTTTCACGCGTATCGAAGGCAAAGTTCTGACGTTTAAAGTCACGGTTAAAGCGGTTCGCCTCTTCATCCAGCGTTTGCGGACGCTGCTTCATATCGTTGATCAGCGCCTGCTGATACTGGGCGAAATCTTCCGCTTTCATGCTGCGCAGACGCTGTTCAGCCTGCGGATAAAATGCCTGGAAGCGTTGCAGTAAAAACGCTGGCTGCTTGCTGTTACTTTGCAGCAGGAAACCGATGCCCCACTGGCGTCCGATCGGCATCTGGTAAGCAAACACCGCATAGCCGAGCTGCTCTTCGGTGCGCAACTGGTTGTAGAACCAGGGTTGAACGATCTGGCTCAGCATGGTGCTGTTGGCCATGCTTTGATATTCGCTGTAGCCCAACGGCACATACAGCGCGGCCAGCGCCGAATCAGTGCTGCTGCCGGCTTTCTGCAGATTGGCCTTCATTGCTTTATCCACCGTCACATAATCACTGTGCCAGTAGCCGTGACCATCGCTGTGCAACTGTTGCTGCAGCTCATCGCCGAGCTGTTTCACGCGCTCTGCAGAGAGATTGCCCACCACCATCATCTCCGGGGTTGCATGATGAATCAGCGCATCGCGGTAATCGGTGACCTGTTTCAGCGTGATGTCTTTCACCAGATTGCGGCGCGTTTCACGTTGGGTGTAAGGCAGCTGCGACAACATCTGCATCGGCTGAATCGCCTGCTCAAACGCTTTGCCCTTCTCTGCCGCTTCCAGTCGATCCAGGTACCAGGATTTGGCCTGTTCCAGCTGCTGCTGATCCGGCGTAAAGGTGGCGTAACCCTCTACCAGCTTCTTCAGCAATTCCGGCAGACGTTGGGTAAACCCGCTGGCGCTAAACACGATGCCATCATCTTCCCCAGTGGAGAAACTGATGCCGCCAACCGAAGCCTGCGAATTCAATTCATCCAGCGCCAGGCTGGAGAGATAGTCATTCAACCCAAACAGCACCTGCTGGCGCGCATCGCTGATCGCCGATTTGTTGCGCAGCGCTAAGGTGATAGCGGCTTTCGGTTCGCTGGCAAACTGCTGACTTGGCATCCAGTAAATACGCATGCTGTCGCCATTAGTCAGTGCGACCGGATGATCGTAGGTTTTGCCATCGGAGGGGATGATGGCGAAATCCGACGGAATGTAGGGATTCAGCGTGGGCATCGACAGCTGGAGCTGCGCGGCACGTTGCTGCCAGTCGCTAATTTGGGCGTCGCTGATTTTGTCCACCTGATAGGGCGCATTCACAAAGTAGGCTTCTTTGTTATGCGGCTCCTGCGGACTGATGTACCAGATGCGCGCGTTCTGCGGCGTCATTTCGTCGAGACGCGTTTTGATTGCCGCGGGATCGAACTGATCGGCCAGATAAGGCGCATCCAGCGTGTGTTCAACCGGCACCCGCAGCATGGTATCTACCAGCCACTCGATGTAATCCATATCACGGGTAATTGATGGGTAGCGGAAATCCAGCGCCAGCACGTGGGAGACTTCATCGAAGTATTCTTTACTGATGCCTTTGCTGCGCAGCATATCAAGGTAGTTGAACACCGCACCCACCACTTCATCGCGCTGCGCCAGACCTTTGTCGGTTAACGACACGCTGATAGCGAAGACGCCGCTGTTGCGCTCGGTCATCGGGTCTGCACCGGCGCTGACGCCATCCGCCAGCCCTTGCTTTTGCAGCCAGTCGTTGAGAGTGTTTTTGCTGCGATTGCCCAGAATGTAGCTGATCAGCGTATCGGTTTTACTGCGGAACTGGCCGCTGTTGTTCGGGATGCGGAACTCAATTTTCAACTGCTTGCGCGGCTGTGCGGGCACGTAATGGATAATGATGCCCTTTTGCGCGTCGGTCACTACCGGCACGTCAATCTCTGGCACCGTCGTTCGATGATTAGCCACACGACCAAAAGTTTTTGCCGCAATGTCGGCCATCTCTGGCAGCGGTTTGTTACTGTAAATCACCGCCTTCATCAGATTGGCGGAGTAGTGGCTGTGATAAAAATCGGTCAGCGCCTGATGCAATTTGCTGTCCGGCTTGTCACTCAACGTATCAAGGTTGCCACCGGAATAGCGCGAGCCGGGATGCGCAGGGTTGAGAGTTTCTGCGCCCACCTGTGCCATACGCAAGCCATCGCGTGAGCGAGCCATGGTCAGCTCTGCATTAACCGCATGGCGTTCACGATCGGCATTAACCGGATCGAGCAGCGGTTCAGCAATCGCATCGGCCAGACGATCAACTGCGGGCTGCAACGCGCTGTTTTCCACTTCCAGATAGAACGCCGTGCGATACGACGCGGTGCTGGCATTGTGGCTGCCACCATTTTTTTTCAGGAATTCGGCGAGATTATCAGGCTGCGGATAACGCTTTGAGCCCATTAACACCATGTGTTCGAGATAGTGCGCCAGACCCAGCTGCTGATTAGGATCATCCAGCGAACCGATCGGTAAGGTCAGCGCCGCCAGCGATTTAGGCGCTTCGGCATCCGAGACCAGCAGCACGATCATACCGTTGTTTAACGTAATCGCCTGATAACGGCGTGGATCGTGATCGCTTTTACGAATGGTGTCATTGATGGGTTGCCAGCCGCGATCGGTATCGGCAAAGGCATTCAGCGCTAACGTGCTCAGCAGCAGCGCTCCAATCCAGCGTGCGTAAATCCGCATTTAAACCCCTTACATTACCCTTTTCCGCTGGCTGTGTGCCCAGCAGTGAAATAGACAAACTTTCTTATCGTGTCAGGAACAACCTCAAACGAGGCCGTATCCCCTTGCTATTCATCATTTTGATGCGCCAGGCGCACCGGCAAATACCATTGGCGTGCGGCGGCAGTAATCGCCTGCACGGCATCATCGTCCAAAGACCGACTCAGGCGTTGCAGATAGGGATCGCTGCCCTCGCCTTCCACCTGGAAACCACCCTGCCAGGCTTGCAGTAATTTATTAAGTGCCTTTTTCTGCGTGGCTTCGTCTTCCAGCAACTGCTGCGACTTGCTATCAAAGCTGGCTTCCAGCCAGGCTCCGCCGGATTTATTCAGCAGCATCAGCGGCTCGACTAATCCGGCCTGGTAACCCGCAACATACGCATGCAGAAGCGACAGCGCCTGTTCAGCAGGCAGCGCCGCGAAGCGCCAGTGACTCTGTTTACGGCCGTACATGCGGCTTTCACCGCTGCCGCCCAACGCGCAATACACCAGATGTTCAAGCCATAGCAGCAGACCATCGTTCATGTTCAGCACGCCCGGACGCCAGCGCAGCAGGCCATCAGCTTGCACCTGCGTCAGCCAGCCGGTCAATTGCACTGCGCCTATCGTCAGATTGATTTCCCAACTTTCAGCGGGCTGGCGTTGACCACTCACCTCGGCGGCCACTTCCTGCATCTCTTCGGTCTGGCTCTGCCAGAAAAGTTCCCCGAACGCGCCATAAGGCAGATTGCCAGCGGCGCGGTGACGCGCATACAGCTGCGCCGGATCGTCACCGTTGACCAGCGTATTCAGCAATTGGGCGTTGATTTGGTAGCGTTCCAGGCTGTCAGGCGCGAACGGTTCGCTGTCGGGCAGCTCGCTCTCTTCCATCCAGAAAGCCACCCCCAAGCGCTGCTGGAACCAGGCGCGCACCGGATGGCGCCAGAAACGCAGCAGTTGCTCCAGCGACAAGGTTTCTATCGGTGCAGGCAGCAAGGGCTGCACAAAATCCGGCTGTGCCACGCCGCTGCCGGTGGCTGCGGGCAACCACTCCGCAGCAAAGCTTTGCCCGTGTGCGCCCGGCTGGAAGTTCTCTGCGGCAAACGGCATGCGGCTATGCAGCTTTTGCAGATGTTCGCGCACGCGCTGCTCGCTGATATCGGGTTCAAGCGCTTCATCACCCGGCAGACGGAAGCTCTGCCCCAGGTAATCCACCAGCTCGCTCACTAATACCGATGGATAGCGCTCGGTGTTGTCCTGAATCGCCCGGCCGATGTAACTGATATAGAGCTGCTGCTGCGCCGAGATCAGCGCTTCGAGGAACAGATAGCGGTCATCATCGCGGCGGCTACGGTCGCCTTTGCGCATCTGTTGCTGCATCAGGTCGAAACCCAGCGGTGCTAAAGTGCGCGGATAGACGCCATCGTTCATGCCCAGCAAACACACCACTTTGAAGGGAATTGAACGCATCGGCATCAGCGTACAGAAGTTGATGGGACCGGCGAGAAAACGCTGGCTGATACGCTGTTGATCGAGGCGTGAACGCAGTTCATCACGCAGCAGCGTAACCGGAATCGGCTGTTGATACGCCGCCTGCATGCCCTGCTCGATAATCTGTTTCCACTGCGTTTCCACCAGCAGCAGCGCGGCTTCACTTTCGGCGTCTCCGCTAAAGAAGCACTCAATCAGCTCACGACACAGCGGCTGCCACTCCGCTAACGTGCGCTCTTCTGCCAGACGCGCACGCCACTCTTCGAGTCGCGATAGCAGTTCAGCCAGATGCCCCGCCAGCTCAGCGATCAAACCGCTGGATTCGTCATACGGCAGGATCCCTTGCCAGTCGCCGTTGCGGCTCTCCAGCGCATAGCCGAGCAGCATACGCTGCAGGCCGAAGCGCCAGGTGTGTTGTCCGGTTACCGGCAGCGCCAGCGCTTCCACGCTGGCATCGTCCAGTCCCCAGCGAATGCCGGATTCCATCACCCAGCGGCGCAGCAGGCGCAGCCCGCTTTCATCCACCGAGAAGCGCTGCGCTAATGCGGGAACCTCAAGCAGCGCCAGCACATCTTCGGAGGCAAAGCGACTTTCAGGCAGCGACAGCAAGCTGAGCAGCGCCAGAATTGCCGGGTGCGCCTGACTGGCGCGGCGGTCGGAGATGGCGAACGGCAAATAGCGTTCGCTCGGCGCGCTGGCAAAAGCGGCCTGAATAAAAGGGGCGTAGCTGTCGATATCCGCCACCATCACGATGATGTCGCGTGGTTTGAGTTCGGGATGGGCTTCCATCAGCGTGAGCAGATGATCCTGCAGCACTTCAACTTCACGCTGTGCGCTGTGGCACACCTGCAGCGTGATCGAGCGATCTTCAGGATCAAGCAGCCGTTTTTCGGCGCTGTTCGCCAGCTCACCGGCGTTGAGGCCAATGATCGCTTTATCGTCCAGATTGAGCAGATCCGCTTGCACGCTGTGCAGCAGATTGTCTTGAGGCACCTCGACGAAAGCATCAATGTCGTTGGCGGCGGATTCCATCTGGCTCAGCAGATACAGGTTATCGCGCCCCAGCTTGCCCCATGACGCCAGCAGCGGATTGGTCAACTGCTGCTCGCCGATATCGTTAAACAATGCTGACGCGCTACCCGGATCGCGGAACAGCGGTTGCAGCTCATCCGATTGGATGCGGCGGCGCTGGCGGCTTTGCAGCTTCGCCAAAAAGGCATAATCCTGAATGTCGCCCCAATAGTGACGGCAGGGATTGGTGAACAGCAGATGGATATCAATGTGACGGCCCAGCGCTTCCAACGCCTGCAAATAAACCGGCGGCAGCGCGGAGATACCGCAAATAAATACGCGCTGCGGCAAGCCCGGCGGCGGCATTTGCGCCTGTTCCAGCTTTTGGATAAAGCGCGCATAGAGGTTAGCGCGATGCCACATCGGTTGACCCAGGCTTTCGGTAAAGTTAACCAGATCGCACCACAGCAGCGCCTGCCACTGCTGCGATTCGCCTAAGCCATCAATCCGTTCACCGCGCTCCCAGCTGTTGAGCCAGTCCGAGCGATACACCAGATATTGGTCAAACAGATCGGCAACACGGGCGCTGAGCTGATACAGCTTGCGCTTGTCGTCGTCATCATTGAGGTAGTGACGCAGCGGCTGGAAAGCGTCCTGCTCCAGCAAAGTTGGCAAGCGATGCATCAGCTTCCAGCTCATGCTGGCCTTGGTGAAGGCGCTCTCTTCAGGAATATCGGGCAGCACCTTAACGAACATGTTCCAGATGAAGCTCGCAGGCAGCGGGAAATCAATGTTGGCGGCAATGCCGAAACTGTTAGCCAGTTCCATTTGCAGCCACTGCGCCATGCCTGGGCTTTGTACCAGCACCTGTTCAGCCGCCAGCGGATCGGTCAGCGGTTGATTTTCAATCAGAATACCTGCCAGATTTTTCAACAGATCAAGCTGATTAGAGTGATAGACCCGGAACATATTTCTCCTAAACACAAGACAACAACGCAGCCGAGCCACTCTACCGTTTATCACCTGCGATGCCTACCGCTAGTGGCAATTGAGCTGCGCCAGTGAGGCGGAACGCTGCTGTGGCCCCGTAACCGTGACGCGCTCCAGCGTGCAGCCGCCCGCCAGGCTCTGCTGCTGGCGCTGACTCTGCCATCCCTCAACGTCACGGCCAAGCAGCGCCTGGCCGGCAACGCGCCACGCCTGACGCTGCTGCCACTGCTGGCTAAACCCCAGCGCCAGCGCGCGATGATATTGCAGCAATGTGCTGATGGTCATCGCCAGCAACAGCATCGCCACCAGCGTTTCCGCCAGGCTAAAGCCCTGCTGCTTCTGGCTGGCACAGCGCCGGCTGCGACAGCGGGCAGTAATCGATCCAGCCATGCGCTTGCGGCTGGGGTTGCGTGTTGGGGATGGATACCCAACGATAGAGCCACAGCGCGCGCCCTTCTCCATGTCCCGATAACAACGCATTGTCATCCTCCATTCGTAGCAGGCAGCTTTGCCACTGTTCTGCTGTCCATTGCTGACATTGCCAGCCGGTGGCCTGCGGCCAGTTTTGCACGCTGCCCCACGTTAACGCCGCCTGCGCCTGCCAGAAATCCTGACTGTGCAGCTGCTCATCAGCCACTAACACCATGCCTTGCGAGAGCTGCGTTCGCGTGGCGTGTAGCGTCAATCCGCCCATCAGTAACATCATCAGCACCATGCCCAGCGTGCTATTGCCGCGCTGCTTCACAGATTGATTCCTTCTATCCAGCTTGCCAGCTCTACGCTTTGGCTGTTAGCGTGTCCCGCCAGTTGCAGCACCAGACGCGATCCCTGCCGTTCAAGCTTGAAGGCATCGATGGTGAGAAACGCCGGATCGGAGAGTTTCTCCCAGCCGCTGCTGTTGCACTCATCCACGCCGCGCTGCATTTCAAGCTGTCCGCTGCGCAGCCGATAGCCGTAATAGTCACTTTCGCTATGGCCCACGCCTTCCCAGCACCCGTTGCTGTTCTCATCCCAGCGCAGTAAAACGCAGCTGCCGCTGGCGGCAATCGTTAGCGCCGAACCGCTGCACTGGCCGTGGCAATAGCCGGCTCGGCGCAGCGCTTTTTGCAGCGTATTGGCGATCTGCTGCAGCTCCTGCTGTAACTGCACGCGCTGTTGCAGGCGCAGATTCTGCTCCAGCAGCAGCGGTAAAAATCGCCCGACGCTGATCATCAGCACCGCTCCAATCGCCATGGCAATCAGCATCTCCAGCAGGCTGAATCCGCGTTGCGCTATTCGCATCCTTTCTCTCCCGGCTGACAGGCACGGATGCGCGCTCTGGCGGAGATAATTAAGCGCCAGCGTCCCGCCGCACTGGCGAGATCGATGCTGCCAGGACGCGCGACATCACGCCGACCGTAAAAACCGACGTCACCATTGATGCCGACAAGGCGCACGCTGTCGTGCGGCGGTTTAAATAACCAGCGCGAGGGCAGTGCGCAGCCTTCTGCAGGTTTAGGTCCCGCCCCAAGACAGCCGTTTTCACCGCTCTGTACCCACAGCGTGAGATCGCGGTTGTGCCAGTTAGCATGGGCGCGCAAGCGCAGAAGAAATCCCTGCAGTTGCAGTACGCTGTCGCGCAGCTGTTGATATTGCTGCCAGCGCTGCCAACCTTGCAGCGCGCCGACGCTAAGTATGCCGGCGATCACCATCACCAATAACAGTTCGGGCAAAGTGAAGCCGTGGTTATCGTTTCTGTTCATGGCGGGTAATGTGCCCAGCATCATGAAGTTCAACAAGGGAGAGAAATCGACGTTGGGAAACGTTGCGCAGGAAATCGAGGAGAGGTGCAGAGAGATACAGCGTTTTGTGAGACAGATTCAGGATTAAGGTGCGATTTGGGCGTGGTCGCCATGAATGGCGACCTTGCGGGAGTGGCGTTAAATGGCGACGGGCGCTTTTATGGCTGGATGCGGATCGTAGCCTTCAATCTCGAAATCATCGAACTGATAATCGAAGATAGAAGCCGGTTTACGCTTGATTACCAGCTTCGGTAACGGGCGCGGCTCACGCGTTAATTGCAGGCGCGCCTGCTCTAAATGGTTGCTGTACAGATGCGTATCGCCACCGGTCCAGACAAAATCGCCCACTTCAAGATCGCACTGCTGCGCCACCATATGCACCAGCAGCGCATAGCTGGCGATGTTGAATGGCAGCCCCAGGAAGATATCGCACGAGCGCTGATAGAGCTGGCAAGAGAGCTTGCCGTTGGCCACGTAGAACTGGAAGAAGGCGTGGCAAGGCGCCAGAGCCATGTGATCCAGCTCGCCCACGTTCCACGCCGAGACAATGATGCGACGCGAATCGGGGTCACGCTTCAGCTGCTCAATCACTTTACTGATTTGATCAATCTCTTCACCCGAGGCGCTGCCCCAGCTGCGCCACTGCTTGCCGTAGACCGGGCCGAGATCGCCGTTCTCATCGGCCCATTCGTCCCAGATGGTGACCTTGTTCTCTTTCAGGTAACCGATGTTGGTCTCACCTTTCAGAAACCACAACAGCTCATGAATGATGGAGCGCAGGTGCACTTTCTTGGTGGTGACCAGCGGAAAACCATCCTGCAAATTGAAACGCATCTGGTGGCCAAAGATGGAGAGCGTGCCGGTACCGGTACGGTCGGCCTTTTCTGCGCCTTCATTCAGCACATGTTGCATTAGGTCCAGATACTGTTTCATTTTACCTCACGAGTTTGTTGCTGCGGGCGACGACGATACGCCCAGATCATCATAATCACACCGGCCAGAATCATCGGGATCGACAGAATCTGTCCCATGCTGACGCCGCCTTCAAACAGGCCAAGCTGCGCATCCGGCTGACGGAAGAACTCCACGATGATGCGGAATGCGCCGTAGCCAATCAGGAACAGGCCCGAGACGCTGCCCATGGGGCGCGGCTTGCGAATAAACAGGTTGAGAATGATGAACAGCACGATGCCTTCGAGGCACAGCTCATACAGCTGCGACGCGTGACGCGGCAGCACGCCGTAGGTGTTCAACAATTCCTGGTACTGCGGATTGTTGGCCGCCAGCGCGATATCTTCGCTGCGTGAACCGGGGAACAACATCGCGTATTTGAAATCGGGCGCCACGCGGCCCCACAGTTCGCCGTTGATGAAGTTACCGAGACGACCGGCCCCCAAACCAAACGGGATCAGCGGTGCAATGAAATCCGCTACCTGGAAGAACGTGCGCTTGGTACGGCGTGCGAAAATCAGCATCACCACAATCACACCAATCAGGCCGCCGTGGAACGACATGCCGCCATCCCAGACCTTAAACAGATACAGCGGATTCTCAAGGAACAACGGCAGGTTGTAGAACAACACATAGCCGATACGTCCACCGAGGAATACGCCGAGGAAGCCCGCATACAGCAGGTTTTCCACTTCCTCTTTTTTCCAGCCGCTGCCAGGTTTGTTGGCGCGTCGCGTCGCCAGCCACATAGCAAATACAAAGCCCACCAGATACATCAAGCCGTACCAGTGAAGCGAAACCGGTCCGATAGAGAAAATTACCGGATCGAATTGGGGAAACGAAATGTAGCCGTCAGTCATCTTTCACCATCATTTTTCTGCCCTGAAACGGGACAATAAAAGGCTGCGCATCATAGCACAGCCACTTTTTTTACAGGTCGTGAAGTTGTAACCGTTAACGCCCGCCGCGAATCAAACCGCCTAAACCACGGCGCTCCATAAAGGTGGAGACCAGATGGCGCACTTCCGAGGCGGTATGCGCGGCCAGTCCATGCTCGCTGAGCTTCTGCGCCTCTTCAAAATTGAGATGGCGCAGCAGATATTTTACCCGCGGCACGTTCTTGCCGTTCATGCTGAGATGGTGATATCCCATGCCCACTAACAGCGCGACACACATTGGATCGCCAGCCATTTCACCACACAAACAGAGCTCCAGCTTGGCCTGGCGGGCTTCGCTGGCAATAGTGTGCAGCGCCCGCAGCATCGCCGGATGCAGCGAATCATACAGGTTCGCCACGCGCGTATTGTTGCGATCAACCGCCAGCAGATATTGCGTCAAATCGTTGGTGCCAACCGAGACAAAATCGACGCGATCCGCCAGATGCGGGATCATAAACAACATCGACGGTACTTCAATCATGATGCCAATGCGCGGCTTGGGAATCACATAGCCGAGCATCTCTTCCACTTCGCGGCCAGCGCGATCAATCAGACGACGCGCATCATCGATCTCATCGATATGGCTGATCATCGGCAGCAGAATGCTCAGGTTGCCGGACGCCACGTTGGCACGCAGCATGGCGCGCACCTGCACCAGGAAGATTTCCGGCTGATCGAGCGTTAAGCGAATGCCACGCCAGCCAAGGCACGGATTCTCTTCGCTGATCGGCATATACGGCAGCTGTTTGTCCGCACCGACATCCAGCGTACGCAGCGTCACCGGTTTGTCGTAGAACAGCTGCAACATGCCCTGATACTGCGCCACCTGCTCCTCTTCGGACGGGAAGCCGTTGTGCAGCATGAATGGAATTTCGGTGCGGTACAGACCGATGCCATCCACCCAGTTATCCAGCGCCTGCTCGTGTTCCGGGCTGAGACCGGCATTCAGCATCACCTGAATGCGTTCACCGCTTTTCAGCTCGCCGGGCTGCTCGACCACGCCCTCGGCCATTTTGCTCAGCGCGTTCTCTTCGCTGATTAAACGCTGATACTCCTGCACCAGCACCGGTTCCGGATCGATCAGCACTTCGCCGCGATAACCATCAACAATCAGCAAGCGCTTGTTAAGCTGCGCCGGCAGGATATCGGCGCCCATCACGGTGGGAATGCCCATCGCGCGCGTCAAAATCGCCGCATGCGAGTTGGCGGCACCGTCGCGCACCACCACGCCCGCCAAACGCTCCTGCGGCAATTCAGCCAACGTGGTGGCGGTGAGTTCATCCGCGACTAACACGAAGCGTTCCGGCCAGGCATTGGTGCCGACCAGCGAATCATCGAGGTGGAACAGCAGACGTTGACCGAGCACGCGCAGATCGCCGGCGCGCTCGCGTAGATATTGATCCTGCAAATTGGCGAACTGCTCGGCGAACTTCTCGATCACCGTTTTAACCGCCCACTCCGCTACCGATCCGCGCTCGATCTCATCAAACAGATCTTTCTTCAGGCGTGCATCGGTGAGCAGGTGCGAATAGAGATCGAAGATCGCCGCGCTCTCTTTCTGCACGCTGGCAGCAAAGCGTTTACTGAAGCGGCGGAATTCGTTGCCGGCCTCGCCCATCGCCAGCACCAGACGCTCGCGTTCGCGCTGCACGTCAAGCGTGGACGCAGCAGAAACCTGATCGAGCAGCGGCTGAGTTTCATCCACCCAACCCGGCGCGACCGCCACGCCCGGCGCAGCGGCAATCGCTTTTACCCGCGTCTGACGGAATTGACCAAACAGTTGACCAAGCTGCGACTGCGACAGCAATCCCGCCATTTGCGTGGCGAGCGTGACGAGGAATGACTCTTCGCTTTCATCAAACTGACGGTGTTCGCGCTGCTGGATAACCAACACGCCAAGCAGCTGGCGGCGGCTGATAATCGGCACGCCGAGGAAGGAGCGATAACGCTCCTCTTTAACAGAAGGAATGTATTTGAAGCTGGGATGGCTTTGCGCGTCGGCGAGGTTGATCGGCTCGGCTAAGCGTCCAACGAGGCCAACAATGCCTTCGTCAAACGCCAGCGTGACCGTACGACCACGCGGCTTTTTTAGCCCGCGTGTCGCCATCAGGTAGTAGCAACGACGATCGTGATCGGCGAGATAAACCGAGCAAACCTCGGTTTCCATCGCAAGGCAAATTTCGTTTACCAGAATGTCGAGTGCTTCATTCAGACGTGGAGCACTCGCCACTTTCTCTACTATTTCGCGTAACTGAGTGAGCATAAAGGGCGTGGCCTATCCTCTTTTACGTCGTTGGGCGGCGTTATTACGCTGCCCCGCACTCTCCTGCATAGACATCACTACGCCCGCGAATTCTTTCATTACGCGGCGATATACATCGCGCTTGAAAGAGACCACCTGACGTACCGGATACCAGAAGCTAACCCAGCGCCAACCATCAAACTCGGGTGTGCTGCTGTGCTGCACATTGATTTCCGCGTCACTGCACATCAACTGCAGAAGAAACCACTTTTGTTTCTGGCCGATACACACCGGCTTTGTGTCCCAACGCACCAAACGTTTTGGCAACTTGTAGCGTAACCAGTTTCGGGTTGAAGCAAGTATTCGAACATCTTTGCGGTGTAAACCCACTTCTTCGAACAGCTCGCGATACATCGCCTGTTCAGCAGTTTCACCCGGATTGATGCCTCCCTGAGGAAATTGCCAGGAGTGCTGTCCAAAGCGCCTGGCCCACAACACTTGTCCTTGCCTGTTACAGATTACGATACCAACATTCGGGCGGTAGCCATCATCATCGATCACTGGACTACCTCAAAGCTAAATTTGAATAGCCTGATTGTTTCACACTCCTTACAGGCGGTAAACCACTGGATAGCGGGCCGCAGGCGGAATAAAAACAGGATAACTCACAGAGATTAGCCAAGTTATAAACAGATGCCCCCATTTATCGGCGATCTTATTCACCTTTTCTGTGGATAGCTTTGTGCAGAACACGGGAATGAATTGAATAACCCCTTCGGATAAATCTCATCACCCAACATAACAATACGCAAAAAAATCATCATATTCATCGGGATATGACTTATTAACCGTTAAATCGTTACCAGGATCCGTAGTTATACTCCGCTCAGTTTTTTCGATCGGTTAAAGATCCATCACCGACGTTTTTATCCACAGAGAATGCCCTAAACCTGGTCAAAGAAAGGAAAAAAAGCGTTCAAAACGCGAAAGTCAAGGCTGTAAATGGAAACAGGGGTATGCCCAAAAGGGTGTTACCCCACTTTTCTGTGGATAACCAGGTTCAACACCTGTTCATTGTCGATAACAAGCTGGGATAACCGGGCCATATCACTGGATCGACCCATTCTATTGAAATAAAAAAGCATGCTGAATCATGCTATTATCACCTTTATTCAACTAACTGCCATGTGGACAAATCCGGCTCGCGTTTACTGTTCACTCTTTAACCAATGTAGGTTTTAGCATGCACTTCTCACCGTTATTGCCATCGCCACCTGAAAACGAAGCGGAATTACTGCAGCGCGCACAGCAGCTGGCGGGACAGACCTTTGCCGCGCTGGCGGCGCAGATTAACCTGCCGATTCCGGCAGATTTGAAACGCGACAAAGGCTGGGTTGGCATGCTGTTAGAGCTGCATTTGGGTGCCAGCGCTGGCAGCAAAGCCGAGCAGGATTTCGCCCATCTCGGCATTGAGCTGAAAACGATTCCGGTAGATGCGCAGGGCAAACCGCTGGAAACCACCTTCGTGTGCGTCGCGCCGTTAACCGGCAATAGCGGCGTAACCTGGCAAACCAGCCATGTGCGGCACAAACTGGCGCGGGTGCTGTGGATCCCGATCGAAGGCGATCGTGCTTTGCCGCTGGCCGAACGCCGCGTCGGTTCGCCGCTGCTGTGGCATCCGAGTGCAGAAGAGGAGCAACAGCTGCGCGAAGACTGGGAAGAGTTGATGGATATGATTGTGCTCGGTCAGGTGGAGCGCATCACCGCACGTCACGGTGCCTGGCTGCAAATCCGCCCTAAAGCCGCCAACAGCAAAGCGTTGACCGAAGCGATTGGCGAACACGGCGAGCCAATCATGACGCTGCCGCGCGGCTTTTATCTGAAGAAAAGCTTCACCGGTCCGCTTTTGGCGCGACATTTTTTACTGTAAATGCATATTGCTGCCGATAATTTTAGGAATGATGCGATTACTCCTAACGACGAAAGCATTTATTACTACACTTTTGCTGTTGAAGTCGCGAGAAGGAGATAAGAATGAAAGGGTTGGTGAGTGCAGTAGGTTTAACCTTGGTGACGCTGTTATTGAGTGGTTGTAGCAGTGATTACGTCATGGCGACCAAAGATGGCCGCATGATCATGACAGATGGCAAACCCGCCATCGACAAAGAGACCGGATTGGTACAGTACTCCGATGAGCAAGGCCATCAGATGCAGATCAATGGTGACGAGGTTTCAACCATCATTGAGCGTTAAGTGCCAAATTGCCCTGCCTGCACGCGTTTTCCCCTTGTGCAGGCGATTTCCCGAACTTTCCCCTCTTCCTTCCGCGCCGCTTCACACGCTATAGTCCCAAAGGACACAACATTCCCTTTCATAATGAAAAAAGGATGCCGGCACATGCACTATCACCGTATTCCCCATAGCACGCTGGAAGTGAGTCAGCTGGGGCTTGGAACCATGACGTTTGGTGAGCAGAACAGCGAAGCCGACGCCCACGCACAACTTGATTACGCGGTTAGCAGTGGCATCAACCTGATTGATACCGCAGAAATGTATCCGGTGCCGCCGCGCCCGGAAACCCAGGGATTAACCGAACAATACATTGGTAGCTGGCTGAAGAAGCGCGGCAGCCGTGACAAAATCATCCTCGCCAGCAAAGTAGCCGGTCCGGTACGCGGCGCGGATGCGTCGATTCGCCCGAACCAGGCGCTGGATCGCAAAAACATCCGCGAAGCGCTGGATGCCAGCCTGAAACGCCTGAACACCGATTATCTCGATCTCTATCAGCTGCACTGGCCGCAGCGTCAAACCAACTACTTCGGCAAGCTGGGTTATCAATACACCGATTCCAGCGTGCCGGTGACGCTGCTGGAGACGCTGGAAGCGCTGACCGAACAGGTGCGCGCCGGTAAGATTCGCTACATTGGCGTGTCGAACGAAACTGCGTGGGGCGTGATGCGTTATCTGCAGTTGGCTGAAAAGCATGAGCTGCCGCGTATTGTCACCATCCAGAACCCGTACAGCCTGCTGAACCGCAGCTTCGAGGTTGGTTTAGCGGAGATCAGCCAGCATGAAGGCGTCGAGTTGCTGGCGTATTCCAGCCTGGCGTTTGGTACGTTGAGTGGCAAATACCTGAACGGTGCGAAACCCGCCGGTGCGCGCAATACGCTGTTTAGCCGCTTTACCCGCTACAGCGGCGATCAGTCACAGCAGGCGATTGCTGCCTATGTTGCGCTGGCGCAGAAGCACAATATGGATCCGTCGCAGATGGCGCTGGCGTATGTGCGTCAACAGCCGTTTGTCGCCAGCACCTTGCTGGGCGCCACCACGCTGGAGCAGTTGAAGATTAACGTTGAGAGTTTCAATCTGACGCTGAACGCCGATGTGTTAGAGGAACTGGAAGCGATTCATCGCCAGTTTACCTATCCGGCCCCGTAAAACCGTAAGGTCGCCATTCATGGCGACCTTATTAATTACCTCACCATCTACCGCCGCGCTTTCCACCACAACACCGCAATCGCCACGGCGAAAATCGCGCCGAATCCGACGCCGGTCGCCACCGCAGGCGCGCCCAGCTTGATCGCCACGGTATACAATCCCAGCATCAGCAACATCGCGGTATTCTCACCGAGATTTTGCACCGCAATCGCGTTGCCCGAACCCACGGACGCCTTGCCACGCTCCTGCAGCAGCGCATTGAGCGGTACCACGAAGAAACCACCCAGCGCACCAATCAGCATCAAAGCCAGATAGGCATTGAGCAAGCTGGTTTGCAACGCGAACACCACCACCATCACGCCAATCAGCACACCGGCTGGCATGCAGCGACGCACGGTTTGCAGCGTCACCAGCTTCGCCGCTGCTGCCGCGCCAATCACGATGCCAATCGCCACCATGGCATTCAGCGTGGTCGGGGTTTTGTTATCGCTGATGCCGAGCGCCACCGGCACCCACAGCACCAGCAGGAAACGCAGCGTCACGCCCGCGCCCCAGAACAAGCTGGTGCCGAGCAGCGAGAAGCGCGTTTCGCCGTTGCGCCACAGCAGCTTAGTGGCCGCGATGAAACTGCGCAGCATGACGCCAAAATGCCAGCTCTGACCGGGACGCGCTGCCGTCAGGCGCGGAATAAAGATGTTCGCCACCACCGCCATCGCATAGGTCATGGCACACACCACCAGCGCGGCGACCAGGTTCCAGTCCGCCAGAATACCGCCCGCCACCGAACCCAGCAGAATCGCCGCAATGGTCGAACCTTCCATTAAGCCGTTGGCTTTTACCAGCCGTTCACCGCTGGTGATCTCCGTCAGGATGCCGTACTTGGCCGGCGAATAGGATGCCGCGCCAATCCCCACCAGCGTATAGCCGAGGAACGGATTGAAGCCGAAACAGATAACCAGCGCGCCGAGCAGCTTAAGACTGTTGGCGAACATCATTACCCGACCTTTGGCAAAGCTATCCGCCATCTGCCCCACGAACGGCGCGAGCAGAATGTAAGTGGCCACAAACAGCATTTGCAGGATCGGCTGACTCCAGTCCGGATAGAACTGATTTTTCAGCACCGCCAGCGTCACAAACAACAGCGCGTTGTCGCCAAATGCCGAGAAGAACTGCGCCACAATCACCGCCAGCATGTTGCGCGATAACAGCGGTGCATCCTTATTTAACGCCTGGCTCATGCCTGCTCCTCTTCCGCCAGCTGCTTGAGGCTGACATAGTCCGGTTTGCCGCTGCCCAGCATCGGCAGCTGTTTCATCACGCGGATATCGCGCGGCACCGCCAGTTCCGGCGCGCCAATTTCACGCGCGGCTTTCAGCAGCGTGTCGCGGCCCAACTCGCTGTCGGTAGTAAACAGCACCAACGCTTCGCCTCGATTACCGTCCGGACGCAGCGACGCCGCATGCTGCTTCTCGTTAGAGGCTTTCAGCGCAATCTGCTCCACAATCTCCAGCGACACCATCTCACCGGCAATTTTGGCGAAGCGTTTCGCACGGCCCTGAATCTGGCAGAAACCGCCTTCATCAAAGCTGACGATATCGCCGGTGTCGTACCAGCCCGCTTCCATCTCGCCTTCGCCGTTATCGGCGACCGGGACTTCCAGCACGCCTGGATTTTCCACGCGCAGATACCCGTTCATCACGTTCGGACCGCGCAGCTGCAGGCGACCGCCCTGCTCAATGCCCGGCACCGAAATCAGACGCGAATCCATGCCCGGCAGAATGCGGCCCACGGTGTGATTTTTTGCCGCCATCGGCACGTTGATCGCCACCACCGGCGCGCACTCCGTCACGCCGTAGCCTTCGAGAATACGGATGCCGTATTTTTCCATGTAGATCTGACGCGTCGCTTCCTGCAGTTTTTCCGCGCCCGCCACCACATAGCGCAGACGCGCAAAATCGTACGGGCTGGCGAAACGCGCATAGTTGCCAAGGAAGGTTGAGGTACCAAACAGCACGGTGCAGTTACGGTCGTAAACCAGCTCCGGCACGATGCGGTAATGCAGCGGGCTCGGATAGAGAAACACCTGCGCACCGGTCAGCAACGGGGTAAACAGGCCAACGGTTAAACCAAAAGCATGGAACAGCGGCAGCGCCGACATAAAGCGGTCACGCGGGGTGAAATCCGCCACGGTACGAATCTGCTCAACGTTCGCCAGCAGACTTTTATGCGAGTGCACCACACCTTTGGGATGGCCTTCCGAACCGGAGGTAAACAGCACCATCGCCGCATCTTCCGGCTGCTGCGCCACCAGCGCACGGCGCGGCATCAGCAGATGCGCCACAATCCACAACTTGTCCTGCAGCGTAACGGTATCTTTCAGATCTTCCAGATAGATCCACTGCACTTCGGTCAGTCCCTGCGGCAAGTGCCACAGGTTGCCTTTTTCGAGGAACTGCCGCGAGGTAAACACGGTTTTCACCTGCGATGCGGTCAACGCCGCACGCATGCCATTCACGCCTGCGGTGTAGTTGAGCATCGCCGGAATGCGCCCGCGCAGCGAAGCACCGAGAATCGCCGCCGCCGTCACCGTGGCGTTCGGCAGCAGCAGACCGACGTATTCACCTTGCTGGCTGTAACGCTCCAGAATGCGGCCCACGCCAAGCGCTTTCTTCAGCAAACCGGTGTAGCTATCCGGTTTGAAGTTGACGTCTTCGATGCACGGCTTCATCGCGCCATAACGCTGACGCGCATTGAGGAAAGCCTCGAACAGCGTCTCACGCGGACGCACTGCCATGCGGGCTTCCATCATCACATGATGCAGGTGCTCGCCCGCCAGCGTGCGGCGATCGCGCGCGCGTTTGGCTTCAGGCATTGGGATTACCGTTGGCGGCAGCACCGTTAAGGTGATGCGCGGGAACAGGCGCCGTTTAAACACGCCCGCCAGACGACCAAACGGCGTATATTCCGCGCCTTCGATACGCATCGGCACCACGGTGGCACCGGATTTCGCCGCCACAAAGCCGGCGCCGCTGTAGATCTTCATCAGCGATCCGGTCACGGTGATGCGCCCTTCGGGGAAGATCACCACCGGACGGCCCTGATTGATCATGCGCACCAGATGTTTGATCGACATCGGCTTGGTGGGATCGAGCGGAACGAAGTCGATAATCGGCTTCAGCAGACGCATAAACCATTGATCGCTGATCGACGAATAGACCGCGAACACCGGTTTGATCGGCAGAAACAGCGCCAGTAATACCCCATCCAGAAACGACGTGTGATTGGGGGTGATCAGCACTTTCTCTTTATGCAGTGCCGCGAGGTCGCCGCGCAGTTCCACACGCCACAGCAGGCGGAACAGGAAACGGAAAAAAGTGAGTAGCATGCCAGCTCCTTAGCAATCGTAAAAAATGGCTCTTACGATGCAGGATCTGGGGATTTTCGACAAGTGGCGTGGTGATTTAAACGCAATAGCGGTCGTAGGGCCGCCATTCATGGCGTAATGCTTGTCAGTTAAGCCAACGATGAGTGCGCAGGCCGGGGCCACTTTTGGTCCGGCGGTCCTCGCGCCGCTAGCGCGGTGCCTTCACTTCGCTCGTTTGCCTGACGGACCGGCGGAGACGGGACTTCCTTGTCCCGGCTCCGCATTTCGCCCGCGTCCTGCGGGCTCTCCTGGCTTCCTCGCTTCGTTCAGCGCTGCGGATTGCCGGCCCAAAAGCGTCCCCGGCCTGCTCCGAAGCTTCAGTGAGTGCTGCTAAAAAGGGCTCATTTGCCAGAGGCGCTGGCGCGTCAGCTGCGGCAAAGGGCCATTCATGGCGACCTGGTTTTACCGCGTATCCGCCTGCCAGCCACCGCCCAGCGCGGCGATCAGACCGACGCTGCTGACCCACTGCGTGCTCTGCAGCGACAGCAAACTCTGCTGCGCGCTCAGGCTGCTGTTTTCGGTGGTGGCGACGTCGAGATAGTCGATCATTCCGGCATCATACTGATTACGCGTTACGCGCGCCGATTCCTGCGCCGCGTCGGTGGCGCGCTGCTGTGCGGCGATTTCGCCCTGCAAAGTATTCAGCTGCACCAGATAATCCTCCACTTCGCCCATGCCGGTCAGCACCGACTGGCGATAGCTGGCAACGCTGGCATCATAGGCGGCGCGTGCCTGTTCGACTTTCGCTGAGGTGGCGCCGAAATCTAACAGCGTACCGCTCAGCTCCGGCCCCAAAGACCAGACGCGATTGGGCAGCGAGAACAAACTGTTGATCGCCGATGAACTCACGCCTCCGCTGGCGCTCAGCGTCAAATCGGGATAGTAACCGGCAATCGCCACGCCGACCGCCGCATTCGCCGCCGCCACGTTGCGCTCGGCGTAGGCGATATCGGGACGGCGCTGCAACAGCTGCGACGGCACGCTGTTCGGTATCGCGGGCAGCGCGGCCTCCAGCTTCGCCACCGGCAAGGAGAAATCCGCCGGTGCGCGGCCCAGCAGCAGCGCAATGGCGTGCTCCATCTGCGCACGCTGCCACTGGTAATCCTGCGCCGAGGCGCGGGCGCTCTCCAGCTGCATCTGCGCCTGCGCTAAGGTGGCGCGTGATTCGCTGCCCGCCGCGTATTTGTTTTCAATCACCGTCAGATAGCGTTGATAGGCCGCGATACTGCGCTGATAGAGCGCGATTTTCTCGTCGATGATGCGCAGCTGGAAATAGTCCTGCGCCAGTTCGGACTGCGCGCTCAAGGTGATATTCGCCAGCTCGGCTTTGCTGGCTTCGGCGCTGGCGTGGTTCTCCTCCAGCGTGCGTCGCAGTTTGCCCCACACATCCAGCTCCCAGCTGGCGCTGAGATCGGCGGCATGGCTGTTGCTGACGCTACGTTGTCCGCTGGCGCTGGCGCGGCTGCCGCTGCGCGTGCTGCTGACGTCGTAGCTTACCGACGGCAACAACTCCGCGCGTGATTGCCCAACTAACGCCTGCGCTTCGCGGTACTGCGCGGCATAGCTGGCAACGTTCTGGTTGGAGATGCTCACCTGCTTCAGCAGACTAGACAGCGTGGCATCGTGATACACCTGCCACCATTCACCTTTGCTGTTTGCATCCTGCGGCGTCGCCTGCGTCCAGCCTTTGGCTTCTTTGAAATGGGTCGGCATCGCCATGCTCGGGCGCTGATAATCGGGGCCAACCGCGCAGCCCGCCAGCAACATCACGGTGAGCAACGGCGTAATTTTCAGAGACATTTTCATCTATCGGGATTCCACATGACGCAACCGCTGCCACTGACGTTGCGTGGCGCGGCTTAAACGGTCGAGCCAGAGATAAACCACCGGCGTAGTAAACAGCGTTAATAATTGGCTCAGCGCCAAACCACCGGCAATCGCCAGCCCGAGCGGGCTACGTAAGTCGGCATCGCCGCCGCTGCCCAGCGCCAGCGGCAGCGCGCCAAAGAAGGCGGCCAGCGTGGTCATCATGATCGGCCGGAAACGCATCAAGCAGGCTTGGGTGATCGCCTGCTGCGGCGTCATGCCTTGGCTACGCTCGGCGTGAATCGCAAAGTCGATCATCATGATGGCGTTCTTTTTCACGATACCAATCAGCAGGATGATGCCGATCAGCGCGATCACCGTCAGCTGCGTGTTGGTCAGCAACAGCAACAACAGCGCGCCCACACCCGCCGACGGCAGTGTTGAGAGAATGGTGAGCGGATGGATGTAACTCTCATACAGCACGCCGAGCACGATATACACCGCCGCCAGCGCCGCGATAATCAGCCACGGCATGGTGGCGGTAAGCTGGGCGAAGGCGGCGGCGGTGCCGGCAAAACCGGCCTGAATACTGGAGGGTAAACCGAGCTGCGCCATCGCCTGCTTAATCAGCGCCTGCGCCTGCTCCAGCGACACGCCATCGTTGAGGTTAAACGCTACGGTGCTGGTGGCGGATTGACCCTGATGCGCCACCGACAGCGGCGCGTTGCCGCCCTTGAAGCTGGCGAACGCGGCGAGCGGCACGCGATCGCCACTGTCGTTAATCACATACAGCTGCTGCAAAATCGCCGGATCGCGCGTGTAGCTGTCCTGCAGCGACATCACCACATGATACTGATTAAGCGTGTGATAGAGCGTGGCAACCTGGCGCTGGCTGAAGGCGTTATTCAGCAGGGTGTCGAGCATCTGCACATCCACGCCCAACCGTTTCGCGCGGTCACGATCGATATTAATCACCACTTCCTGACCGCCGGTTTGCGAGTCGGAATCGACGCTATTCAGCTGCGGGATCGCCGCCAGCGCCGCCTGCACTTTGGGCGTCCACTCACGTAGCAGATCGAGATCGTCGGCCTGCAAACTGTATTGATAGGTGGCGTTGGCGCTGCGCCCGCCGATGTGCAGATCCTGCGCCGCCATCAGGAACATCTGCGCGCCAGCGATATGGCTGGTTTTCATACTCAGGCGGTTCGCCACTTCGGTGGCGGTGGCATCGCGCTTGTCAAAATCCTTCAGGCGCACAAAGAAGTTGGCGCTGTTGCGCGAGCCGAACATGCCGCTGCCCATCGACGACATCACGCTCTCCACCGCCGGATCGGACTGGATGATGTGGGTGAACTGCAGCATTTTCGGCTTCATCGCCTGGAAGGAGATGTTCTGATCGGCACGCAGCGCGCCCATCAGCAGGCCGGTATCCTGATTGGGGAAAAAGCCTTTCTGCACCACCGAGAACAAAAACAGGTTGAGCAGCACGGTCAGCACCAGACTAAACATCGTCAGCTTTTGGTGCGCCATCACCCAGGTTAACCCGCGCGAATAAGCCGCCAGCAATGCGTTAAGTTGGTTTTCGATAAACTGATACAGCGGATGCGGGCGTTGCGTGACTTTGGGCTTTGGCTTCAGCAGGCGCGCGCACAGCATCGGCGTCAGGCTCAGCGAGACAAACATCGAAATCAGCAGCGATACCGTCAGCGTGACGGCAAATTCGCGGAACAAGCGTCCGACGATGCTGCCCATCAGCAGAATCGGGATGAACACCGCAATCAGCGACATGGTCATCGACAGCACGGTAAAACTTACTTCCTGCGCGCCACGCAGCGCCGCGCGCAGCGGACTGAGCCCTTCTTCGATATGGCGCGTGATGTTTTCCAGCACCACAATCGCGTCATCGACGACAAAGCCGGTGGCGATAATCAGCGCCATCAGCGACAGGTTATCGAGGCTGTAACCCAGCAGATACATCACCGCGCAGGTGCCAATCAGCGAGACCGGCAGCGCCAGCGCCGGGATAATCACCGCCTGCACGTTACGCAGAAACACAAACACCACGGCGATCACCAGCAGCATCGCCACCAGCAGCGTCTCTTCGGTGTCATACAGCGAGGCGCGCACCGTCGGCGAGCGATCCACCACCACTTTCAGTTGCGTATCGGCGGGCAGATTTTTTTCCAGCGTCGGCAGCTGCGCTTTGATGGCATCAATGGTGTCGAGCATGTTGGCACCGGCCTGGCGCTTAATGCCCACCATCACCGATGGCATGGCATTGAGGAAACCGGCCTGATACTGATCTTCAACCGAGTCATACACGGTGGCGACATCATGCAGCCGCACCGCTTTGCCCTCTTTATAGGTAACGATCAGATCCTGATACTGCGCGGCTTTATCCAGCTGGCCGTTGCTGTCCACCACCCACGACTGGCTGCTGCCCTGCAAAATCCCTTTCGGCTTATTGCTGGTGCTGTTGGCGATGGCGCTGCGCACCGTATCCAGCGAAATGCCATACTGCGTCAGCTTCAGCGGCTGCAGATCGATGCGCACCGCCGGTAAGGCGCTGCCCATCAGCGACACTTCGCCCACGCCTTTCACCTGGCCCATCGCCTGCTCGATTTTGCTTTCGGCCAGATCGTAGAGTTCGCCCGGCGTGCGCGTGGCGGACGTCAGCGCCAGCATCACAATCGGCGCATCCGATGGGTTGGCTTTGCGATAGGTCGGCAGCGACTCCATCGCGCTCGGCAGCAAACTGCGTGCGGCGTTGATCGCCGCCTGCACGTCACGCGCCGCGCCGTTGATGTCGCGATCGAGATCAAACTGCAAAATCACGCTGGTCGATCCCTGCGAACTGCTGGAGGTCATCTCGGTGACGCCGGCGATCTGCCCCAGCGAACGCTCCAGCGGCGTAGCGACGGTGGCCGCCATGGTTTCCGGGCTGGCACCGGCCAGGCTGGCGCTGACCATAATGGTGGGGAAATCCACCTGCGGCAGCGGCGCCACCGGCAGCAGCCGATAGCCCAACGCGCCCAGCAGCAGGATCGCCAGCGTCAGCAGTAACGTGGCAACCGGGCGGAAGATAAACAGCCGGGTTAAGTTCATCGCTCGCCCCGCGCCTGCTGCTGCTTGCGCTGCATGTAGCGCTTGCCGCGCTGCGCGATGCCATCAAACCACAGGTAAATCACCGGCGTGGAGAACAGCGTCAGCACCTGGCTGACGATCAAACCGCCAACAATCACCAGACCGAGCGGCTGGCGCAGCTCGGCACCGGAACCGGACGCCAGCATCAGCGGCAGCGCACCGAGCAGCGCCGCCATGGTGGTCATCAGAATCGGGCGGAAGCGCAGTAAACACGCCTGATGAATCGCGTCCCGCGCGCTTATGTGCTGCTTGTTTTCCGCCTCCAGCGCGAAGTCGATCATCATAATCGCGTTCTTCTTGACGATACCGATCAGCAGAATCACGCCAATCAGCGCGATCAGGCTGAACTCGCTGCCCGCCAGCAGCAGCGTCAACAGCGCGCCGACCGCCGCCGACGGCAGCGTCGAGAGAATGGTCACCGGATGGATAAAGCTTTCGTACAGAATGCCGAGCACCACGTACATGGTGATTAATGCCGCCAGAATCAACCACAGCGTGTTGCCGGTGGCGCTCTGGAATGCCGAGGTTTCGCCCTGATAACGCAAGGTGATGCTCGACGGCAAATTCAGCTGCTGCGTTACTGTGGCAATCGCCTTCTGCCCCTCTTCCAGCGAATAGCCTTTGTTGAGATTGAACGACACCATCACCGCCGGGAACTGATTGAGGCGCATGTGCATCAGCGAACCGGTGCGCTGGTGAATGGTGGCGATGGACGTGAGCTTCACCATGCCGGTGGTGGTTGTGGTGGTGTCATCCGTGGTGGACGTGCTGCTGCTTGCGCTGGTCACCGGCAAATAGACATCATCAAACGAAGCGGGCGATTGCTGATACTGCGGCGCCACTTCCAGCACCACGCGATACTGATTGGCCTGGGTAAAGATGGTGGAGACCAAACGCTGACCGAAGCTGTTGTACAGCGCGGTATCGACGTCGGCGGCGGTAATGCCGTAGCGCGCCGCTTTATCGCGATTCAGCTCGACATAGGCCACGCGGCCCTGATCCTGCAGGTTACTCACCACGCCGTTAAACTCCGGACGCTGCTGCAAGGCGGCGACCATCTTTGGCGTCCAGCGCACCAGGTTTTCGCTGTCGGCATCATCCAGCGTGAACTGATACTGGCTCGGCGACACCTGATCGTTAACGGTCAAATCCTGCGCCGGTTGCAGATAGAGCTGAATGCCCGCCACCTGCTGCGCCGCCTGTTGCAGCTGTTTGATCACCACGTCGGCTTTGTCGTCGCGCTGGTCAAACGACTTGAGGTTGATCTGGATACGCCCGCTATTCAGGCTGGTGTTGCTGCCATCAATGCCGATGGTTGAGGACAAACTCTCCACCGACGGATTTTGCAGAATCACTTTCGCCAGCGCCTGCTGTCGCTTCGACATCTCGCTAAACGACACATCCTGCGACGCCACGGTGACGCCCTGAATCAGCCCGGTATCCTGCGTCGGGAAGAAGCCTTTTGGGATGGCGATATACAGCAGCGCGGTGAGCACAAAGGTCGCCAGCGCCACCAGCAGCGTCAGCTTCTGATGATTCAGCACCACCGTCAGCATGCGGTCGTAGCCGCGCACCAGCTTGTCGAACAGTTCGCCGCCTTTACGCGAAAAGCGCGACTGTTTTTCCGACGGAATGTGCTGCAGCAGATAGGCGCACAGCATCGGCGTCAGGGTTAGTGACACCACCATCGACACCAGAATCGACACCGCCAGCGTGATGGCAAATTCGCGGAACAACCGCCCAACCACGTCGCCCATAAACAGCAGCGGGATCAGCACGGCAATCAGTGAGAAGGTCAGCGAGATGATGGTGAAGCCAATCTGCTGCGAGCCTTTCAGCGCCGCCTGCATCGGCGTTTCGCCCTCTTCCAGCCGCCGTGAAATGTTCTCCACCACCACAATCGCATCGTCGATAACGAAGCCGGTGGCGATGGTCAGCGCCATCAGCGAAAGATTATTCAGGCTGAAGTCGGCCAGATACATCACGCCGAAGGTACCAATCAGCGACAGCGGCACCGCCACGCTGGGAATCAGCGTCGCCGCCACGTTGCGCAGGAACAGGAACGTCACCATCACCACCAGCGCCACCGACAGCATCAGCTCAAACTGCACGTCGCTGATCGAGGCGCGAATGGTTTGCGTGCGATCCGACAAGATGCTCATCTTCACGCCGTCCGGCAGTGCCGCCTGCAGCTTCGGCAGCTGCGCTTTGATGCTGTCCACCACCTGAATCACGTTGGCGCCCGGCTGGCGCTGCACGCTGATCACAATCGCCGGACTGTTGTTGGCCCACGCCGACTGGAAGCTGTTCTCCGGTCCCTGTTCGATATGCGCGATATCTTTCAGCCGCAGCGCCGCACCGTTTTGGTAAGTGATGATCAAATTGCCGTACTCATCGGCGGTGCGCAGCTGATCGTTGGCGTCGATGGTCACCGAGTGATATTTGCCGTCGAAGCCGCCTTTCGAGCCGTTCACGTTGCTGTTGCCGATCAGCGTGTTGACGTCCTCCAGCGACAGCTGATGCGCCGCCAGCGCTTTCGGGTCCATCTGCACGCGAATCGCCGGTTGATGGCCGCCCGCCAGCGTCACCATGCCGACGCCGTTAATCTGCGACAGCTTGAGCGCCACGCGCGTGTTCACCAGATCCTGCACCTGCGTCAGCGGCAGCGTGTCGGAACTTACCGCCAGCGTAATCACGGCGGTATCGGCTGGATTGACCTTTTTGTAAGTAGGCGGATTGGGCAGATCGCTCGGCAGCAAGTTATTGGCAGCATTGATCGCCGCCTGCACTTCCTGCTCGGCGACATCCAGCGACAGATCGAGGCTGAACTTCAGCGTGACGATCGACGATCCGCTTGAGCTGGTTGACGTCATCTGGCTCAACCCAGCCATTTGACCCAGCTGGCGCTCCAGCGGCGAGGTGACGGACGACGCCATCACATCCGGGCTGGCACCGGGATAGAGCGTGGTGACCTGAATGGTCGGGTAATCCACCTGCGGCAGCGCCGAGGTGGAGAGAAAACGGTAGGAGAAGATCCCGGCGATCAGCACGCCGACCATCAGCAAAATGGTGGCGACCGGACGCTGGATAAACAGGCGAGACGGATTCATTTGGCCTCGGCAGTCGCGGTGGTTTTGCGCTCATCCGCCAGCTGCACTTTGCTGCCGTTGGTTAGGCGATCGATGCCTTCGGTCACCAGGCGATCGCCCGGTTCCACCCCTTTGAGGATCGCCTGCTGATCTTCACCAAACGTTGGCCCGGTGGTGACCGCTTTGCGCGTCACGGTGTTGTCTTGGTTGATGACAAACACGAAGCTGCCGTCGCTGCTCAGCTGCAGCGCCTGCGCCGGGATCACCGTGACATTTTTCAGGATGTTGGTTTGCAGCCGCAGATTGACGAACTGGTTAGCGAACAGCGATTCGTCTTCATTTGGGAAGGTGGCTTTCAGCTCAATGGTGCCGGTCGCGGTATCGATCTGGTTGCTGATGAACTTCACCTCGCCCTGCGCCAGCGCGCGGCTGTTGTCCTGATCAAAGGCGGTGGCGGGCAGACTTTGCCCGCCGTGCAGCGCTTTGGTCAGCTGCGGAATGTTGCCCTGCGGCACGCTAAAGGTCACTGCGGCGGGCTGCATCTGCGTCACCACCACGATGCCGGTGGTATCGGTGGTTTGCACCATATTACCGGGATCGACCAGACGCAAACCGACGCGTCCGCTGATTGGCGAGGTGATGCGCGCATACTCGATATCCAGTTTGGCGCTGGCGATCTGCGCTTCATCAGCGGCGACCGCACCTTTGTACTGGCCGACGGTGGCGGTTTGGGTATCGAGATCCTGGCGCGATAACGAATCCTGCGCCGCCAGTTTCTGATAACGCACCAGCGTTAACTGCGCGCTTTTCAGCAACGCCTGATTCTGATTGAGATCGCCCTGATACTGCGCCAGCGTCGCCTGATAGCTGCGCGGATCGATCTGCGCCAGCAGCTGTCCGGCGCTGACTTTCTGCCCTTCGGTAAAGAACACTTTTTCCAGCTGACCAGCGACGCGGCTGGTGATCGTGACGCTGGCGTTGGGGATCACCGTGCCGAGCGCGTTGAGGTATTCCGGCACATCCGCGCTGCTGGCGACGCCGCTGTGTACCAGCGTGGCACCGCCCATCATCATCGCCATGCCCGGCGGGCCGCCCGCGCCACCGCGATGACCGCCGCGTGCGCCCGGCGGTTTTCCGCCGCCCGGCATGCCGCCGTGACCACCGACCACGCGCCAGATCACGCCCGCCACAATCAACAGCACAAGCAACAACAGGAGCCATTTCAGCCAGCGGGAAAACGGGGAGCGGGAAGCGTTGTTAGTCATCAGGATCTTCAGATTAGCCAGAAAACGGAAAATCCCCTGTAAAACAGGGGACTATTTCAAGGGGAAATCATCACTACGCGCATTATCGGTTGAATGCCCGCGCGAATTCCATACGCGAACCGTAAGGGTTTCGTTAAGGTGATTAAGATTTCCAGCCGCCGCCTAACGCCTTGTACAGGGTGATTTTCTGGCTCAATTGGCCGAGATGCGCACTGATCAGCGACTGCTGCGCACTGTAAAGCGATCGCTGGGCCACTAACACATTGAGATAATTGTCGACGCCTTGCTTGAAGCGCAATACGGAATAGTCGTAGTCGCGCTGATTGGCGCCAACCTCCTGTTGCAGCGCCGTCAGCTGATCCTGCCAGGTATCCTGACCGGCCAGCGCATCGTTCACCTCTTTAAACGCGGTCTGGATCGCCTTCTCATAGTCAGCAATCTCAATGCGTTTCTCGATATGCGCGATATTCAGGTTGGCCTGGTTTTTACCACCGTCAAAAATCGGCAGGTTAATCGATGGCATGAATGACCATGCGCCGGTGCCGCCGCCCAGCAGGCTGCCAAGCGAGCTGCTGGTGGAGCCGCCGGACGCGGTCAGCGTGATGCTCGGGAAGAAGGCGGCACGCGCCGCGCCGATATTGGCATTAGCCGCCTTCAGCGTGTGCTCCGCCGCCATGATATCCGGGCGACGCGTCAGCAGATCCGACGGTAAGCCAGCGGGCGTGGCCGGGAAGTGCCAGTTGGCGTCCAGCGTGGCGTGTGACAGCAGCGTGGCGGGCAGATCGGTGCCGACCAGCAAGCGCAGCGCATCCACATCCTGCCGCACCTGCCGCGTGTAACTCGCCACGTCCGCCTGCGCCGCCCGCACCGTGCTTTCGGCCTGCGCCAGATCCTGATCGCTGCTGGCACCGCCGTCGTAGCTGAGCTTGGTCAGGCGATACGATTCCTGCTGGCTTTGCGCGGTGTGTTGCGCCAGATGCAGCAGATCGTTATCCGAACTCAGCGTCAGCCACGCCGTCGCCACTTCCGCGATCAGTGAAATGCGCGTGGCGCGTTCGGTGGCGGCGCTCGACAGATAGGTTTCCTGCGCCTGATCGCTCAGGCTTTGCAGGCGGCCGAAGAAATCCAGCTCCCACGAGGTGACGCTCAAGCCGCTGTTCAGCTCGTGATAGGTCACCGCGCCGCTGGTTTTGGTGTTGTAGAGATTGGCCGGTTCATGCGCCGAAGTCTGGCTGGCCGTGGCGTTGATCGACGGCATCAGCGCAGCGCGCTGCACCGTGACGCCCTGCTGCGCCTCTTGCACGTTCAGCGCCGCCACGCGCAGGTCGCGGTTGTTATCGAGCGACAGCTGGATCAGGTTGCGCAGCGTGGCATCGGTGAAGAAGTTCTGCCACGGCAAATCGGCGACGTTGCCGACGGGCGTCGCCTGATCGTATTTAGCGTCCACCGGCAGCGCCGGGCGCTGATAGTGCGGTGCCAGCGTACAACCGGCCAATGCCAGCGCGAGCGGCAACAGCGCCAGACGGAAGTTATTCATGTTCATTTTTAACCCCCTCTGCGGATGTTTGTTTCTTACGCGCAAAGAACTGCGAAACCACCACGTAGAACATCGGCACAAAGAAGATGGCGAGGAAAGTCGCGGTGATCATACCGCCCGCCACCGCCGTACCAATCGAATGCTGGCTGCCTGCGCCCGCGCCGTTGGATATGGTCAGCGGCAGCACGCCGAGAATAAACGCCATTGAGGTCATGATAATCGGACGGATACGCAGCCGCGCCGCTTCTACCGCCGCTTCCACCAGCGTTTTGCCCTCGCGCTCATGCAGCTCTTTGGCGAACTCCACGATCAGGATGGCGTTTTTCGCCGCCAGCCCCACGGTGGTCAGCAGGCCAACCTGGAAGAAAACATCGTTCTGCAGGCCACGCAGCAGCACCGCGCTAATGGTGCCGAGGATGCCGAGCGGCACCACCATGATCACCGAGAACGGAATCGACCAGCTCTCGTACAGCGCCGCCAGACACAGGAACACCACCAGAATCGAGATCAGATACAACTGCGTGGTTTGGCTGCCAGATGCCTGCTCCTCATACGAAATGCCGTACCACTGCACGCGGAACCCATGCGGCAGCTGCTTCGCCAACAGCTCCACCGCTTTCATCGCTTCACCGGTACTTTGGCCCGGCGCGGGCGATCCAAGAATCTCTTCGGCGGTTAAGCCGTTAAAGCGTTCAAAGTGCGGCGAGCCGTACACCCATTTGCCCGAGGCGAAGGCGGAGAATGGCACCATGGTGCCGCTGCTGTTGCGGAAGTACCATTTGTCGAGATCCGACGGTGTAACGCGCGAGTCCGCTTTACCCATCAGATAGACCTCTTTCACGCGGCCGTTGTACATGAACTGATCGATGTAGCTGGAGCCCCACGCCACCGACAATGTGTTGTTGATGTCGGTCATGCTCAGGCCGAGCGCGCTGGCCTTCTCATCATTGATCTCCAACTGATACTGCGGCTCATCTTCCAGCCCGTTAAGACGTACCTGCGCCAGATGCGGATCGTTGTTCGCCAACGTAATCAGCTGATGCGCGGCATCCATCATCTGCTGATGGCTGTGCGCGCCGGTATCCTGCAGATAGAGATCGAAACCGGTGGCGTTGCCCAACTCCATCACCGCCGGCGGCACCATGGCGAAGATTTTGGCGTTCTGATAGTTGGCGAAGTGCGCCATCACGCGGTTCGCCAAATCCTGCACGCTTTGACCGCTGTGCGTGCGGTCGCCCCAATCTTTCAGGCGCACAAAAGCCATGGCGTTGCTCTGACCGCGACCAGCAAAGTTAAAGCCCGCCACGCCAAAGGTGGTGGTCACCACCGACGCTTCGTTCTGTTGCAGATAGGCGTTGAGATCGTTGATCACCTGCTGAGTGCGCTGCGATGACGAGTTCACCGGCAGCGTGATCTGCACCATCATCAAGCCCTGATCTTCACCCGGCAGGAAGGTGGTCGGTACACGGGTGAACAAAAATCCCGTCACGCCGACGATCACCAGATAGATCATCAGGAACAGGCCGCGACGGGATATCACTTTGCTGACGCCGTGGGTGTAGTGCATTGCCCCGCTGTCGAACTTGCGGTTAAACCAACCGGCGAATCCGGTGCTTTTATGCTCCGCCGCTGCCGGTTTCAGCAAGGTGGCGCACAGCGCAGGCGTGAAGATCAGCGCCATGATCACCGACAGCGCCATCGCCGAGACGATGGTGACCGAGAACTGGCGGTAAATCACACCGGTCGATCCGGAGAAGAACGCCATCGGCAGCAGCACTGCCGACAGCACCAGCGCAATGCCAAACAGCGCGCCCTGAATCTGCTGCATCGATTTAATGGTGGCGGCTTTCGGGTCGAGCTGCTCTTCGTGCATCACGCGCTCAACGTTCTCCACCACCACAATGGCGTCATCCACCAGTAGCCCGATGGCCAGCACCATACCGAACATGGTGAGGGTGTTAATGCTGTAACCAAAGGCTGAGAGAATGCCAAAGGTGCCCAGCAGCACCACCGGCACCACCAGCGTGGTGATCAGCGTGGCGCGCAGGTTTTGCAGGAAGATCAGCATCACGAAGAACACCAGCACCACCGCTTCGATCAGCGTTTTCACCACCTC
Organism: Kluyvera sp. 1366; assembly: GCF_054823405.1. Taxonomy (NCBI): domain Bacteria; kingdom Pseudomonadati; phylum Pseudomonadota; class Gammaproteobacteria; order Enterobacterales; family Enterobacteriaceae; genus Kluyvera; species Kluyvera sp. 1366. The sequence goes on from NZ_JBTRDW010000009.1 coordinate 127,837, forward strand.
TTCAATCGAGGCGCTGACCACCGGCGAGGTGTCGTACGGATACTGAATCTCGACGTTATCCGGCAGCGAATCTTTCAGGTCGGCGATGGTCTGGCGCACCGCCTTGGCGGTATCCAGTTCATTGGCACCGGTTGCCAGACGCAACGCGATACCGGCGGCCGGTTTGCCGTTCATGGTGGCATCGATGCCGTAGCTTTGCGGCCCGAGCGCGACGCTGGCCACATCTTTCAGCCGCACCTGCGAGCCGTCGCTATTCACCTTCAGCAGCACATTATCAAACTGCTGCACGGTGGTGAAACGGGTTTTGCCGAGGATCGTCGCCTGGGTTTTTGCGCCCTGAATGGTCGGCAAGCCGCCGAGTGAACCGGACGACACCTGCACGTTCTGGCTATCAATCGCCGTGGTAACATCGCTCGGCATCAGGTTGTATTTGTACAATTTGGCCGGATCGAGCCAGATGCGCATCGCGTATTCGGATCCCAGCACCATGAAGTCGCCGACGCCCGGCGTACGCGAGATCGGATCTTCCAGTTTCGACACCAGAATGTCGGCCAGATCGCCGTTACTCAGCTTGCCGTCTTTGGCGATCAGCCCGATAACCATCATAAAGTTTTTCTGGTACTTACGGATGCGGATGCCTTGCTGGGTCACATCCGTGGGCAGCTGCGACTCCGCCAGCGACACGCGATCCTGCACCTGAACCTGGGCGATATCGGGATTGATGCCCTGATTAAAGGTGGCGATGATCTGCGCGCTGCCGTCCGAGGCGCTGCTCGACTCCAGATAGCGCAAACCATCCAGACCGTTCAGCTGCTGCTCAATGACCTGCACCACGGTGTTTTGCGTGGTTTCGGCGCTGGCCCCCGGATAAGTTACCGAGATGGAGACCGCTGGCGCGGAGATATTGGGATATTGATTGACCGGCAAACTGATGGCGGCAATCGCGCCGACCAGCATCACGATAATGGCGATAACCCAGGCGAAGATTGGACGTTCAATAAAAAACTTCGACATGCCGCCCCCTTATTGCGCCGCTGCGTCAGTCATCGAAAGACTCACCGCATTGGCGGATGGCGTGTCGTTGGTGTTGGCGGCGCTGGTGGTCACTTTCACCCCGCTGCGCACGCTTTGCAGGTTGTTCACCACCACGTTTTCCCCTTGCTGCAGGCCCGAGGTCACCAGCCATTCTCCTTTAATCATCTCGCCGGTGTGGATACTGCGCTGCTCGATGGTGTTGTCGCTTTTCACCACAAAGACATACGGCTGACCTTTGGTGTCATGCATGATCGACTCTTGCGGCAGCAGAATGCCTTGCTGCTGAATGCCCTGCGGGAAGCTGGCATGCACGTACATGCCAGGCAGCAGTTGGTTATTGGGGTTCGGGAATACCGCGCGCAGCACCACGGTGCCGGTGGCGGTATCGACGTTCACTTCCGAGAACGCCAGCCTGCCCTGCTCGGCGTACTGGCTGTTATCTTCCAGCGACAAGCCCACGGCGGCGGTGTTGTCGGCCACTTTGGCGATTTTGCCGTCGGCCAGCGCGCGGCGCAGGCGCAGCAGATCGGTGGAGGATTCGCTGACATCGACATAGATCGGATCAAGCTGAGTGATGGTGGCGAGATAATCGGTTTGCCCGTTGGTGACCAGCGCACCGGCGGTGTACAGCGAGCGGCTGATGTGGCCGGAGATCGGTGCTTTCACCAGCGTGTAGTCGAGATTCACTTTGGCGGTTTCCACGTCGGCCTGCGCTTCACGCGCAGCGGCGACCGCATCGTCGTAGGTTTGCTGGCTGATGGCGTGCGCGTTGGCCAGCGGCTGATAGCGCTTCACCACCATCGCATCGTTCTGCCAGGTCGCCATGGCTTTGTCGTAGGCCGCTTTATAGGTGGCCGGATCGATTTGATACAGCGGCTGGCCGGCTTTCACTTCACCGCCCTCGGTAAACAGGATTTTTTCAATTACGCCGCTCACCTGCGGACGCACCTGCGCAGTTCTCACCGCCGTGGTGCGGCCTGGCAATTGGCTGACAAGCGTAACGGGTTGCGCTTTCAGGTTGACCACCCCCACTTGCGGGGTGGCGGATGCGGCGGGCTTTGCTCCGCCCTGGTCACAGGCTGCCAGTAAAAACACCACGCTGGCAGAAAGAAGTTTCAGGCGCATAGTTGTTCTCTAAAAGATAGGAAGGGAATAGTCACGAAGGTAATGACTTGAAAGCCATTGTAGGGAGGCGGGTTAAGCGGGGTTGTTAAGGTTGCGTAAAATATATTTTCCAAAGGAAAATGGTAAACCTTTCGTGCCATAAAGGGTTGGGATTTTTAGCGTTTTGCGGGTTTTCAGCCCCGAAATCGATTATCGAAAATTTCGTAGCGGCGCAATTTATTGCGCAAGATAACAGCGGGAAAAAGGTCAACGGAGCGCAATGAATTGCGCCGCTACGGTTATGTGCACGCAATAACCACCGATTTAACCTTTGGGTTCGATGCCTCTGCGGCGCAGCTCGCGGCGCGCCAGCTCTTTTAACCAGCACGACAGCGTGACGTTGTCGTCGTCGGTCACACTGCGCAGCTGCTCGTGCAGCTCCGGGTGAATACGTAACTGAAACGCCGAAGAACGGCCCTCGCCTTTTGGCGTGCGGTCTTTGGTTTTTGGCATCGCGGGTTGGCCTCAACGAGTCGCAATAAAAAATCGCCCCTTAAAGCGCTACCAACACCGTAAGGGGCTAGCGAACCGCCATGGAATGCGACATCGCGGTGCGTTACCTACAGGTTACACAACCCGATATTTTTATGTTGCCGGGGAAGTGTTAAGACTCAGACAAGAGGTGTGAGCGAGTTCGCACGGTCGTAAATTACAGGCAAAAAAAACCCACGCATCTGCGTGGGTCGGTGTAATAACAGGGTACTGCCAAAGCAGCTTGTTTCACACCCATCAATACCTCTGGGATCTACATACTCGCACCGTTGAGTCGGTGAAAGACAGGTGCAAAAAGCAACGGTGTTTGGGGAAGTGAAACGAGGTGTGAATATTCTCCACACCTCACTTACACTTTTGATTTAACTAAGATTTGTCTGAAGAAGGTTTACTGTAGATCGCATCGGGTGCCACGTTCATGTGCTTGAGTACCGGGCCCATGATGTTGCCGAAGATCGGTGCCGCCACCGAGCCACCAAAGTGATCGCCCGCGGTGGGATGGTTGATCATTACCACCAGCGCCACTTCCGGATGGCTGGCGGGCGCGATGCCGGCGGTGTAGTTGATATAACCGCCATCGTACTTGCCGCTGGTGCCCATCTTCTCTGCGGTACCGGTTTTGGTCGCCAGACGATAACCCGGCACCGCCGCTCTTACCCCGGTCCCGCCCGGCAGTACGTCGCTCTCCAGCATATGCACCACGGTTTGCACCACCTGCGGATTCGCCACCTGTTTGCCTAACACCGGCGGCGTCACTTTGGTGATCGACAATGGACGATAAACGCCGTACGAACCAAGCGTGGCGTATTCACGCGCAATCTGCAGCGGCGTGACGCGCAGGCCGTAGCCAAAGGCAAAGGTGGCGCGTTCGATATCGGCCCAGCGCTCGCGGTGCAGCGGGAAGTACCCCACGCTTTCACCGGTCAATCCCAGCCCGGTAGGTTTACCCAGGCCAAATGCCTGATAGGTATTAACCAGCGCTTCAGCGGGCATCGCCAGCGCAATGTGCGAGACGCCGATGTCACTCGATTTCTGCAAAATGCCGGTCATGGTGAGGCGCGGCCAGTGACCAACGTCGCGAATTAAGTGGCCGTTGACGCTGTAAGGCGTGGTATCGATCACCGAATCGGCGCGCACCAGATGGCGTTCCAGCCCTTCCATCACCACCAGCGGTTTCACCGTGGAGCCGGGTTCGTAACTGTCGTTGATCGCCGAGTTACGCATCTGCGCCGGCGTGGCATTTTCATAGTTGTTCGGGTTGAACGACGGATAAGAGGCCATCGCCAGAATTTCGCCGGTATCGATTTTCACCAATACCGCCGCACCCGAATCCGCTTTGTTAAGCAGCACGCCGTCGCGCAGTTTGCTGTAGAGCGTGAATTGGTCGAACTTATCGATACTGAGCTGCACGGTTGGCGGCTGCTGTGGCGGCTGGTAATCGATCATCGCAATGATGTTGCCTTCACCATCCTGACGATAAACTTCTTTGCCCGGATCGCCCTGCAGCACATGGTCGAAGCCCTTCTCGATGCCGTTCAGGCCGTTGCTGTCGGCCCCTACAATGCCAATCAGCGGCGCAGCTGCTTCACTCATCGGATAGAAACGGCTGTCGTTATACACCGAGCTGATACCTTTGAGTTTCAGCTCGGCGATATCTTTGGCGATGCCGAGTTCGATTTTGCGGCCCAGATAGAGGAAGCGTTTTTTCGGGTTGGCGGTGATGGCCGCGCGCAGATCTTCCGGACGCTGATTGAGCGCGGCCGCCAGATAAGCCCATTTGGCGCTGGTGAAATCGGGATTTGCCTCCAGCACGCGCATTGGATCGGCGATGATGTCACGTGCCGGAACGCTCAGCGCTAACGCCTGGCCGTCACGATCCAGCAAGGTGCCACGGTTAGTTGGCAACGTTACGGTACGCAGCGAGCGCTGATCGGCTTCGTGCTCCAGCATCGGATGCTTGATCAGCTGCAGGTCACCAACGCAAATCAGCAACAGCACCAAACAGCAGAAAACGCCAAGGCAGATCAGGCGAAAACGAAACGGGTTAAAGGGCGCTTTTATCTGGTCTTTTCCCAGAAATTTTTTTATTTGAGGCATGGCAATCCGCTGCTGTAAGTGAATCTGAAGCTTATTGCTTGCAGTTATAAAGAAACGTAAAGCGAGTTGACAGGAAAACTGTGTTTCGATTCGTTAAGCAAAAAAAAACCTGCGCATCTGCGCAGGTCGGTGTAATCAAGAAAACTTTTTGATGTTCACCCATCAATACCTCTGGGACCCTGACTGTAGCAAGGTGGCACGCTGGGAAACCATCGCCTAAACGCAACAGTTACCGGCAAAATGTAACCAGCGATGAGATTATTCGTTGCCCATTCACATCAGATGTTTTTTGATTTCCACCAGGCAACTCATGGCGTTAGGACCCTGCGTTAACGACGAGGTGCCGATATCCAATGTCAGGACATTCGGGTTGCCGGCGCGATCCCACGGTTGCCAGGCGCGACCAAAGCCAGGATCGAACCAGGCGCCGGTGGCGATGATCACCACGCCCGGCGTTACACCGTCGGTCAGGCGCACACCGGCCAGCATGCGCCCGCGCGCATTGCTCACCTCAATCTCATCGCCATCCTGAATATCACGCGTTGCCGCATCCTGCGGATGCATATATAGCGTCTCATGTCCGGCGGTTTTGTTACCTTGCACCGTGGCGGTGGCGTCCATCTGGCTGTGCAGACGATCGGATGGCTGAATCGAGATCATATGCAGCGGGAACTGTGAACTGAGCGGCGCGCCCAGCCACTCTTGCGGCTCGCGCCACTCGGGATGTCCGGCGAAATCTTCCAGCTGATAATCGGCAATAGTTTGGCAGAACAGCTCAATCTTGCCGCTGGCGGTTTGAATTGGATGCGTTTCTGGGTTAGCGCGGAAATCATCCATAAACACGAACGGCTTGCCGCCTTCGGGAATCTCGACAAAACCGCGCTCCCAGAATTCCCCGAACTCCGGGAACGGAATATCGCGGCGCGCATGCGCTACCGCGCACTGCTGATACAGATGCTCAATCCACTGCATCTCATTGCGCCCTTCGGTGAACACATCACGATAGCCGAGGCGATCGGCGATATCAGCGAAGATGTCGAAATCATTGCGCGCCTGATGCTGCGGCTTGATCGCCTGATGCATCGCCAGCACGAAGCGATCGCGCGACGATCCGCCGATGTCGTTGCGCTCCAGCGTGGTGGTCGCGGGCAACACGATATCCGCCATCTGCGCCGCCGGCGTCCAGACGATATCCTGCACAATCACGGTATCCGGGCGCTGCCAGCCTTCCACCAGACGATTGAGCTGCTGATGATGATGGAACGGATTGCCGCCCGCCCAGTGCACCAAATGGATATCCGGATAGTGCTGGGTTTCACCCTGGAATGCGTACGGCTGGCCGGGATTGAGCAGCATGTCGCTGATGCGCGCCACTGGAATCGACAAATTGCCCGGATTCGGGCCGGTGCTCATCATGGGTGCCGGGCCATCCTGACGCGGATTGCCGACGCTGTTCATCGAGCCATGACCAAAGGAGAAACCGCCGCCCGGCAAGCCTGGCTGACCGAGCATTGACGACAGCGCAATCATCATCCAGTACGGCTGCTCGCCGCGATGGGCGCGCTGTACCGAATAGGAGCAGGTAATAAAGCTGCGTTTGCCGATCAGCTGCTGCGCCAGCAAAGCAATGCGCGCCGCCGGAATGCCGGTAATGCTGCTGGCCCACTCAGGCGTTTTGGCGATGCCATCGCTTTCACCGAGCAGATAGCCGCGCAGCTGCGGCCAGCCGGTGCAATGGCTGGCGAGGAAGCTTTCATCCAGCGCGTTACGCCTGGTGATCTCAAAACCCAGCGCCAGCATCAGCGCCACGTCGGTGTTCGGGCGAATAGGAATCCACTCGGCATTGACGAACGCCGGGCAGTCATCGCGCATTGGGCTGATGTTAATAATTGGCGTGCCTTTGGCACTGAGCTGCTCCAGCGCCGGTTTCAGGCTGTGCTGCCCTGCGCCGCCGGAAGCCACCTGCGCGTTTTTCAGCGCCAGGCCGCCGAAGGCGATAAAGATGTCGGCGTGCTGCACCACTTCCGGCCAGTCGGTGACGCGGCCGGTGAGCGGCATGTAGGTGCCAATCACGTACGGCAGGAAGAACTGCGCCGCGCCCCAGCTGTAGTTACCTTGCTGATCGACGCCGCCGCCGCCCTGAAAATAGAAGCGACGAATCAGCGTGCGCGCGTGGTTGACGCGTCCCGCCGATGACCAGCCGTAAGAGCCGTTGAAAATGCCCGCTGCGCCGTAGCGATCGCGCACGCGGCGATTCTCTTCCGCCACTAAATCCAGCGCGGTATCCCAATCCACCGCCACGAAATCTTCCCGACCGCGCAAGGTGCGATCGCTGTTCTCACGCGACTTCAACCATGAACGGCGCACCATCGGCTGGCGAATACGCTTATCCGAATAGACCAGTTCAGGAATGGTGTTGAGCATCGGCGAGGGATCGGCATCGGCGAAGAAGGGTTCACAGCCAATCAGGCGATCGTTTTCGGTGACGGCAGTGAATGCGCCCCAGTGCGCCAGGTGTGGCACGCGAGTTTTCATGGTTTTTGGTCCGGCAGGCAGGTGTGATTATGTCTGGCAGCATAACATGAGCCTGTAACCGAGCTAAAGCGCGGCTGTGAGCGCCTGATTTTCCGTGCTTTTGCGACAGCGCTGGCATTCTGCCGGGTTGCTACAGGGTGGGTTTTCCGTAACACTGGTGGCATGTGTAAACGTTTTCCCGGATGTCGATAATCGCATGGCTACCATTAAGGATGTTGCCCGTATGGCTGGGGTGTCGGTTGCGACCGTCTCCCGCGTCATCAATAATTCGCCCAAAGCCAGCGAGAGTTCTCGCCTCGCCGTTACGGCGGCAATGGAGCAGTTGCAGTATCACCCGAACGCCAACGCACGCGCCCTGGCGCAGCAATCCACCGAAACCCTGGGTTTAGTGGTGGGCGATGTTTCCGATCCGTTTTTTGGCGCGATGGTCAAAGCGGTGGATGAAGTTGCGGGCCAGACCGGCAACTTTTTGCTGATTGGTAACGGTTACCACAATGAGCAAAAAGAGCGTCAGGCGATTGAGCAACTGATGCGCCATCGCTGCGCCGCCTTAGTGGTGCATGCTAAGAAAATCCCCGACGACGATTTAGAGATGTTGATGAAGCAAGTGCCGGGCATGGTGCTGTTGAATCGCCTGCTGAAAGGCTTTGAACATCGCTGCATCGCGCTGGATGACCGCTACGGCGCGTGGCTGGCAACGCGCCATCTGATTCAGCAAGGCCATACGCAAATCGCCTTTATCTGCTCCACGCACACCATTTCCGATGCCGAAGATCGTCTGCAAGGCTATTACGACGCGCTGAAAGAGCACGGTTTGCCGTGTAACGACCGTTTGGTGGCGTGGGGCGAACCAGACGAGGTGGGCGGCGAGCAGGCGATGACCGAATTGATGGGACGCGGCAAGCAGTTCACCGCGGTGGCCTGCTACAACGATTCGATGGCCGCCGGTGCGCTGGCGGTGCTGAGTGATAACGGCATTCGCGTGCCGGAAGAGATGTCGCTGATTGGCTTCGATGATGTGCTGGTGTCGCGCTATGTGCGTCCGCGTTTGACGACGGTGCGTTATCCGATTGTCACCATGGCGCAACAGGCGGCGCAACTGGCGCTGGCGTTAGCCAATGGCAGCGAGATGCCGGAAGTGACCAATATGTTTAGCCCCACGCTGGTAAGACGGCATTCGGTGAGTGGGCCGGGTTAAATCCTGGTGCGCGCTTTCCCTCACCCTAACCCTCTCCCGCAAGCGGGAGAGGGAATGATTAGGTGGAGTGAACCTCGGATTTACAGCTTGCTCGGGCGGCTCCTTCTCCCGCTTGCGGGAGAAGGCTGGGATGAGGGACAAAGCGCACCCATCACAAAATCCGCGAATACACCTTCACCCGCACATCCGGAAACTCCAGCGCGTCGCATTGATACTGCCAGCCAAAACGTTCGTAATAGCCGCCAAAGGTGGACCATAACCACAGCTTGTCATGACCGCGCTGCTGCGCGAAATCGATCACATGCTGCTGCAGCGCTTTGCTCAATCCCTTGCCGCGCGCGGACTCCTCAACAAACAGCGCCGCCACCCACGGCGTGAGATCCTGACGGCTGATCAAATCGCAGCGCCAGAATCCCACCGTGCCGAGCGGTATGTCGCCGTCGAGCGCCACGAAGGTCACCGGAAAGTCCGCGCCGTTGAGGCTGCTGCGCACAATGCTGTGGTAAAACTCACGCGACGTACCGTCACCAAACGCCTGCCACAGCCAATCGGTAATCTGCGTAGCATGATGCGGCACCTCGCTGAGCGCGACGATCTTCATCAAATCAGCTCCAGCGCCAGCAGCTCCTGAATGGTCTGCGCACGACGAATTTCTCGCGCCGCGCCATTCTCGAACAGCACTTCCGGAATCAGTGGACGGCTGTTGTAGTTCGACGACATCGACGCGCCGTACGCGCCGGTATCGTGGAACACCAGATAATCGCCGACCTGCGCCACAGGCAGCGCACGGGTTTCTACTTTGCCACCTTCCAGTTGCGTGAACACGTCGCCCGATTCACACAGCGGACCGGCCACCACGCTCTCCACGGTGGCGTCGCCCAGCGCGCGGCCATCGACCGGCAGCAGAGATATGTGGTGATAGCTGCCGTACATTGACGGACGCATCAAATCGCTGAAACCGGCATCGACCAGCACAAAGTGACGGCTGCCCATCTCTTTCACTGCGCGCACCTGTGACACCAGCACGCCCGATTCGGCAACCAGGAAACGACCTGGCTCGATCTCCAGTTTCACCGCATGACCGAGATGCGCAGCGATACGCTCACGCGCGCCGTTCCACAAGCCGTAATAGTGCTGGGTATCAATGGCTTCTTCGCCAAAACGATACGGAATCGACAAACCGCCACCGGCAGAAATCGCCTCTAAATCCTGACCAAACGCCACCACCTGATCGACCATCGCGTCACACACCTGCTGCAGATGGCCATAATCCACGCCGGAACCGATGTGCATATGCAGGCCGACCAGACGCAGGCCGTGCTGCTGAATCGCCGCCAGCGCCAGCGGCAGATCGCTGTGCCAGATGCCGTGTTTACTGTTCTCACCGCCGGTGTTGGTTTTCTGGCTGTGACCGTGACCAAAACCCGGATTGATGCGCAGCCACACCGCGTGGCCCGGTGACAGCTCGCCCAGTTGATGCAGCATATCCACCGAACCGGCATTGACCGGCACTTTCAGCTCGGCGATACGCGTCAGGGTTGGCTGATCAAACACATCGGCGGTGAAGACGATATCCTCGCCGCCCGGCTGATAACCGGCGGCAATAGCACGCTCGATTTCACCCAGCGATACCGAATCGACTTTGACGCCCGCCGCACGCATCAGACGCAAAATGTGGATGTTGGAGCAGGCTTTCTGCGCAAAACGCACCACGTCGAAGGCGCCGAGCTGCGCAATGCGCTGCTGAATGATCGCCGCATCATAAGCCCAGAATGGGCCGGCATAACGCTGCGCCAGCGGCAGTAAGTTGGCGGCAGTTAACGCGGTTTCGGTGTTGTTGAGTGGGCGTGGCATGTCAATTCTCCTGTGTGATTGAGGCTATTTAGCCACAGCGCATCAATTCAGAAAAATATCTGTTTTAGCGACGTCTATACAAATATGATATGGGTTATCTGGAGGAGACAATGGCAAAAATTAACTTGCGACATATCGAAATTTTTCACGCGGTGATGACCAGCGGCAACCTGACGCAGGCGGCGACGCTGCTGCATACTTCGCAGCCCACGGTGAGCCGCGAACTGGCGCGCCTTGAGCAGCAGCTCGGCCTGCAGCTTTTCGAACGGGTGCGCGGCCGCCTGCAGCCCACGGTGCAAGGCTTGCGGCTGTACGAAGAGGTGCAGCGCTCGTGGTACGGACTGGATCGCATCATGGATGCCGCCGAAGGGTTGCGTCAGTTTCGTCAGGGTGAATTGTCGATCGCCTGCCTGCCGGTGTTTTCGCAGTCGCTGTTGCCGCCGCTGCTGCAGCCCTTTCTTCAGCGCTATCCGCAGGTTAGCCTGAATATCATTCCGCAGGAATCGCCGCTGCTGGAAGAGTGGCTGTCGGCACAGCGTTACGATCTCGGCCTGACCGAAACCCAACACGCACCGGCGGGCACCGAACGCTTGCCGCTGCTGACCTGTGACGAAGTGTGCGTGCTGCCGCCACAGCATCCGCTGTGTCAGCGCGAGGTGCTGACGCCGCAGGATTTCCACGGTGAAAACTACGTCAGCCTGTCGCGCAGCGATAGCTATCGCCAGCTGCTGGATTCCCTGTTTCATGAGCAGAATGTGGAGCGTCGTCTGGTGCTGGAGACGCACAGCGCGGCGTCAGTGTGCGCGATGGTGCGCGCGGGCGTGGGGATTTCGATTGTGAATCCGCTGACGGCGCTGGATTACGCCGATAGCGGTGTGGTGATGCGTCGCTTCAGTATTGCCGTGCCCTTCACCGTCAGTCTGGTGCGGCCGCAGCATCGACCGGCTTCGGCGCTGGTCGATCACTTCTGCGACCACCTGCAACGGCACGTGGCGGCGTTTCCACAACGTATTGCCGAGCGGCTGGCTTAAGCGTTGACCGCTTCGCCCTGCCCGCCCGCTTTGCGGAAGGTGATCAGGCAGATCACCAGTCCGACCGCGGCCAGCGCAGCAGCGGCAACCGGCACCGACGTCAGGCCGTACCCTTTCTCGATCACCGCGCCACCGACCCACGCGCCGAGCGCATTGCCGACGTTAAAGGCGGAGATATTCAGCGTAGAGACCAGATTCGGCGCATCTTTGCCGTGGCGCACCACGTTAATCTGCAAGCCCGGCACGGTGGCGAAGGTCGCCATCGCCCACAGGAACAGCGTGATTTCCGCCAGCCACAGCGCATGGCTGGTCCAGCTGAACAGCAGCGAGAACACCGCAATCAGCACAAAGCTGAGGATCAGGCTGAACGACACTTTCCAGTCGGCCAGCTTGCCGCCGAGGATGTTGCCGACGGTCAGCCCCGCGCCAATCAGGAACAGCGTCCAGCTAACACCCCGATCCGAGATACCGGTGACCTGCAACAGCAGCGGGGCAATGTAGCTAAACAGCGCAAACATCGCCGCCGCAAAGAACACCGTCATCAGCAGCGACAGCCACAGTTTGCCGTTGGCCAGCGCGCTGATTTCACTCGCCAGATGCACCGGCTTCTCTTCTTTGTTGGTCGGCAGGCTCACCATCAGCGCGATAAAGGCGAAGATGCCGATGATCGCCACGCCCCAGAAGGTGGCGCGCCAGCCAAACATCTGACCAAACCAGGTGCCGAGCGGCACGCCGAGCACGTTGGCCAGCGTCAAACCGGTGAACATCAACGCCACGGCAGAAGCTTGTTTACCTGGTGCGACCAGGCTCGCCGCCACCACTGCACCGATGCCGAAGAACGCACCGTGACACAGCGCCGTCACCACACGCGCCAGCATCAGCAGGTTGTAGGTGTAGGCCAATGCACAGAGCACGTTACCGATGATGAAGATGATCATCAGCAGAATCAGAGTACGTTTACGCGGCAGTTTGGCGGTCAGCAACGCCATGATCGGCGCGCCAATAGCAACGCCCAGCGCATAGCCGCTGATCAGCCATCCCGCAGAAGGAATGGTCACTTGCAGATCGCCCGCCACCTCGGGCAGCAATCCCATAATGACGAATTCCGTGGTGCCGATGGCGAACGCACTCAGCGCCAGCGCCAGTAATGCAACAGGCATAACACACTCTCCCAATAATTTTTTGCAGGCGGGCCGCACTGCGAACGCAGTACGGTAACAACAGACGCTTATTAAAATTTGAACTGCGTCACATTGTTATTAAAGCATAGCCCTTCCATGCCAACCACCCTGCGCGCCGCAAGACTATTTTGCGCTCGCAGCAATAATCCCTGCGCGGGAAAATGTCACTGACTAACCATTGAGACAGATGGAGGTTTCCGCGCTACGCTTGAAAAGGATGTGATCGTTATCACAGTGAGTCAGCTTTTGACGCAAAATCAAACAGTAAAGGATGGACGCGCACTGCCGATACCTCAATGGATTGCCCGGTTATGGGGTGTCAAAAATCGAGGGGAAAGCGTATGCGATGGCTCATCGCGCTAACGGTTGGCTGCCTAAGCGGCTGCTCTGTTGGACATTACGAATACAGCAAAGAAGCAGCAAAACGCGTCGATATGACCGTCACCGGCATTCCAACGGTGCTGGGCATTGGTGCGCTTGGCACCACCATTCCTCTCACGCCCGAATACAGCCTGACGGCGGCCCACGTGGCGAAGTATTCACTCTATCGGGTGAAAGCCTGGCATCCCGAATGCGATATTGCTGTGGTGTACCATAAAAACAGCGAAGCCAATTTGCCGCCGCCGTTCCGCAATAGCCATATCGGCGACGACGTGAATCTGTATGGCTACAGCTTTATTTCCGCGATGCCGGTAGCGTCAAGCGGCAAGAATCTGATCAATACCACGCTGGCGAATGACTGGAACAAAGCCAGCTGTGTGGTGGTGGCGGCCAATGCCGGCGTGGTGAAAGGCATGTCCGGCGGCGCGGTGTATAACGCCAGCGATGATACGCTGGCGGGGGTGATTGTCGGTTACAGCAGCCAGATTGATGACAATAAAAGCGGCAAAACGCTGTTTAAGAATGTGGCGCTGTATGTACCGTACGCACGCTTTCAGGCGTGGCTGGATGGGGTGGTGAAGTCTTAGATCGTGCTGGCTGTCCCCCTCCTCGGTCGGTGCTGGCTGTCCCCCTCCTCGGTCCTCCCCCATAAATGGGGGAGGAAGATGCTGCAATATGATAGTTCTGAAGCTGCATGTGGCAGCGTCTCCTTCCCCCATTCATGGGGGAAGGCCGGGATGGGGACAGCGTGCACAGTCAAGCCGGAACCCACGCCCCCTGCACCTGCACCTGCGGGAAACCGCTGGTCAGAATACGCAGCTCGGCATCGCGCGGGGTGTTGTCGCCCTGCCCCTGAATGCTGACGATATCCTGCGGACATGCGGAAAACGCCACAAAACAGTCCATCTCGGCGCGCAGCACAATATAGTCACCCGGCTTCGTCACCACCGGCAGCGTCTTCAGCGTGATGCCATCCGGCTGCACCTGAATATTCATAAAGATATTAAACGAGGCCAGATTGCCATGCGGCAGCGTCACGCCCAGTTCACGCATGCCTTCAAACAGATTGTCATGGCAGTTGCGATGCGGTTCGGTGCAGCCGAGCAGCTCATAACGACGCGCATCGCAGGCCGCCATAAAGGTGTCGTGCACGCCTGGCGAGGTATCCGCCACCAGCGTCAAAATCGGGTGGCGCTGGCTGGTGATAAAGCTGTCGCCCACTTTGGGATTGAGACGCTGATTCCACACGCGCGTCGCCTCCATACACATATATTCACTCACATCCTCAGCGTTGTAAGCCCAGCAATCCACCACCTGCGTGCCGTGCAGGTTAATCACCTGCACCGCTTCACCTTGCTTCAAGCGCACCGCTTTGCCGTAGCGCGCCGGGATGGTCATCGCTTCACGATGCTGAAATTCAGCCGACATGTTGTTCTCCTGATTAATGCTGCATGGCACGACGATAGCGCGTCATGCGAGATTCAAGGCCGCGCGCCAGCCAGTCGATGACGCTGTTGAGCAGCCAGTAACAGAGCGCCACCGTGAGATAGATCTCCAGCGGCGCGTAGGTATCCGAAATCGCCTGTTTGGCGGCGTACATAAACTCCTGCACCGAGACAATCGACAGCAGCGCGGAGTCTTTAATCAAACCGATCATCAGCCCGACCAGCGGCGACAGCATCTGCGGCAGCGTTTGCGGCAGCACCACGTCACGCAGTTGTTCGCTGCGGCTCAGGCCCAATACGCGGCACGCTTCCCACTGCCCTTGCGGCAGCGCATCAATCGCCGAGCGGATCACCTGCGCAATGTAAGGCGCGTAGTAGAGCGTCAATGCCAGCACGCCCACCACCGGCGACGACAGCGTGATGTCATATTCCGGCAACACAAAATAGAGCAGATAGATCACCACCAGCAGCGGCAGCGCGAGGGTTAAGCCGCTGTAAAGATTGAGCAAACGCAGCCAGAACCGCGATGCCCGCATCAGCAGCACGGCCAATAGCGCGCCCCACAGTAGCGAGCAGAGCGCCGCCACCAGACAAAGCTGCAAGGTGGCGAGCAGGCCGTCACCGAGCGACGGCAGAGAGGTGATAATTGCCTGCCAATCCATTACGCCAACCTCCGCTTCGCTTCTAAACGACGCGCCGCCGCAATTAACGGCATGGCGATCAGCAGATAACCGGCCGCCACCAGCAGCAGCACCTGCGTGGCTTCGTAGGTGCGGGCGATGACGATCTGTCCGGCGTAGGTCAGTTCAGTGAGCGCCACCACCGACGCCAGCGGCGTGGTTTTCAGCAGAATGGTGAATTCATTCACCAGCATCGGCAGACTGGCGCGCATCACTTGGGGATTGATGACGTACCACCACGTCAGCAGGCGGCTCAGACCCAGCGTGCGCGACGCTTCCAGCTGTCCGCGCGTCACCAGGCTGCGATTCACGCGCAGGATTTCCGCCACGTACGCGCCGCTGTTGAGGCCAATGGCAATCACCGCCGCCAGCATCGGCTGACCGCCCAATCCCAGCCGCGGCAAGGTGAAAAACACCACAAACAGCTGCACAATCGCTGGCGTTCCGCGCATCACGCTGACATAGCAACGCCCGATGGCGCGCCAGATCCAGGCTCGACGCAGCTGCAGGAAGCAGCCGAGCTGCCCCATCACCACGCTGACTAATGACGCCAGCACGGTGAGCACCAGCGTCATCAGCAGGCCGTGTCCGAGTTCCGGCAGCGCGGCCACTACCTGTTGATCCAGCCCCATGCGTTACTCCGCGTTAAAGTCGTGCAGGTTTTCCGCCACCGACAGCAGCAGCGGCGCGGGACGATCGTTGCCCTCAATGCCGGTGTTACAGGCGGAGACGATGAACTGCGTGTCCATCACCACGCGACAGGTAATGCTGTCGCCAGCTTGGGTCAGGTTGGTTTCCGGCAGAATCTTGCCTTCTCGCGTCAGCTTGACGTGCATAAACAGGTTGATGGGATCCGGCAGCTTCGGCACCACCATGCCCAGACGCGCCAGCTCGCCGCGCAGCGCATCGAGGCAACCTTCGCCCGGATAACCGCGCTCAGCGAGAAACGCCGTGGTGGAGGCCGGCAGCAGCAGGTCGTGACGCTTCACGCTGTCTTTGCCCAGCACCATCATCGGACGACGAAGGTTGTTCACCAGACGCATGCCGGAACCGAGCAGGTAGCTGTTGCTAAACACCCGCGTGTGATGCACCGACAGCCACACGGCGGGATCGGCCAAGCTAAAGCCAAACAGCGAAGCCACCGCACCATCGCCCTGAGCGGTGATGCGCAGCAACTGACCGCGCAGCACGCTAATCGAACCGATGCTGCCCGCTGCAACCTGCACCGGTTCAGCCAGCGTGCGCACGGCGGTTTCCTGATAACTTTCACGCATTAACAGCATGATTCATCTCCTGAGCGTGAAAATGGTCGCTGACCACGATGTCGATTGGCGTCACCTGCAGGCCGTTGCCGGGAATAATGTCCTGCGGGCAGGATGAGACCGCGCAGATCAGATCGCACAGCGCTTCAAAGGTGATGCTATCGCCCGCTTTGCTGTTGGGATCGGTCACTTCCATGCGACCATCGGCGGTGACCGGGCCGTTCTGGAATAGGTTGAACGGTTCCGGCAGCGAGAAGTAGGTGACGCCAAACGCCTTCATCCCCTCCAGCAGGTTATCGACGCAGTTGCGATGCCCTTCGACACCGAAATCAATGCTGAAACGGGTGCGATCGCAGGCCGGCACGTTGGCGTCGTGGATGCCGATGCTGTCGGCAAGAATGCGCAGCATCGGGCGGTTTTCACTCGACCACAGCGCGTCGCCCGGCTTAAAGAACAGCGAGCGCAGCTGCTGACGCGTGTGCACCGGCGACAGCTTCTCGTTCAGGTCATTGGCATTGACCGCGACAAAATCGGCCGCCTGCTGCCCTTCGCTGTCAATCACGGTAATAAACTGGCCCTTGCGCACGCGAAAGGTTTTGCCAAAGCCGGCAGGTACCGTCAGGTTGGACTGGCACATAATTACTCCTGCGGAATGAAGTCGCTGGCGGGCACGGTAAAAGTGGTGCCGAGATATTGCTGCTGCAGTTTGGTCAGTTCGCCATCTTTCTGCATCGCCAGGATGTGGTCGCTAATGGCTTTGTTCAGGCTGCCATCTTCTTTGCGAGTCGCCCAACCCATCCACTGCGACGGGCCGACTTCGCCCACCTGCGCCACTTTGCCGGCATATTTTTTTGCTACCGGCGCCAGTACCGAGATGTCGTCATAAACGAAGTCGGCGCGTTTGGTCATCAAGGTGCTGACGGTTTGATCGAGTGAATCGACATTGATGATGGTGATCGGTTTTTTACCCTCCTTCTTCAACTGTTCGTTGAAGCCCTTCAACAGCTGCTCTGGCACGCTGGCGGTTTTCACCGCACCGCGCAGACCCGACAAGCTTTCCGGACTCAGGGTTTTGCCGCTGAAGGATTTCGCCTCGGCTTCACGCACCAGCACGCCGTTGACGGTTTTGCTGTACGGCACGGTAAACAGCACTTTTTTCGCGCGTTCCGCCGTGACGTTGAGGGATGAACCTTCGGCATTGAAAGAGCCCGAAATCAGGCCCGGCAGAATGCCGCTGAAGGCGGTTTTCTGAAACTCCAGTTTCACACCGAGATCGTTGGCAAAGGATTGCATGATCGCCACGCTGTAACCGGTGATCTCACCTTTGTCATCGGTGTATTCGTAGGGAGGAAAGGTTGGATCGATACCGACGGTGATTTTGCCGCTGCTTTTGATGTCGGCCAGCGTATCGGCTTGTGCCTGCGCCATGGTGCCGACAGAGAGAAGTGCGGCAATCAGCAGTGCTGTTTTTTTCATTATGGTGTTTCCCTGGTGTTGGTGAAATGTCATTTTCTACTGAGCATATTTTGTGCCAGCTTTTTCACTACCATGCAGGGAGGCCTGATAAAAACTAGATTTTATTTAATAAAATCAAATGGAAACATTTGTTTCTTAATTTTTATTTTTAGTTTCTACGATTTCACACACGGTAAGACGGGGATAATTGGATGGGTGGGCACTGGACAGAATTGCACCGTTTTGGTGATTTTTCTGGCGCACAATGCGCCAGCAAGGCGCATTATTCCAGTTCGTCGAGGGATTGGTGCAGCGCTTCGATTTGCGCGAGATGATCGTTGCTGGCTTTACCCATTTGCCGGGCCACCAGTGAACAGAGCAGATTACACACGCCAGAGAGCGCGGCGGTGCTGTCGAAAATCAGGCTGCTGTCGGTGTGACAGCGGATTACCCACTGCGCATGGCGCGCCGGTTTGCCGGAGAGCACGTCGGCGATATACAACATCGGCACGTTGCGCTCGGCCAGCGCGTTCATCGCCGCCTCCAGCGCGGGCATGCGACGACGCAGACCGACGCAGATCACCACATCCTCGGCGGTCAACGCCGCTACATGTTCCGCCAGCGAATCGCCGGGACGCGGCAGCAGACGCACATCGGAGTGAATATGGATCAGGTCTCGATAGATCAGATGCGCGATGGTTTGGCTGTGGCGCCAACCCATGACCACCACGCGGCGCGCCTGGCTGATGGCGCTGACCGCCTGCTGCAGCTGTTCGCTGTCCAGCGTGCGATAGCTGTTGACCAGGTTGGCGATCTCTCTTTCCAGATGCTGCTGCATGATGCTCGCCAGCGGCGACGCGCTGGGTGCCGGTTGCAGATAGAGCGGTGAACCGCTGCTTTGCATGTCACGCGCCTGGCGACGTGCGGCTTCATAACTTTCATAGCCGAGATGGCGGAAGAAGCGCGTGGTGGTGGCTTTGGATACGCCCGCGCTGTGTGCCAGTTCGGTGGCGGTGTTCATGGCTAACTGGCCTGGTGCGGCGAGTAGCACATCGGCAAGTCGCTGCTCGTGGCTGGAGAGTTGATCCCAGTGCTGACGAATCCGGCCCTCTAACGTTGCCGCTTTTGCACTCATGGTGATTCCCTGAAAAAGAAAAAAACCATCCTGCACAGAGCGTGCCGGGTTGTCATCAGGAATTTTGTGTTGGGGGGAATGTGCTGGCTGTCCCCCATCCCGGCCTTCCCCCGCTAGCGGGGGAAGGAGATGCTGCCACATGCAGCTTCAGAACTCACATTTTGCAGCATCTTCCTCCCCCATTCATGGGGGAGGACCGAGGAGGGGGACAGCGAGCACGGACCGGGATGGGGGACTGCGGCGAAATACTACTTACCGGTCGGGCGCAGTGCCGGGAACAGGATCACGTCGCGGATGGTGTGGCTGTTGGTGAACAGCATCACCATACGGTCGATACCAATACCCAAACCAGCGGTTGGCGGCAGGCCGTGTTCCAGCGCGGTGACGTAGTCTTCGTCGTAGAACATCGCTTCGTCATCGCCAGACTCTTTCGCATTCACCTGCTGCAGGAAACGCTCAGCCTGATCTTCTGCATCGTTGAGCTCTGAGAAGCCGTTACCGATTTCACGGCCGCCGATGAAGAACTCAAAGCGGTCAGTGATTTCCGGGTTCTCGTCGTTACGACGCGCCAGCGGTGATACTTCAGCCGGGTATTCGGTGATGAAGGTTGGCTGAATCAGGTGCGCTTCAGCGGTCTCTTCGAAGATCTCTGTAACGACGCGGCCCAGGCCCCAGCTCTTCTCAACTTTGATGTGCAGTGATTGGGCAATCGCTACCGCTTTATCAAAGTCTTCCAGATCGCTCAGGTCAGTTTCCGGACGGTATTTCTTGATCGCTTCACGCATGGTGAGCTTCTCGAACGGCTTACCGAAATCGAAGCTGTGATCGCCATACGGCACTTCCGTGGTGCCCAGCACATCCTGCGCCAGCGTACGGAACAGGCTTTCGGTCAGTTCGATCAGATCTTTGTAATCCGCATACGCCATATAGAGTTCCATCATGGTGAACTCTGGGTTGTGGCGTGGCGAAATCCCTTCGTTACGGAAGTTACGGTTGATCTCGAACACGCGATCAAAACCGCCAACCACCAGACGCTTCAGATACAGCTCTGGCGCAATACGCAGGTACATATCGATATCAAGCGCATTGTGATGGGTGATGAACGGACGCGCAGACGCGCCGCCCGGAATCACCTGCATCATCGGGGTTTCCACTTCCATAAAATCGCGGTTAACCATGAACTGACGAATGCCGGCCATGATTTGTGAGCGAATTTTAAAGGTTTTGCGCGAATCGTCGTTGGAGATCAGATCGAGATAACGCTGACGATAACGGGTTTCCTGATCGGCCAGGCCGTGGAATTTGTCCGGCAGCGGACGCAGCGCTTTGGTCAGCAGACGTAGCTCAGTGATGTGGATCGACAGCTCACCGGTTTTGGTTTTGAACAGCTTACCGCGCGCACCGAGGATATCGCCGAGATCCCACTTTTTGAACTGCTCGTTGTAGACGCCTTCTGGCAGATCGTCGCGTGAGACGTAGATCTGAATCTGGCCGCCGACATCCTGCAGG
Source organism: Kluyvera sp. 1366 (assembly GCF_054823405.1). NCBI lineage: Bacteria > Pseudomonadati > Pseudomonadota > Gammaproteobacteria > Enterobacterales > Enterobacteriaceae > Kluyvera > Kluyvera sp. 1366. The sequence goes on from NZ_JBTRDW010000009.1 coordinate 148,291, forward strand.
GTCGCGAATGACGCTTTACCCATGATGCGGCGCGTCATCATACGACCGGCCACGCTCACTTCAACGCCCAGCGCTTCCAGCTCTTCATTCTCTTTCGCGTCATAGCTGGCGTGCAGCACATCGGACGTGGTATCGCGGCGGAAATCGTTAGGAAACGCCACGCCTTTTTCACGCAGCGCGCTGAGTTTTTCGCGACGCGCTTTCAGTTCGTTGTTTAACTCAAGGGCGGCATCAGCGCTCTGCGGTTGTTGTTCAGACATGTCGGTTCCTTATAGCCCTGCTTTTAAACTTGCTTCAATAAAACGATCGATATCGCCATCCAGCACCGCTTGGGTGTTGCGGGTTTCTACGCTGGTACGCAGATCCTTGATGCGTGAATCGTCGAGAACATAAGAACGGATCTGGCTGCCCCAGCCGATATCAGATTTGTTATCTTCCGCTGCCTGCTTATCCGCGTTTTTCTTCTGCATCTCATATTCGTACAGCTTGGCGCGTAACTGCTTGAAGGCCTGATCTTTGTTCTTATGCTGTGAACGGTCGTTTTGGCACTGCACCACAATGTTGGTCGGCAAGTGGGTAATACGCACCGCAGACTCGGTTTTGTTAACGTGCTGGCCACCCGCACCGGAGGCGCGGTAAACGTCGATACGCAGATCGGCAGGATTGATATCGATATCGATGTTGTCATCCACTTCCGGGTAGATAAACACCGAACTGAATGAGGTATGACGACGGCCGCCGGAATCGAACGGGCTCTTACGCACCAGGCGATGAACGCCGGTTTCGGTACGCAGCCAGCCAAACGCGTAGTCGCCGATGATTTTAATGGTGGCGGATTTGGTTCCGGCCACTTCACCGTCTGACTCTTCAATAATTTCGGTTTTATAGCCTTTGGCTTCCGCCCAGCGCAGATACATGCGCAGCAGCATGCTGGCCCAATCCTGCGCTTCGGTGCCGCCGGAACCGGCCTGAATATCCATGTAGCAGTCGGCGCTGTCATATTCACCTGAGAACATACGACGGAATTCCAGTTCGCCCAGCTTCACTTCCAGTGCATCAAGCTCGGCAACCGCTTCGTTGAAAGTCTCTTCGTCGTCAGCTTCCACCGCCAGATCCAGCAGGCCCTGCACATCTTCCAGGCCTTGCGTCATGTGATCTAAGGTTTCCACTACCGCTTCCAGTGAAGCACGTTCTTTACCCAGCGCTTGCGCGCGCTCAGGTTCGTTCCAGACGTCAGGCTGCTCCAGCTCGGCGTTTACTTCTTCGAGGCGTTCTTTCTTGGCATCGTAGTCAAAGATACCCCCGAAGAACGTCGCTGCGCTCACTGAGGTCCTGGATACGATTTTTGACCGGATTAATTTCAAACATGGCTTTTCAGTCTTTTTTGACGATTCGGTGAAAGGAGATAAAAACTAACGCGCTAGTTTACCCGAAAGTGTGCGCACTTTGTAGCATTGCACGCCGCCTGAGTGAGCGCGCCTCCGCCGTAAGAAAAAAAGTTCTTATCCTTCTGGAAAGCTTTACCCGCTACGCTTTCCCAAACACCCCCGCAAATACCTCGCCTTCAGAACATTCTTAGGAGTTTTCCTGCAAAAATTAGGCAATTGGCGCCAGATGACGTCATTAAAGATCATGATTTATAACGATAAATCATTAAGAATTGTCTTGTGAGAAATTTCCTGCAAGAAAGCAGACACGTCTCAAATAACGCCATTAAGCAGCTGATATTCAGCCTATCGATTTATTAGCGCCCTTTTATCATTTTGCTCAGTGACTATCCCCCCGATGGACATCACTGACGTCCAGACCGTTTGTCACCACGATCGCCAGGAATGCGCAGCTTCGACAGGGAATGACACAGTAATCAGCGCCCGTAAACGTGAGCGGGCACAACATGTCCTGAGAGACATGAAGGAGTATTGATGTTTATTCCCGGTTTGCGCACTTCACCGCGCCTGCTTGCCTTGTTAATGCCTTTGTTACTTACCGCCTGCGGTGGTGGTGGTGGCGGCGGAGGTGGCGGAAGCGCGGCAACCTCGCCCACCACCGGCACGCCTGAGACACCCACGCCAGCTCAGCCCAGCGCTTCAGGCAATGCCAGCAAAGTCGGCATTATTGATTCAGGGTTATCGCCCGATCGCAGTGAAATCAATTATGCCAACGTGCAGTTCACCAGCTACGTCGGCGGCAGCAGCAGTTTGAATGATAATCAGGGCATTAACGGTCACGGCACCGTGGTGGCGCTGACGTTATTGGGCCTGTCGCCGGGCAGCACGCTGTATGTGGCGCAGGCATCGCAGAACAATATCTTTCAATACGACGATACCGCGCGTGCAGTGAGCGGCCTGCTGAGCCAGGGCGTGCGGGTTTTCAATATGTCGTACGCCTCCAGCGAGCGCTTAAGCTCCGCACAGGCGCTATCCGATGCACAGCCGCACTATCAGGTGCTGGTGCAAAGCATGCGTGAGATTGCGGCCGCTAACGGTTTGGCGGTGGTGATCACCGGCAATGGCGGCACTGCAACACCGTCCCCTAACGCGCAGCTGCCGCTGATTTATCAGGACAGCGCACTGCAAAAGAATATGCTGGCCGTTACCGGCGTGATGGACAGCACCTCATACGACACGGCGAACCGCGCGGCGTTAACCGGGCCGTTTGATGCCTGTGGTAACGCTGCCGCATGGTGCCTGAGCGCACCGGGATACACCGATTATCGCTTTCAGAACGCCGATGGCAGCTGGGTGAATGCGCGCAGCTACGGCACCTCGTTTGCCGCGCCGCGCGCCGCTGCGGCCGCTTCGCAAGTGTTGCAGCGCTTTCCGTGGATGAGCGGCTACAACCTGCAGCAAACGTTGCTGACCACCGCCAGTTATCGCAGTGATGCTTACGCAGGCGCTGCGGATAGCGCCAACGGGCGGCCTTACAACAACACCTTCGGCTGGGGCGACCTCAACCAGGCGAAAGCGCTCAACGGTCCGGCAATGTTCTGGGCCAATGATTTTCACGCCAGCCTGGATGCGGGTAGCTATGTCTTCTCGAATGCCATCAGCGGCGATCGTGGCCTGATACTCGACGGCGCCAATAATGGCGGCGTGCTGCGGTTAACCGCTAACAACAGTTACCTCGGCCAGACCAGCGTTGCCGCCAATACGTTGCTGATTGAGGGTGCGATTGCGGGCAGTGCCAACGTCAGCGGCAGTGGCACTTTAGGTGGCAGCGGTGTGATTGGCGGCAGCTTACTCAATCAGGGAACGGTCAACGGCGGTTTGCAGGTGCAAGGCGATTACCAGCAACGCAGTAATGGCGTGCTCAATATCGCGTTAAACAGCCCGCTGCGTGTAGCAGGCCACTCTACGCTGGACGGCACGCTGAACCTCGCGCCCCCCTCATCAACATATGTGGTGAAACAGCAGGAAACGCTGCTGACCAGCGATGCGGGTGTTAGCGGTCAGTTCAGCCAGGTCAATACTGGCGTGTTTCTTGATGGTTCGGTCAGCTACAACACTAACAGCGTCACTGGCCAGCTTACGCGTAAAAATACTGCAGCAGTAGCGGCAGCTCTGGGCATGAACGGCGCCAGCACCCAGCAAACGGCCGCGAATCTGGAGCAGGCATTTAGCGTGGCGGATAGCTGGCAGCAACAGGGATCGCTCGGCCATGCGCAGCAGTCAGCGCTGGGCGCAGCAGGAGCGTTTCAGTCGCTGGCAGATGCCCGCAGTGCGCAGGCCGCCATCAATTCACTTTCCGGTCAGGCGCACGCTTCCAGCAACGCGGTACTGTTTAACGCGCTGGATTATCAAAGCCGCCTGTTGAGTAACCGTATCGCCGATGCCAGCGCCGACAATCGTTACGGTTTCTGGCTGGAGAGCGGTCAACTGCGCGGTTCACTGGATCAGGCGGGCTACCTCGGCACCGATTACCGCAACACGCTTACCGCACTGGGCGTGGATAGCGATTTGGCTATTTCTGGTCTGCGCGTGGGCGTGGCCTGGACGCAGAATCAGATCGACTCCACCTACGACCAAACTGGCGGCACCAGCCGTAATCGCCTGCAAGGCGCGATGCTGTATGGCCGCTACGATTTGACGCCAGCATGGTATCTGCAGGGCAATCTCAGCTATCAACATGGTCGCGATGAGTTAAAGCGTCTGGTGTTGCTGGATGAAGCTTCGCCGGTGTCATCGACCACCAGCAGCAACAGCTGGCAGGCGGCGCTGCAAAGCGGCTATCGCTGGACAATTGAGGAGAATTATCGCCTCGAACCCTATCTCGGCTGGCGTGAAACCGGGCTGGATACCGGTGCGTTTGAAGATAAAGGTAGCGCGTTCGGTCTGAGCGGCGACGGCGACAGCTATCGACGCAGCGTCGGTTATAGCGGTTTGAGTATCAGCGCACGGCAGGATTGGTCGGCTGGATTGTGGAGCATGCTGAGTCTGTATGGCGAATATCAGTACGCATTCAACAATCCGTCGATGGATGTCAGCGCGCGCTGGGGCGGATTTGGCGATGACCAGAACCGCTTCATGATTCCCGGTATGCAGCTCGATCGCCGTTCGCAGTGGTTAGGTGTGCGGTTGGATGTGGCGCAGACGTCACGCGCGCGCCTGTTCCTGCGCGCCGATCAGCACTTCGCCGATCGCGGTGACGAAAAAGTGCTGCGCGGCGGTGTGGATGTGAGTTTCTGATAAACGTTTAATCGGTCAACTGAGCGCGATAAATCGCGCTGCTACGGATACGTGCACAGGTAGCGGCGCGATGCATTGCGCGTTTTGGTAGTGAACTACAGCGGCCAAAGGTGATCGATGATCAATTGCACCGAACGATTGCCGCGGTATTCGTTGATATCCAGCTTATAGGCCAGCTGCACCTGACGCACGCTGCTGTCTGGCCACAGCGTGGTATCCACGTTGAAGGCAATCCCATCCAACAGCGGGCCGCCGCCGAGCGGCTCGACCATCACTTTCAAATGACGCTCGCCCACTAACCGCTGTTGTAACAGCTTGAACTTGCCATCGAACACCGGCTCCGGGAATGCCTGGCCCCACGGACCGGCCTCGCGCAGCATTTCGGCAGTATGCAGGGTAAACTCCTGCGCATGCAGTTCGCCGTCCGACCAAATCACGCCCTGCAACGCTTCGCCATCCAGCCACTCATCAATCAACGCGGCAAATCGCGCACGGAACTCCTCGTACTTCGCGGTTTCCAGTGACAATCCGGCCGCCATGGCGTGACCACCAAATTTGATCATTAAGCCAGGGAACAGCGTGTCGAGACGCTCCAGCGCATCGCGCAGATGCAAACCCGCAATTGAGCGGCCCGAACCTTTCAGCGTGCCGTCTCCGGCGGGGGCGAAGGCGATCACCGGGCGATGGAAGCGCTCTTTCAGGCGCGACGCCAGAATCCCCACCACGCCCTGATGCCACTCGGGATGGTAGAACGCCAGTCCAAGCGGCAGATCGGTATGCTGACGCTCCAGCTCATCGCACAGCGCCAGCGCTTCGCTTTTCATGCCCTGCTCAATCTCTTTGCGCGTCTGATTCAGCGCATCGAGTTCATTCGCCAGCATGCGCGCCTGGGAAATATCTTCGGTGAGCAGCAGCGCCACGCCGACTGACATATCATCCAGACGACCGGCAGCATTCAGGCGCGGACCCACGGCAAAACCGAGATCGCTGGCGGCGAGTTGGCGCGCATCGCGGTTGGCAATCTCCAGCAGCGCGCGGACCCCGGCACGGCATTTGCCCGCGCGAATACGGCTCAAACCTTGCCACACCAGAATGCGGTTGTTGGCATCAAGCGGCACCACATCGGCCACGGTGCCCAGCGCCACCAGATCCAGCAGCTCCGCCAGATTTGGCTCGGCTCGGCTCTCACTAAACCAGTTTTGCTGACGCAGGTGCGCACGCAGCGCCAGCATCAGATAGAAGGCCACGCCAACACCCGCCAGCGAACGTGAGGGGAATTCGCTGTCGTTGAGGTTCGGATTAACAATCGCTTCGGCGGCGGGCAAGGTTTCGCCCGGCAAGTGGTGATCGGTAACCAGCACCGGAATGCCGTGCTGATGCGCGGTATCCACTCCGGCATGTGATGAGATGCCGTTATCGACGGTGAGGATCATCTCCGCACCGCGCGCTTTAGCCTGCTCGACCACTTCCGGACTCAAACCGTAGCCATCTTCGAAACGGTTTGGCACCAGATAATCCACATTACCGCCGAGGCTGCGCAGCGCCAGCACGGTTAACGCGGTGCTGGTGGCGCCATCGGCATCGAAATCGCCCACCACCACGATACGTTTGCCGGCCAGCAGCATCTGATGCAGCAACGTCACGGCGGCTTCGATGCCGCCCAGCGTTTGCCACGGCAGCAGGTGTTTAGCGCCGCGTTCCAGTTCCAGCGCCTCTTTCACGCCACGTTGCAGATACAAGCGACGCAGCAAAGGGGGCAAATCAGCGGGTAAGCTGGCTTCGGTCTCGGCTTCGCGCCGACGCAATTCAACAGAATGAATCACTGTGCGTTAACCGCCACGCTTCTGGCCGTCAAGCACCTGCTTCAGCTCTTGCGGTCCCTGATAGCCAGGAATCATCATGCCGCTATCCGTGAGAATGGCTGGCGTACCCTGAATGCCAAACAGGATGCCGAGTTTGTACTGCTGCTCGATATTGATTTTGCAGGTCGCTGGCGCATCCATCTGCGGCGCATCGCCTTTCATTGCTGCATCGAAAGCTTTGTTACGATCGGCGCTGCACCAGATGGCGCGCATGGCTTTTTCTACCTGACCATTCAGACCTTCACGTGGGAAGGCCAGATAGCGCACGGTGATGCCGAGCGCGTTGTAGTCGGCCATCTGCTCATGCAGCTTGCGGCAGTAGCCACAGGTGATGTCGGTGAACACGGTGATGACGTGCTGCTCTTTCGGCGCTTTATAGACAATCATGTCTGGCGCCAGCGCAGTAACTTTTTTGTCCAGCAGCTGGTTGGTAACGTTGATCGGCTGGGTGCCGCTGACATCATACAGCGGGCCCTGAATCATGTGCTTGCCGTCTTCGGAGACGTAAAGCACGCCGCTTTCGGTCAGCACCGTTTTAATACCCGGCAGCGGGGACGGCTGGATTTCAGCCTGCTGCAATCCCAGTTTTTTCAGCGTTTGCTGAATAGCGTTGTCATCGGCATGCGCCAATCCAGTGAATGCACTGACCAGCAGAGCCAGCATCGTTAGCTGCTTTTTCATCTTAAATCCTTGTTACCGCATCTCAAGCGCGCGGATGATGCTGTTGATGTAACAGACGCAGGCGCTCAGTGGCGACGTGCGTATAAATTTGGGTGGTCGAGAGGTCGCTGTGGCCCAGCAACATCTGTACGACGCGTAAATCGGCGCCGTGGTTCAGTAAATGTGTGGCAAATGCGTGGCGCAGCACATGCGGCGACAGCTTTTCGCTATCGATACCGGCAAGGGTCGCATAGTGTTTAATGCGATGCCAGAAGGTCTGCCGCGTCATTTGCTGTGCGCGCTGGCTGGGAAACATCACGTCCAGTGTTTGCCCGTTGAGCAGCCACGGCCGACCATGTTCCATATAGTATTCAATCCAGTAAACCGCTTCTTCACCTAACGGCACAAGACGCTCTTTGTTGCCTTTACCGATTACGCGCACCACGCCCTGACGCAGGCTGATATCGCTGATGGTCAAACCCACCAACTCCGTTACGCGTAAACCGGTGGCGTACAGCAGCTCCAGCATCGCCTTGTCGCGCAGTTCGAGCGGCACATCAATGCTCGGTGCCTGCAGCAAGCGTTCGACCTGGTTTTCACTGAGATCTTTCGGCAGACGCTGCGGCAGTTTCGGTGCCGACAGCAGCGCGCTGGGATCGTCGCTGCGCACTTTTTCCCGATAGAGATATTGGCACAAGCGGCGAATGGCGCTGAGGGTGCGCGCCGAGCTGGTGGCTTTGTAGCCGCCCTCAACGCGTTCGGCAAGAAACTGCTGCAAATCAAGCGCTTCAAGCGTTAATAGCGTGCGATCGTGGTGATGCAGCCAGTCGGTGAGCGTTTGCAGATCCTGCCGGTAAGAGGCGAGCGTGTTCTGCGCCAGATTACGCTCAATCCAAAGCGCATCCAGAAACTGTTCGATCAGATCGCTGTCCTGCACTGTACTCTCCGCCCGTGTGAAATCGTGCTCATTATGCCTGAAAGTAGCCTGCTTCTGGTACAATTGCCCCCGAGTCAGGTTCAGACAGAGCATTAATTGCATGAATATTGGTTTGTTTTATGGTTCGAGTACCTGTTACACCGAGATGACGGCGGAGAAGATTCGCGACTTTATCGGTGAAGAATTAGTCACGCTGCACAATTTGAAAGATGACGATCCGTCGCTGATGGAGCAGTACGATTTGCTGATCCTCGGCATTCCGACGTGGGATTTCGGTGAGTTACAGGAAGATTGGGAAGCGATTTGGCCGCAGATTCCGGCGCTGAATTTGCGCGGAAAAATCGTGGCGCTGTACGGCATGGGCGATCAGGGCGAATACGCCGAATGGTTCCTTGATGCGCTGGGCATGCTGCACGAACTGCTGCAGCCGATGGGCGTGCAGTTTGTGGGTTACTGGCCGCTGGAAGGCTATGAGTTCACCAGCAAAAAACCGCTGACCGCCGATGGCACGCAGTTTGTCGGTTTGGCGCTCGACGATGTTAACCAGTTCGAACAGAGCGATGAGCGCATTGAGCAGTGGTGCGAACAGATTCTGACGGAAACCGCAGCGCTGCTTTAAGGCAGCGTTTGACCATCCCTTAGAAAACAGCAGGCGCGCAGCGTGCGCCATTCACCGGGCGGCAGGTTGTCATGCATTAACCATAGCCGCCAGCGTTTTCCCTGCTGATTACGCAGCACCAGCAAAACGCCATACGGCAACCAATCCGCCTTACGTTCCGCTCGCCAGCGCACGCCGCGCCACAGCCAATTGCCCTTCACGTCCAGCCCCAAATGACCTACGCGCTGTACCAGACGACGCTCGTTACGCCAGCACTCCGCCAGCAGCAGCACTAACACCGGCGCTTTGCTCCACGCCCACGCGTCAGGCCACTCCAGCGCCAGCAGCAAACCGGTGCACAGTAGAGAAAGCGTCACATTCAGTGCGCGCGCACTGCGTGACGCTCGCAGATCACATTGCCACCGGACCGCGTTCACGGTTGCGCTGCTGAATCAGTTTCACCATACGTTTGAACTCGGGATCAACCGGTTCACCGTGATTCATCAACCAGTTGAACAGATCGGGATCGTCACTCTTTAGTAGCGCGATAAAAACCTGCTTATCGGTGTCGTCCAGCGAATCATATTCAAATTTGAAAAACGGCATGATAGCCATATCCAGCTCCAGCATGCCGCGACGGCATGCCCATTGGACGCGGGCTTTGTCGTTAATTTCCATGTCTCAGGTTCCATGACTAAAAACAGTGGGGCTCAGTGTACCTGCTTTTTTTTCTCGCTGCAGGCGCTGTGCTTAACCCTGTGCAATACCTCGGCGTTACATCCCCCAGTTTGCAATGGGTATCACGCGATTTGTGCGCCATATTCAGTAAACAGGTTGCAAAGCCGCACTGCTCTTTTACCATTGCAACCTATTACCTCATTAATCAGGAAAGAGACATGTCGATTTTTACCCTTCCACCTCGCCAGCCTGCTGCATCGTCACGCCTGCCTTTAACCCTGATTTCGCTCGACGAATGGGCGCTGGTTAAGGTGCAAGGCAACGACAGCACGTCTTATCTGCAAGGTCAGTTGACGCTGGATGTCGCGGCGATGGGCGAGACGCAGCATCGTCCCGCCGCGCACTGCGATGCCAAAGGCAAAATGTGGAGCAACATTCGTCTGTTCCATCGCAGCGAAGGTTACGCTTACGTGGTGCGTCGCAACCTGCGTGAGCAGCAGCTTACCGAACTGAAGAAATACGCGGTGTTCGCCAAAGTCACCATCGTGGCTGACGATGAAGCGGTGCTGCTCGGCGTTGCCGGTTTCCAGGCGCGCGCCGCGCTGGCAGGCGTATTCAGCACACTGCCGGATGCCGAAACGCCGGTAGTACAGCAAGGTGAGAGCACGCTTTTGTGGTTTGATCAGCCAGCCGAACGTTTCCTGCTGGTGACCACGCCTGAACAGGCGAATGCGTTGAAAGAGAAACTGGCGGGAGAAGCACAGTTCAACGACAGCCTGCAATGGCTGGCGCTGGATATCGAAGCGGGCATTCCGGTGATTGAAAGCGCCACCAGCGCGCAGTTGATTCCACAAGCCACTAATCTACAGGCGCTGGATGCCATCAGCTTCAAAAAAGGGTGTTACACCGGCCAGGAGATGGTGGCACGCGCCAAATTCCGCGGTGCGAACAAACGCGCACTCTATTGGCTGGCAGGTAAAGCCAGCAAAGTGCCGGAGGTTGGCGGTTCGATGGAGCTGCAGATGGGCGATAAATGGCGTCGCACCGGCACCGTATTGAGCGGCGTGCAGCTGGATGACGGCAGCGTTTGGGTGCAGGTGGTGATGAATAATGATTTGGAGCCGGATAGCGTACTGCGCGTGGAAGGCGACGAAAGTGGCAAATTGACCATTCAGCCGCTGCCGTATTCATTAACCGAATAATTGCGGGCCGGGTCCGTACTAAACACGTAAGGTCGCCATTTTCGGCGACCTGGATTGAGCTTACATCACGTAAAAATAAATCGCGCAGAAGTGCAACACGCTGCCGCCGAGCACAAAACCGTGCCAGATGGCGTGACTGTAAGGAATACGGCGCGAGACGTAGAATATCACTCCTAGCGAATAGACAATGCCACCGGCAGCCAGCAGCCAAATCCCGCCCGGCGACAGTTTGATCGCCAGCTGATAAATCACCACCAGCGACAACCATCCCATACCGAGATAGGTCACCAGCGACAGCGCTTCAAAGCGGTGGGCAAAGGCGATTTTAAACAGGATACCGGCCAGCGCCAGGCTCCAGATCACCACCATTAAGCCCTGTGCCAGCGGCGAATTGAGCCCCACCAGCAAGAACGGCGTGTAAGTGCCAGCAATCAACAGATAAATAGCGCAGTGGTCAAATTTCTTCAGCCAGTATTTGGCTTTTTGATGGGGAATGGCGTGATACAGCGTTGAGGCGAGATAGAGCAGAATGATGCTGCCGCCGTACAGGCTGTAACTGGTGATAGCGGTAACGTTAGCTTGGGATTCAACGGCTTGTGTCAACATCAACACCAGGCCAATGATGCCGAAAATGCAGCCGATTCCGTGGCTGATACTATTGGCGATCTCTTCTGCCAATGAGTAGCCCTGGGCAATAACTGGGGTTTGTACCATGAGGGGATTCCTGAACAACGGAAAAAGCGAGTGTGCTATTTCTGAGCAACCAGAGTAACCGGGATAATTTTCAGAGTACACATGTACGCTAAAATAAATCTGTGAGTGGGTGTGACAGGCGAGGGTTTGAATGAATCGGTCGCCATGCATGGCGACACTCCGCACGGATACTGTTTTATGGGGTCGGTATTGATACCGGCTTGGTGATCATCGTCCGCCAGCCGCATCGATAAAGGTGCCCGTCACGTATGACGCGGCATCGCTCGCTAGCCAGGCAATTGCTGCAGCAATCTCTTCTGCCTGGCCGCCACGTCCCATTGGCAATGCGCTCGCCAGGCGATCGACCCGACCCGGCTCGCCGCCATCGGCGTGCATGTCGGTATAGATAAGGCCAGGACGCACGCTGTTGACGCGAATGCCTTGCGATGCCACTTCCAGCGACAACCCTTTAGTCAGCGTATCCATCGCCCCTTTTGAGGCGGCGTAATCCACATATTCGCCTGGCGCACCGAGACGTGACGCAGCGGATGACACATTGACGATGGCGCCCCCTTTGCCGCCATGATGCGTGCCCATGCGTTTTACCGCCTCACGACAGCAGATGAACGTGCCGGTGACATTGGTGGCGAACACGCGCTGAATACGTTCGGCATCCAGATCTTCCACCCGACATTGGGTAAACAAAATACCGGCATTATTCACCAGCACTCGCAGCGCGCCCTTTTGCTGATCCAATTCGGCAAACATACGTATGACCTGCGCTTCATCGCCAATATCGGCCTGCAGCGCAAACGCACTACCGCCCTGCGCTTCAATCTCTGCCACCACGCTTGCCGCTTCGGCTGCACGCTGACGATAGTTGATCGCCACGCGATAACCCGCCTGCGCCAGCAATAATGCGGTTGCGCGTCCAATGCCGCGGCTACCGCCGGTAATCAAAGCCAGATCCATTTTTGCCTCCACAAAAAAGGGCCGAACAATCGGCCCTTTCATAAATATTACCTGTAAATTTAGCTTAACGAATTTGAGATGCAGCCAACGCCGCTGTGGCGCAAAGTATGATGGCTAAATTATTGGTATTCGCTCATGGGTACACACGAACAGAACACATTGCGATCGCCAAATACATCATCCAGACGTTTCACCGTCGGCCAGTATTTATTGGCGCTACCGGCCGGGAATACGGCCAGCTCACGGGTATACGGATGCGCCCAGTCGCCGACGATTTCTGTCTGCGTGTGCGGTGCGTTCACCAGCGGGTTATCTTCCAGCGGCCATTCGCCATCGGCAACGCGATCGATTTCCATGCGAATAGCCAGCATCGCATCGATAAAGCGATCCAGCTCGATTTTGCTTTCCGATTCCGTGGGTTCAACCATCAGCGTTCCCGCAACCGGGAATGACATCGTTGGTGCGTGGAAACCGTAATCGATCAGACGCTTAGCAATATCCAGCTCGCTGATACCGGTCTGCTCTTTCAGCGGACGAATGTCGAGAATACATTCGTGCGCCACGCGGCCATCGCGGCCGGCATACAGAATCGGATAGGCCGATTGCAGACGGCTGGCAATGTAGTTGGCGTTCAGGATCGCCACCGAACTCGCTTGCTTCAGACCTTCTGCGCCCATCATACGGATATACATCCAGCTGATTGGCAAAATCGATGCGCTACCAAACGGTGCGGCAGATACCGCGCCCTGCTGTGTCAGCACGCCATCAATTTGCACCACGCTGTGACCTGGCACGAACGGTGCCAGATGCGCTTTCACGCCGATTGGGCCCATACCCGGACCGCCACCGCCGTGCGGGATACAGAAGGTTTTGTGCAGGTTAAGGTGCGATACATCCGCGCCGATGTAACCTGGCGTGGTGATACCGACCTGCGCATTCATGTTGGCGCCGTCGAGATACACCTGGCCGCCGTGCTGATGCACGATCTGGCACACCTCGCGAATGGTTTCTTCATAAACGCCGTGTGTTGACGGATAGGTCACCATGATGCACGACAGCTGCTCACCCACCTGCGCGGCTTTCTCACGCAGATCGCCAAGATCGATGTTGCCTTGTTTATCACACGCCACCACCACAACTGACATGCCCGCCATCTGCGCCGATGCCGGATTGGTGCCGTGCGCCGAGCTCGGGATCAGGCAAACATTACGGCCGCCTTCGTTACGACTTTCGTGGTAACGACGAATCGCCAGCAGGCCGGCGTATTCGCCCTGCGCACCTGAGTTGGGCTGCATGCACAGCGCATCGTAGCCAGTCAACTGCACCAGCCATTGCGACAACTGGCCAATCATCTGCAGATAACCCGACGCCTGCTCAGCCGGGCAGAATGGATGCAGTTCGGCAAATTCCGGCCAGGTGATTGGAATCATCTCCGCCGCGGCGTTAAGTTTCATGGTGCACGAACCGAGTGGGATCATCGCCTGGTTAAGCGCCAAATCTTTTTTCTCCAGGCTGTGCATGTAGCGCATCATCTCAGTTTCGCTGTGATGACGGTTGAACACCGGGTGCGTCAGGAAGGCGCTTTCACGCACCTGACCAGCCGGAATCGCACTGTTTTCCGCAGCAACAGCGGCATCCAGCGCATCAATGTCCTGACCGTGCGCATCGCCCAACAGAATGGCGAACAGCGCCAGCACATCTTCACGGGCGGTGGTTTCATCCAGCGTAATACCAACTGCATTGTGGATATCGCTGCGCAGGTTGACGCCGAAGCTCTGCGCGCGGTTCAGCACCGCCGCTTTATCGGCCACTTCAACCGTCAGCGTATCGAACCAGCTGTTGTGGCGCAGCTTCAGGCCACCGTTTTGCAGGCCCGCGGCCAGAATGCTGGTCAGACGGTGAATACGTGAGGCAATGCGTTTCAGGCCAACCGGACCGTGATACACCGCGTAGAGACCGGCGATATTCGCCAGCAGCACCTGCGATGTACAGATGTTGGAGTTGGCTTTCTCACGACGAATATGTTGCTCGCGGGTTTGCATCGCCATACGCAGCGCGGTGTTCCCGGCGGCATCGCGCGATACACCAATAATGCGACCAGGCATCGAGCGTTTGTGCTCGTCGCGGCTGGCGAAGAACGCGGCGTGTGGTCCGCCGTAACCCATCGGCACGCCGAAACGCTGGGCAGAACCAAAGACGATATCTGCGCCCTGCTTGCCTGGCGCCTCTAGCTGCACCAGCGCCATGAAATCTGCGGCTACGCTCACCACCACTTTGCGGCTTTTCAGCTCGGCAATCAGTGAGCGGTAATCGTGCACTTCACCGTGCGTACCCACCTGTTGCAGCAACACGCCGAACAGATCATCGTGATCCAGCGCCTTGTCAGCACGATCAATAATCAGTTCAAAACCAAAGGTTTCTGCGCGGGTGCGCACCACATCCATCGTCTGTGGATGGATGTCATCGGCGATGAAGAATTTGGTGGCGCTTTTCAGTTTGCTAACGCGCCTGGCCATCGCCATTGCTTCGGCAGCAGCGGTCGCTTCGTCCAGCAGTGACGCGGAAGCGATGTCCAGACCGGTCAGATCCAGCGTCAGAGTTTGGAAGTTGAGCAGCGCCTCAAGACGGCCCTGCGACACTTCTGGCTGATACGGCGTATACGCGGTGTACCAGCCTGGATTTTCCAGCATATTGCGCAGGATGACGGGCGGCGTGATCACCGCGCTGTAGCCCATGCCGATCCAGGATTTATAGCGTTGGTTCTGACTGGCAATGGCTTTCAGCTCTGCCAGCGCTTGCTGCTCGGTCGCCGCAATGCCTACTGCAGGCGGGCCTGGCAGTTGGATGTCGGCAGGCACAATAGAACTGATCAATGAGGAGAGCGAACTGGCACCAATCGCTTCCAGCATTAAGGCCTGTTGTTCCGGCGTAGGACCGATGTGGCGCTCAATGAAAGCACCGTTGTGTTCAAGCTGGCTGAGAGTCTGGGTCATTTGCAGTAAATCCTGAATCGGGCTGGGTTACAAAAATGGCGTTAAATCAGGCAGATAAAAAAGAAGGTGACGCAGCGCGCCACCTTCTGCCACTACCGGTTACTCGTCGATTGCGGCTTTATAGGCATCGGCATCCAGCATCGCGTCGAGTTCTGATTCGTCGCTGGCTTTGATGCGGAACAGCCAACCATCGGCGTACGGCGCGCTGTTCACCAGCTCTGGCGAATCGCCCAGATTGTCGTTCACCGCCACAATCTCACCGCTCAGTGGCGCGTAGATGTCTGAAGCCGCTTTTACCGACTCCGCAACGGCGCAGTCATCACCGGCCGAGAAGGTGGCACCGACGTCTGGCAGATCGACAAACACCATATCGCCCAGCAGTTCCTGTGCGTGTTCGGTGATACCCACAGTGAAGGTGCCGTCGGCTTCTTTACGGACCCATTCGTGGCTATCGCGGTATTTCAATTCATTTGGCACATTGCTCATTGGCCATTTCTCCTGAAAAAAAATTACTGGGCAACCGGCTTACCGGCGCGAACAAAAATCGGTTTGGTGACTTTCACTGGCATTTCACGGTTGCGGATTTCCACAATCGCCTGCTCACCAATGCCGGCTGGCACACGCGCCAGCGCGATGCTGTAACCCAGGGTTGGTGAGAAGGAACCACTGGTAATAATACCTTGCTGCGGCTGACCTTGTTGATCGGTGAAGCGCACCGTTAACCCGTTACGCAGCACCCCTTTTTCGGTCATCACCAGGCCAACCAGCTTTTCGGTGCCGTGCTCGCGCTGCGCTTGCAGGGCATCACGGCCAATGAAATCGCGATCGGCAGGTTCCCAGCTGATGGTCCAGCCCATATTGGCGGCGAGCGGCGAAACGCCCTCATCCATCTCCTGACCGTACAGGTTCATGCCCGCTTCCAGACGCAGCGTGTCACGCGCACCGAGTCCAGCCGGTTTAACGCCTGCGGCCAACAGCTGCTGCCAGAAAGCGGCGGCTTCAGTCGCTGGCATGGCAATCTCATAACCCGCTTCGCCGGTGTAGCCGGTGGTAGCGATAAACAGGTTTTCGGCCTGCACGCCAAAGAAGGGTTTCATGCCGGCAACGGCATCACGCTGAGCGGCGCTCAACAGCGTTTGTGCTTTCTGCTGCGCGTTTGGACCTTGCACCGCAATCAGCGCCAGATCGTCACGTTCGGTCAGCTCAACGCCAAACGGCTGCGCATGCTGTTTAATCCAGGCTAAATCTTTCTCTCGCGTAGCGGAGTTCACCACCAGACGGAAGAAATCTTCGCTCATAAAGTAAACAATCAAATCATCAATGACGCCAGCAGAGGCATTCAACATGCCGGTATACAGGGCTTTGCCCGGCTGGGTCAGCTTGGCGACATCGTTTGCCAGCAGATAGCGCAGGAATTCGCGGGTGCGTGCGCCGTGCAGATCGACGATGGTCATGTGGGAAACATCAAACATGCCGGCATCGTTACGCACCGCGTGATGCTCATCCATTTGCGAGCCGTAATGCAGCGGCATCATCCAACCGTGGAAGTCCACCATGCGTGCACCGCTTGCCTGATGCTGTTCGAATAGAGGCGTTTGCTGAGTCATAACCATCCTGTGAAGACAAGTGAGTGTGACGCGCCTGCGTCGCCTAATGAGGCTGACGCAAACGTTCTCTTTGTGCTGAAGTTATCACCTAATGTGGCAATTAACCATGAGGAAAACGAGGGCGAAACACTACCACCTTTCATCAAATCATCGAACAGCGCCCAGCATAAATCACTGCATTATTGTGATTAGCCTCGCACAAAATACGACTAAATTACTTTCATGCAGCAAATTGAGGGAATACACGCCACAGGATTAAGAAATGGTCCGGCATGCGCAGGGCTATGACATGAATTAATCTAATGCGAATTAAGGCGTCAAATTAGAATAAATCAAACGAGGCGCGATTGCGGTGCATCACTGCATCATTGGGGTGCAGCAAAGAAAAACGGCGCCCAATTGGGCGCCGTCAGCTGAGATGATTAGCGTATCCATCTGGGTAGATCGTTAAGCCCCATCGCCTGTTTCAGCATCAGCGGTTTAACGCCAGGTAACGTGTCGGCGAGTTTGAGGCCAACATCACGCAGCAGCTTTTTCGCGGGATGGGTGCCAGCAAACAGCTCGCGGAAACCCTGCATCCCCGCCAGCATCATCGCCGCACTGTGCTTGCGGCTGCGCTCATAGCGACGCAGATAGAGATGCTGACCAATGTCTTTGCCTTCCTGATGCAATCGACGAATTTCACCAATTAATTCAGCCGCATCCATAAAGCCGAGATTTACGCCCTGCCCGGCCAGCGGATGGATGGTGTGGGCGGCATCGCCGACCAGCGCCAAACGGTGCGCGGCAAAGTTACGCGCATAACGTGCCGTCAACGGGAAGGTTTTACGTTCACTCTCGACCTGACACAAGCCAAGACGCATATCAAACGCCACCGACAGCTGCTGATTAAATAGCGCTTCCGGCATCGAATGCAAGCGTGCCGCTTCCTGTGGCGCGAGCGACCAGACGATCGAGCATAAGTGTGGATCCTGCATCGGCAGGAACGCCAGAATACCGTCGCCGTGAAACACCTGACGCGCAATTGCATCATGCGGCATATCGGTGCGGATGTTCGCCACCAGCGCGTGATGCTCGTAATCCCAGAAAGTCAGCGGGATATCCGCTTTATCGCGCAGCCACGAATTGGCGCCGTCGGCCGCCACCAGCAAACGTGCGCTCATCATGCTGCCATCCTGCAACGTAATGAAGGCTTCGTTGTCGCCAAACGCCACTTGCTGCAGCTGCGCCGGGGCAAACAGCGTAATATCGCTGCTCTGACTGGCACGCTGCCACAACGCGCTATGAATCACTTCGTTTTCAATAATATGGCCAAGATGCGATAAACCCTGCTGCTCGTCATCAAAGCTGATTGAGCCAAAGCTGTCCTGATCCCACACTTCCATGCCGTGATAGGCGCTGGCGCGCAGCGCCAGAATGCTCGACCAGACATCGAGCTTTTGCAGCAGACGTTCACTGGCAGCGTTGATGGCGGAGACGCGAATCGACGCATTGGCCGCCGGATCAAACTGTGGCTCGGGTGCTTTTTCCAGCACGGCAACGCGTAAGCCGCTGCCTTGAAGTCCGCAGGCGACGGCCAAACCCACCATGCCGCCTCCGGCAATTGCCACATCAAAAGTTTGCATTGCTGCCCCTTAATTCGTGCTTAACGCTTAACCCAGCCGAGCGTGCGCGCGGCAAGTGGATTTCGTAGCCAAGGCAGATGGTCCATCGCCACCAGCCCAAGATTTCGTCCTGCTACCAACGGCGCATAGCGGTTAGCAAACAGTCGGACTAAACCGTCAGTGACGCCAACAGTGGCGGCACGATCGGGCTGACGTCGCGCGGCAAAATGCTGTAATACCGCGAAACTGCCGGGATCTTGCTGCTGACGATATGCGCCTGCCAGCGTTTCCGCCAGCGACATCACGTCGCGCAGACCCAGGTTGAAGCCTTGTCCGGCGATTGGATGCAGCGTTTGCGCCGCGTTGCCCACCAGCGCCAGACGATGTGTCACCTGACGTTCAGCGGTTTGCAGCGCCAGCGGATAATGCTCGCGTTGACCGGTATGCGTGAAGCGCCCCAGACGCCAGCCGAATGCGCGTTGCAGTTCTTGCAGGAAGGTCGCATCATCCCACTGCTTAATCGTTGCTTGCGCCTCAAGCGGGTGGCACCACACCAGCGACATGCGGTTGCCGGACATCGGCAACAGCGCCAGCGGGCCGTATTCGGTAAAGCGCTCAAAGGCGCGGCCCTGATGCGGCAACTGCGTCGACACGTTGGCGATAACCGCCAACTGCTGATAATCGTCGCGCTGCCAGGTGATACCGCAGGACGCGCCTAAAGGTGAACGCGAACCGTCGGCGGCCACCAGTAATGCGCCTGCCAGCTGTTCGCCGCTGTTCAACATCACCTGCACATTATCCGCCGTACGCGCTACCGAAGTTACATGATCCGGGCAGCGCAGCGTGACGCCCGGCGCTTTTTGCAGGCGTTGAAACAGCCGCTGGCCGACATCAAACAGTTCAACCACCTGACCGAGCGCAGGCAACTGATGATCTTGCGCTTTAAGCGAAACAAAGCCGGTATGACCGCGATCGGAAACGTGAATATCGGTGATGGGCGTGGCGCAATCGGCCAGCGAGCGCCACAGATCGATATCTGCTAACTGCTGACAGGTGCCAGCAGCCAGGGCAATCGCGCGTCCGTCAAAGCCAGGATGTGCGCGGCTGTCGGGCTGGCTGCGCTCAATCAGGGTAACCGGCAGTTGGCCTTGCGTCAGATGTGAAATCGCCAGCGCCAGAGTCGCACCGGTCATGCCGCCGCCGGCAATCAAAATGCTCATGCGTGACGTGCCGCCGCCATCAAGGCTTCAATCGCATCGGCGTCTTTCACTACGCTGTCGGTGAGATTTTCGTTGCCGTCGGCGGTGATGACGATGTCATCTTCGATGCGAATGCCAATGCCGCGATATTGTGGCGGTACTTTGGCATCTGGCGCGATATACAAGCCAGGCTCAACCGTCAGCACCATGCCCGGCTCCAGCACGCGGTCGCGGCTTGGCGTGCCGTAATGGCCGACATCGTGCACATCCAGCCCCAGCCAGTGACTCAAACCGTGCATGAAGAAAGGACGATGCGCCTGCTCTTCAAACAGCGTATCGATATTGCCATCCAGAATGCCGAGATCGACCAGGCCGGTAATCATAATACGCACCACCTCGTCGTTGACGTCATGGATGCTGATGCCCGGACGGAACATCGACAACGCTTTGTTGAGCGAAGCCAGCACGATGTCGTAGATGGCGCGCTGCGGCTCGCTAAAGGTGCCGTTGACCGGGAAGGTGCGGGTGATATCGCCCGCGTAGCCGTGGAATTCACAGCCTGCGTCAATCAGCACTAAGTCGCCATCGCGCATTTCCGATTCGTTTTCGGTGTAGTGCAGAATACAGCCGTTTTCGCCCGAACCGACAATGGTGTTGTACGAGGGGAAACGCGCGCCATGGCGATTGAATTCGTGATGAATTTCGCCTTCCAGCTGATATTCAAACATGCCCGGACGACAGGCTTGCATCGCTCGCGTGTGCGCCAGCGCGCTGATTTTTCCGGCGCGGCGCAGAATCTCAATCTCTTCTGCGCTTTTGAACAGGCGCATGTCGTGCACCCACGGACGCCAGTCGGTAACTGTGTCGGGCGCGCTAAGGTTTTGACGGAAGCCGCGACGCAGTTTGTCCAGCGCACTGAACACCAGCTGATCGGCTTCTGCGTATTCGCCCTGCGCGTGGTAAACCACATCCAGGCCGTTAAGCAGTTGATGCAGCTGCTCGCCGAGGTCATCCCACGGCAAAGCGCGATCGACTCCCAGTTTCGCCAGTGCGGCATCCTGGCCAAGGCGGCGACCAAACCAGATTTCGGCCGTCAGGTCACGCACGCGATTGAACAGCACGCTGTGATTGTGCTTATCATCACTTTTGATTAAGACCAGCAGCGCCTGCGGTTCATTAAAACCGGTGAAGTACCAGAAGTCGCTGTTTTGACGAAAGCTGTATTCGGTGTCGTTGCTGCGCGTCACTTCAGGTGCAGCAAAAATTAACGCCGCACTGCCTGGCGCCATGCGGGCAATCAGCGCCTGACGACGTTGTTGAAACGTATCCAAGGTAATCATGTTTGCACTCCCTGTTGAAGACGGGCCACAACGCACCCGCATTGACGCGCTTAATGTAGCGTAGGTTTCTGTACTTCTGGTGCCGTTGGCTGATGCGGACGCGTGAAGGTGTCGTGGCACAGCAGAGCGGCAACGCGCACGTACTCAATCACCTCTTCGAGTGACTGCTCCAGCTCTTCCTGATCTTCATCTTCGTCATAGCCAAGTTGTGCGATGGTGCGCAGATCGTCAATCGCTTCGCCAGTTTCGCCGGTCACTTTCTCCAGCTTCGGCTGCGTGACACCCAAACCGAGCAGGAAGTGGTTTACCCAACCGGCCAGCGCATCCGCGCGATCGAATACCGTGATGTCATCGTCTTCCGGCAACATCAGCTGGAACATAAAACCTTCGTCTTCCAGCGTGGTCGCCAGGCTTTCATGCAGCGCCTGCAACGGCTGAGACAGGCTCTGCGAAAACGCCATGCCTTCGTTGGTGAGATCGTGAACCATGGTTTTCCAGCTGGTATCCTGATTGCCGCCGCACAGAATCCCGGAAAGGAGACCATGCATTTCGGCTGGCGTCATGCCCACGCCCTGCTGTGAAAGGGCCGCGGCCAGCGCGTTGTAACTCGGCGTTGCGTTCTGTAAAGACATAAGCTTTGGTCGTCGTTGGCAGAATAAGTTCGTGTTATGCTACCACCAGGTGCCTCTGGGTTTCCAGAAAAGGGGTTGTAACTTATAACTCGGGTATATATAGTTTCGCACCTCCCAACCCATTGACCGGTAAGGGAGATGCGATCGAAGTAATCAGTTAGGATGGTGGCATGTCTGCACAACCAGTAGATATTCAAATTTTTGGTCGTTCGTTAAGAGTGAATTGCCCGCCTGAACAGCAAGATGCGCTGAATCTGGCCGCAGAGGATCTCAATCAACGGTTGCAAGATTTAAAAGTTCGCACTAGAGTCACCAATACAGAGCAACTGGTGTTCATCGCCGCGTTAAACATCTGCCACGAGTTGGCACAAGAGAAAGGTAAGACGCGCGACTATGCAGCAAACATGGAACAACGTATCCGCATGCTGCAGCAGACCATTGAACAAGCGTTAGTAGAGCAAGGTCGCATAACTGACCGCCAGGGCCCTAATTTTGAATAAAGCTTCATGGTCACTCATGCTATAGTGACGGTGAAGTAAATTTTCTCTGAGATGTTTGCAAGCGGGCCAGTCCCCTGAGCCGATATTTCATACCAACAGAATGTGACGCTCCACAATTTGTGCGCATGCTCGGTTCGTCCGAGAAGCCTAATAGTTGTGACGGCATGTTCACCTTGAACCAAGGGTTCAAGGGTTACAGCCTGCGGCGGCATCTCGGAGATCTCCATTTAGTAGCAAGTCTGTTTCCCCGGTTCGCATGATATAATCGCTTTTAAGAAGCGATTATTCCGGGGATTTAGATATCATGCCAGCGCCCTCCCTTCTCGACCGTCAAGACATCCGTCAGCATGTGCGCCATTTGCGCCGTAATCTCACGTCTGAGCAACAGGAACAAGCCGCCGATCAGTTGGCTGAACACGCCATCAACATTGCGCCGATCGCTAATGCCCAACGCATTGCGCTGTTTTTATCTGTCGATGGAGAGATCAACACCCGCCCGCTAATCGCCAAACTTTGGCAGCAAAAAAAGCAGGTTTACTTACCGGTGCTTCATCCCTTCTCGCCGGGCAATCTGCTGTTTATCCGTTACACGCCAGAAACGCCACTCGCGCCAAATAAACTTCGCATCCCGGAACCGCCGCTGGATATCACGCAACTGGCCACGCTGGATCAGCTGGATGTGATGCTGGTGCCGCTGGTGGCGTTTGACTGTGCTGGCCAACGTTTGGGAATGGGTGGCGGATTCTACGATCGCACGCTGCAAAACTGGCAGCAGCATGGTTTTCTTCCGGTGGGCATCGCACATGATTGTCAGCGCGTAGAAGCATTGCCGGTCGCCGCCTGGGATGTGCCGCTCCCCGCGATTCTGACGCCATCGAAACTATGGCAGTGGGAAGCGTGAGCAGGAAAAACAAAGGGCGCCAATGGCGCCCTGTTTAATCAGTACAGCAGACGGGCGCGGATGGTGCCCGGAATCGCCTTCATCGCCTGCAGCGCTTTATCCGCTGCATCCTGCTCAGCATCAATATCGATCACCACGTAGCCCATAATTGGCGTGGTTTGCAGATACTGCGCGGCGATGTTGATGCCCTGCTCGGCAAAAATCTGGTTGATAGCGGTCAGCACACCCGGACGGTTTTCATGGATGTGCAGCAGACGGCTAGCACTTGCCGCATGCATCGGCAGTGAGACTTCCGGGAAGTTAACCGCAGACAGCGTAGAACCGTTGTCGGAGTATTTCGCCAGCTTGCCAGCCACTTCGATACCGATGTTTTCCTGCGCTTCCTGCGTTGAACCACCAATGTGCGGCGTCAGGATCACGTTATCGAACTCGCACAGCGGTGAGTTAAACGGGTCGCTGTTAGTCGCAGGCTCGACCGGGAAGACGTCGATAGCGGCACCAGACAGATGTTTGTTCGCCAGGGCATCACACAGCGCCGGAATATCGATCACGGTACCGCGCGCGGCGTTGATCAGCAGCGCGCCCGGCTTCATCAGCGCCAGCTCTTCCGCGCCAATCATGTTCTGAGTGGATTGCGTTTCAGGAACGTGCAGGCTGACCACGTCGCTCATGTTGAGCAGATCGGAGAGATGACGCACCTGAGTGGCGTTACCCAGCGGCAGCTTGCTTTCGATATCGTAGAAGAACACATGCATACCGAGGCTTTCTGCCAGTACACCCAGCTGCATGCCGATGTGACCGTAACCGATGATGCCCAGTTTCTTGCCGCGTGCTTCAAACGAACCGTTGGCGACTTTATTCCAGATGCCACGGTGCGCTTTGGCGTTGGCTTCCGGAATGCCACGCAGCATCAGTAGCATTTCGCCAATCACCAGCTCTGCAACAGAACGGGTGTTGGAGAACGGCGCGTTGAACACCGGCACACCGCGTTTCGCCGCTGCACCGAGATCAACCTGGTTGGTACCGATACAGAAGCAGCCGACTGCTACCAGCTTTTCAGCGGCAGCAAAGATCTCTTCAGTCAGTTGGGTACGGGAACGGATACCAATGAAGTGCGCATCGCGGATAGAGGATTTCAGCGACTCCGCATCCAGCGCCCCTTTGTGAAACTCGATGTTGGTGTAGCCTGCTGCACGCAGGTTTTCCAGCGCACTCTGGTGAACGCCTTCCACCAGCAGGAACTTAATCTTGTCTTTTTCCAGTGATACCTTTGCCATTTCCCGACCCTATTCAGAATTCAATGAGGACTACCATAAGGTAGCCTTCTGTCAAAATATCAAAAATTTCGTGCGCAGCAATACAAACGATTGCCTGGGAGCCAGCACGCGCCCACGCGGAGACAGCACAATGCCGTACAAAATCGTGACATCCTTAATGGACGAAGTACGAACTTACTGCTGATGAATCTTTTGTGACATAAGTCACCAAATTTCAGCCTGGTGAGAAAAGATGTTTTGCGGATGGAAATAACCGGCGCATTACGCGCGCCGGACAGATCATTTTACGATGGTTTTCACGCCTTCTGCGGTACCAATCAGTGCGACATCCGCACCACGTCCCGCAAACAGGCCAACGGTCACTACGCCCGGCAGCGCATTAATGGTTTTTTCCAGTTCGATGGGATCGAGAATACGCAGATTATGCACGTCGAGAATAATGTTGCCGTTGTCGGTAATGACGTTCTGGCGATACTCCGGCAAGCCGCCGAGTTTGACCAGTTCACGCGCCACATACGAACGCGCCATCGGAATCACTTCAACCGGCAGCGGGAAACGGCCCAGCACATCAACTTCTTTCGATGCATCGGCAATGCAGACAAATTTCTTCGCCACCGCCGCAACGATTTTCTCACGCGTCAGCGCTGCGCCACCGCCTTTGATCATCTGCATCTGCGGATTGATCTCATCGGCGCCATCAACATACACCGACAGTTCATCAATTTCGTTGAGATCGAAGATGTGAATACCCAGCGCTTTCAGTTTCTCGGTTGAGGCTTCCGAGCTGGAAACCGCACCTTCAATCTGATTCTTCATGGTGCCGAGTGCATCAATAAAATGCGCCGCTGTTGAACCCGTGCCTACGCCGACAATGGAGCCGGGCTCTACGTACTGCAGAGCTGCCCAACCTACCGCTTTTTTCAGTTCATCCTGGGTCATGGTATGTTTAAAACCTGTGCGACATCGAAGTGCGCGTAGTATAAAACAAGGCGCTGTAAAAAAGCGCGACTGTTAGACAGCCGATTTAACGCTTTGGAAGCCAGCCCGCAAAAATGCGCCGCAGCACAATTTGACAGTTTTATGGCATAGTAATGTCCACCCTGAACGAGAGAGAACAACAATGAAACGCCCGGATTATCGAACGCTTCAGGCGCTGGATGCTGTGATTCGCGAGCGCGGCTTTGAGCGTGCGGCACAAAAACTCTGCATTACCCAATCGGCGGTTTCGCAGCGTATTAAACAGCTGGAAAATTTATTTGGTCAGCCGCTGCTGGTGCGCACCGTGCCGCCGCGTCCGACCGAGCAGGGACAAAAGTTACTGGCGTTGTTGCATCAGGTTGAACTGCTGGAAGAGGAGTGGCTGGGTGATGATAACGGTGGAACCACGCCGCTGTTGCTGTCGCTGGCGGTCAACGCCGACAGCCTGGCCACCTGGCTGCTGCCCGCGCTGAAAGACGTGCTGGCCGATTCGCCAGTGCGCCTGAATTTGCAGGTAGAAGATGAAACCCGCACGCAGGAACGTCTACGTCGCGGTGAAGTGGTCGGCGCGGTGAGTATTCAGCCGCAGCCGCTGCCAAGCTGTCTGGTGGATCAACTGGGTGCGCTCGATTATCTGTTCTGCGCCTCACCTGATTTTGCTGCTCGCTATTTCCCGAACGGCGTAACACGCTCTGCGCTGCTGAAAGCGCCGGCGGTGGCATTTGATCATCTGGACGATATGCATCAGGCGTTTTTACAGCAGAACTTTGACCTGTCGCCGGGCAGCGTGCCTTGCCACATCGTTAACTCGTCAGAAGCCTTTGTGCAGCTGGCGCGTCAGGGTTCGGTGTGCTGTATGATTCCGCATCTGCAGATTGAGCGCGAGTTAGCGCAAGGTGAACTGGTGGATTTGACGCCAGGCCTGTATCAGCGTCGTATGCTGTACTGGCACCGGTTTGCGCCGGAAAGTCGTTTGATGCGCAGCGTGACCGACGCGCTGATTGCGCACGGACATCGCGTGCTGCGTCAGGATGTGTTGCCAGCGTAAAGATCAGGTCGCCCTTCATGGCGACCTGATATCAAACCTTACGGCGTGTTTGGTTTGATTTCAAAGACGACATCTACCTGGTCGTCAAAGTGAATGCTCTGCTGCTCGTAAGTTTGCTGCGCGGTGGTATCAGCTTGTACTGCGGCGGCCTTATACATGCGCGCCATCGGCATCGGTTGATAGTTCGCAACGTGATAGCGGATGCTGTAAACCGAACCTAACTTAGCGTTAAACCCTTCTGCCAGCGCGTTAGCCTGCTGCGTAGCATTAGCGATGGCCACTTTACGCGCCTTCTCTTTATAGCTGTCCGGATTCGCCACACCTAACTCGACCGAACGAATTTCATTCAGGCCAGATTTTAACGCGCCATCCAACAGCTCGTTGAGTTTGTCCAGCTGGCGCAGCGTTACCTGTACCTGACGCTCGGCACGATAGCCTTTCAGTACCGACTTACCTTCTTTGGTGTAATCGTACTCTGGCTGCGTGCTGAGGTTTGCCGCATCAATATCTTTTTTCTCGATACCGTTCTTTTGCAGGAAATCGAAATATTGCGCCACGCGGTCATCAGCTTGTTTCTTCGCTTCTGCCGCGTCTTTCGACGAAACATTCACCACAATCGCGAGCGTCGCGAGATCTGGCGTGGCATCAACGCTTGCCTGTCCAGAAGTCACCACATGCGGTCCATTCGGCAATTCGCCTGCCTGAACTAAACCGGACAGTGCGCCCGTGCTCATTACGGCGGCCAGCGCCAGTGCTTTCAGTTTCACGAAAGTCCTCCTTGAGGGATTCAATTTGCAGGTCGCCATTATGGCTAAACCCAAAACACATTAACATGTGTGCTTATCTGATTAGTAAACGGCTCAAAAGTTCGAGCAATCTCCTTTTTAACGTAGCCGCGATCGCAAATTTAGCTGTACGGATTCGCCAATAAAACACTTATTCGTTTCTATTAAAGAAACACCTCTGAGTTCGGGAGAGTTGCCAATGACAGAACAGCCACTTAGCCAAACCGTTGCCAGCGCTCGCGCGGGACGCACGCGCTTTCTGATGCTCGGTCTGGTGTTTATTAACATCATTATCAACTATATGGATCGCACTAACCTGTCGGTTGCCGCTACGGCAATGGCTGGCGAATTGCGCTTCTCGCCCATGGAGATGGGATTGATCTTTTCCGCCTTTGGCTGGATCTACGCTGCGCTACAGATCCCCGGCGGCTTCCTCATCGATCGCCTTGGCGCGCGCGTGGTTTATGGCGTCGGTTTATTTGCCTGGTCGCTGATCACCGCGCTGCACGCGCTTGCCAACAGCTTTGGCGCGCTATTTGGTCTGCGGCTCGGCGTCGGTGCTTTTGAAGCGCCGGTGATGCCCTCCAACAACCGGGTGATCTCCAGCTGGTTTCCGGAGCAAGAGCGCGCCAGTGCCATCGGCATTTACTCCTCAGCGCAGTTTGTCGGCCTGGCGTGTATGACGCCGCTGCTGTTTCATCTGCAGGATGCTTTTGGCTGGCGCGGACTGTTTTTGATCACCGGACTTGCGGGGATGATTTGGGCGCTGGTGTGGTATTGGCTCTACCGCGAGCCGAATCAACATCAAGGCGTGTCAAAAGCTGAGCTCAGCTATCTGCGTGACAACGGTGCGCTGCTGGAGAGTCGACAACATTCGCAGCAGCCCATAGCGCGCTGGGGCGATTTGGCGCAGATGTTCCGCAGTCGTAAATTGGTCGGCATCTATATTGGCCAGTTCACCATTTCCGCCACCTTCTGGTTCTTCCTCACCTGGTTCCCGACGTATCTGGTGGAGTATCGTCACATGGGCTTCATCAAAAGCGGCTACGTTGCTTCGGTGCCCTACTTCGCCGCCTTCTGTGGCGTGCTGCTGGCCGGATTTGCCTCAGATCGCATGATACGTCGCGGTATCTCCGCTAGCGTGGCGCGCAAGCTACCGGTGATCCTTGGCCTGTTCCTGACGCTGTTTATCCTTGGCGCCAATTACACCAACGATTCCACGCTGATTATTCTGTTTATGTCGCTGGCGTTCTTCGGCAACGGCCTGGCGACCATTACCTGGGTGTTTGTCACGGCGCTGGCGCCGCGCCACTTGATTGGTCTGGCGGGCGGGGTATTTAACTTTACCGGTGCGCTGTCATCCATCGTGGTACCGATTGCCATTGGTGCGTTAATCGACGGCGATAACTTCGCGCCAGCCCTGGCATTTATTGCCGTGCTGGCCGCGATTGGCATCTGCAGTTACCTGTTTATTGTCGGGAAAATCGATCATGTTAACGCGGGGTGAACACGGTTTGCGCCAGCGATTGCAACTGTTGCAGGCGCTGCGCGAGGTGCGCCTCATCGTCCTGCCAGATTTTGGCGAACGCCAATGCCGCGCGATTGTGATCAATCGGCTGCGCCATACTGATTTCGCCATCATCGCGGTGCCAGATCAGGTAACCCTCAGCACGCTTACGCGCCAGCAGCGGCGCGATTTGCAGCCACTGTTCTTCGCTAAAACGCGGGCGCAGCGCCTCGTCACTTTCCGCCGCCAGCAACGACACGCCAATCACCGATTGCCACGCGGGCAGCATGCGGAAACCGGCCAGCGCCTGGCTGGCGTTGATGCGTTCACCGGGTTCCGAGTGCCAGATATAGATCACCTGATCCTCCCACAGCACGCCCAGCGCCACCACGATATCGCGCGGCGCGTGACGTTCCAGCTGCGGCAACGCCTGCGCGAACAGCGAAGATCCGCGAATCGCCTGTGCCGCCAGCGCGTGAATACCGGGGCCAGGCAGATAGCGTCGATGCTCATCCTGCGTCGTCAGTCCAATCGACGCCATGGTCATCAGCAGTCGATTCACACGCGTGCTGTTCATCCCCATCTGGCGCGCCAGTTCACGGCAACCCACGGCCTTATCACTGGACACCAGATATTGCAGACAGCGAATACCGTCAATCAGGCTTTGGTTCGGTTGAGAAGACATAGATCACCTGCGGCGGGCAAACTCCAATCTTAGCCTTAGAGTCAGAGGAATGAAATGATGCAGACTTTCTCTACGCAAAATGAGCGCCACTTTCCGCAACAACGACTACAAGCGGAGTTACTGATCGTCGGCGGTGGACTGGCGGGCGTGTGTGCCGCGCTGGCCGCCGCACGCGATGGCCTTGATGTGGTGCTGATTCAGGATCGCCCGGTGCTGGGCGGCAACGCTTCCAGCGAAGTGCGCTTGTGGGCCAACGGTGCGACCTCACACATGGGCAATAACAATCGTTGGGCGCGCGAAGGCGGCATCATGGGCGAGATCATGGAGGAGAACCTGTGGCGCAATAAAGAGGGCAATCCGGTACTGTTCGATATGGTGCTGCTGGACATCGTACAGGCGCAGCCCGGCGTGACTTTGCTGCTCAATACGGTGGTGACCGATATCGAAAAATCTGGCCGCCGTTTGCTGTCAGTGCAGGCGTTCAATGCCATTAATCAAACGCGTTATCGGGTTTCGGCTACACAATTTATCGATGCCAGCGGCGATGGCGTATTGGGCTATCTGGCCGGTGCAGCGCATCGCGTGGGCGCGGAATCCGTGGAGGAGTTTGGCGAGAAGATGGCGCCGGGCGAGAATTTCGGCCATAAGCTCGGACATTCGATTTACTTCTACACCAAGCGCACGGCACAACCGGTACGCTTCGTTGCGCCCTCTTTCGCACTAAAAGAGATCACCGCCATTCCGCGCTATAAACGGCTGAGTTCAGAGCTGAACGGCTGCGATTTATGGTGGCTGGAGTGGGGCGGACGGCTCGATACCGTGCATGAGAGCGAAACCATCAAGTGGGAACTGTGGAAAATTGTCTGGGGCGTGTGGGATTACATCAAAAACTCCGGTGAATTTCCCGATGCCGATAACCTCACCATCGAATGGGTGGGCCTGATTCCCGGCAAGCGCGAGAGCCGGCGTTTTCTCGGCGAGACGATGCTGTGCCAACAGGACATCATCGAACAACGCGACCACTATGATGCAGTGGCGTATGGTGGCTGGTCGATTGATCTGCATCCGGCCGACGGCGTCTACAGCGAACACGATGGCTGTCGTCAGTTCCACAGCAAAGGGACTTACACCATTCCCTTCCGCGCGCTCTACAGCCAGTCGCTGGACAATCTGCTGCTCACCGGCCGATTGATCTCCGCTACGCACGTCGCCTTTGGCAGCGCACGCGTCATGTGCACCTGCGGCGTGCTGGGCGAAGTGGTGGGCCGCGCGGCGGCGCTGTGCCAGCAACAGCAGATCACGCCCGCCGAACTGGCGCAGCCTGAGCGCGTTGGGCAGCTGCAGCAGCATCTGCTGCGTCAGGGTGCGTTTATCCCGCGACATCCGTTGGCCAACCCAGCGCGCCAGGCGCATGTCACGGTGAGCAGCACCTTAGAGTTGCGCGCCCTGCCCGCCGATGCCGATTGGCAGCCGCTGCAATCTCGCTGTGCGTTGCTGCTGCCGCTCAAAGCGGGCGAACGCTTGCCGGCAATCAGTGTGCAGCTGCGCGCCGCCAACGCGCAAAAATTACAGGTATCGCTGCTCACCAGCGCTAATCCGGCCAATACCTGCGGCGACTGCCAACTGAGCACGCAAAGCATCACGGTTACTGAGCAAGGCACTTATCGACTGAGCTTTGATTATCGCGCCGATTGCGATCGCTATCTGTTTATCGCCTTTGAGGAGAACGCTGCGATTGAGGTTGCATTAACCAGCCAGCGTTTGCCGGGCGTGATGATGGTGTTCAACAGTCTCAATCCGCGCGTGGCGAAACGCACACGCCAGATTAACGATGGCGATTACGGCGTTGATGAGTTTGATTTCTGGCTGCCGCGCCGGGCTCCACAGCAAATCCTGCTGGCCTTTGCGCTGGAAACGCCGCTGCAGCTTTGGCACCGCGACTATCTGCTCAACGGCAAGCTGCGGCCGGAACAGCACACTAACTGCTGGGTGCCGGCGCAGGATGACACGCATCCCAACGTCAGCTGGCATTGGAATGAACCGCAGCAGGCGAAACACATTACCTTGCTGTTTGACAACGACTTCGACCATGCGATGGAAACGGTGCAAATGGGCCACGCGCTGGCTGTGACGCCGCACTGCACCACGCATTATCGCGTATGGCTGGATGAGATGCTTTTGGCAGACGTGACGGAAAATCATCACTCGCTGTGTCATCACTTGGTACCAGAAGGCGTGAGTTTTAGCCAGATTCGACTTGAGTTGCTCGCCAGTGCGGGCGCGCTGCCCGCACTGTACGGATTACATCTGCATTAGAGTGCAGCAATGCCCTGACGCGCCAGCTGAATGGCGATAAACCACATCACGCCGCCGACCAGCAAATTGATAATGCGCTGCGCCCGCACGGTGCGCAGCCGCGGCGACAGCCACGCGGCCAGCAGCGCCAGGCCGAAGAACCAAATAATTGAGGCACTCACGGTGCCAAATGCAAACCAACGACGCGCGTCTTCAGACGGAAGCTGGCTACCGAGGCTGCCGAGCACCACAAAGGTGTCGAGATAGACGTGCGGATTGAGCCAGGTCACCGCCAGAATAGTAGCGATGATGCGCCAGCGACCTTGCTTTATCTCCGCATCAGATGCCAGCGACACATCACCTTGCCATGCAGCGCGCAGCGCGCCCCAACCGTACCACAGCAAAAACGCCACGCCCGCCCAAGTGATCAGCATCAGTAAGAGAGGCGATTGATTCAGCAACGCGCTGCCGCCAAAAATCCCACCACAGATCAGCGCAATATCGCTAAGGGTACACAGCGATGCGGTCATCAAGTGGTAATGGCGCTTAATGCCCTGATTCATCACAAAAGCATTTTGCGGGCCTAACGGCAAAATCAGCGCAGCACCAAGGGCAAGCCCTTGTAAATAAACAGATAACACGGAAATAACCTTAATAACTGAGGAGATGCGATGCAGTATAGTGACGCGAAGATATTAGAGGAAATTGAAATATTTAATAGGCTATTAGAATGTGTAATAAAAAAGGCACCCGCAGGTGCCCTTCTCTATTATTCGCTGCGTGAAGGCTGTTGTTGCTCGCTCTTCACCTGATGCAGATGCACATCCATCTGCGGGTAAGGAATGCCGATGCCGTTCGCGTCCAGCGTACGTTTGAAGTTCTTCATCAGATCCCAATAGACGTTTTGCAGATCGCTGCTTTTACTCCAGCAACGCACCACAAAATTGAGCGATGAAGCCGCCAGTTCATTTAGGCCGATCTGTACGCCGAGGTCTTGCAGTACGCGCTCGTCCGCATCAACCACTTCACGTAACAGGCTAATAACCTGATCGACATCCGCATCGTAAGCCACACCAATAATGAACTCGTTGCGACGGATCGGTTCACGTGAATAGTTAACGATATTGCCGGCGATAATTTTACCGTTAGGTACCACCACGATTTTGCCATCAGCGCTTTTCAGCGTAGTGGAGAAAATCTGCACGTTCTGTACGGTACCCATCACGCCGCCGAGATCGACAAACTCACCGGTTTTGAACGGGCGGAAGGTCACCAACAGCACGCCAGCAGCCAGGTTGGACAGCGAACCTTGCAGCGCCAAACCCACAGCCAAGCCAGCAGCACCCAGTACGGCAATCACTGAGGCGGTTTGTACGCCAACGCGTCCCAGTGCAGCAATGACGGTAAAAGCGATAATTCCGTATCGCACCATTGCAGAAAGGAAATCTGCCACAGTGGCATCAATATGACGCGCTAGCAGAACGCGGTTAATCGCATTGGAGACGATGCGCGCAATGAACATACCAATGATGATGGTAATAATCGCCGCCACAATATTGACCGCATAGCTCAGGATCAACGCCTGATTACGTATCAGCCATCCACCAGCACTATTAATGCCATCAACGACATGTAAATCTTCCATTTGTTAGCCCTGTTGTTGAGTTTCCCGCGGGAAATTGCCAAAAACTGCCAGATTGACTCCGACACTCCGAATACAAGGGTAAACAAAAATAAGGCGAAGCGCCAAAAATGGCCTGAATTCGTGGGATTTTCTGGATGAGACGCATAAAAAAAGGCCCTTGCGGGCCTTTTTTGTACTGTACGGAAAAATTACAGTACGTCGACAGCGTTAAGCTCTTTGAAAGCCTGCTCCAGGCGAGTCACCATGGAAGCCTGCGCTGAGCGCAGCCATACGCGTGGATCATAGTATTTCTTGTTCGGGCTATCCACGCCTTTAGGGTTGCCCAATTGGCCTTGCAGATATGCTTCGTTTTCTTTGTAGAACTTCAGAATACCGTCCCATGTTGCCCACTGGGTATCGGTATCGATGTTCATTTTAATTACGCCGTAACCAATTGATTCTTTGATTTCTTCTGGAGATGAACCAGAACCGCCGTGGAACACGAAGTCGAGCGCGTTATGCGGCAAGTTGTGTTTTTTAGTCACGTATTCCTGAGAATCACGCAGGATAGTTGGCGTCAGTTTCACGTTGCCTGGCTTGTACACGCCGTGCACGTTACCGAATGAAGCGGCTATGGTGAAACGTGGGCTGATTTTGCTCAGCTCGGTGTAAGCGTAATCAACGTCTTCTGGCTGAGTGTACAGCGCAGAAGCGTCCATGTGGCTATTGTCCACGCCGTCTTCTTCGCCACCGGTACAACCCAGTTCGATTTCCAGGGTCATATCCAGTTTGGCCATGCGCGCCAGATACTTAGAAGAGATCTCGATGTTCTCTTCCAGTGACTCTTCAGACAGGTCGATCATGTGAGAAGAGAACAGCGGCTTACCGGTTTTCTTGAAGTGCTCTTCACCCGCGTCCAGCAGACCGTCGATCCACGGCAGCAGTTTCTTGGCGCAGTGGTCGGTATGCAGGATTACTGGCACACCGTACTGTTCAGCCATCAGATGCACATGGTATGCACCCGCGATAGCGCCGAAGATAGCCGCGCCCTGCGGCTTGTCGGTTTTGAAACCTTTACCGGCGATGAAGGCAGCACCACCATTGGAGAACTGAACGATGACCGGCGCTTTCACTTTGGCCGCAGCTTCCAATACCGCGTTAATAGAATCCGTGCCGACGCAGTTAACTGCTGGCAGAGCGAATTTGTTCTCTTTCGCTACCTGGAAAATTTTCTGAACGTCGTCACCAGTGACAACGCCGGGTTTTACGAAATCAAAAATTTTAGACATGTTTGTGTCCCGTTTCGTTACCGTTCATCCCCGAAGGGATTGCGATTTGTGTGCCCCATAAAGGGCTAGCCTTCAGGCGACGCCCAAGCGTCGCCCCCAAAGAGTTACTGCTTCGCGCGCTCTTCCAGCATAGCAACTGCTGGCAGTTTTTTACCTTCCACGAACTCGAGGAATGCGCCGCCGCCGGTAGAGATGTAAGAGATCTTATCTTCGATACCGAACAGATCGATTGCAGCCAGCGTATCGCCGCCGCCTGCCACTGAGAATGCATCGCTATCGGCGATTGCATTTGCCACGATTTCGGTACCTTTACGGAAGTTCGGGAACTCGAACACGCCAACCGGACCGTTCCACAGAATGGTTTTCGCGCCTTTCAGAATAGCGGCCATCGCCTGTGCGGTTTCGTCGCCGAAGTCCATAATCTCTTCGTTATCCGCCACTTCGGAAACCTTTTTCACGGTTGCCGGGGCAGTTTCAGAGAATTCCGTGCCTACGCGAGAATCAGTAGGAACCGGGATACCAAACTGATCACGCAGACCTTTTGCTGCTTCGACGAAGTCTGGCTCATACAGAGATTTACCGACGTTGTTATCGATAGCCACGAAGGTATTCGCGATACCGCCGCCGACAATCACGGTGTCAGCAATCTTCACCAGCGACTGCAGCACATCAAATTTGGTCGACACTTTAGAACCGCCAACCACAGCAACCAGCGGACGCTCTGGATTACTCATCACTTTGCCCAGCGCTTCCAGCTCAGCTGACAGCAGCGGACCGGCACATGCGATTGGGGCAAATTTGCCCACGCCGTGGGTAGAAGCCTGTGCGCGGTGCGCGGTACCGAAGGCATCCATCACGAACACGTCGCACAGTGCGGCATATTTCTTCGACAGCCCTTCTTCGTCTTTTTTCTCACCTTTATTAAAGCGCACGTTTTCCAGCACAACCAATTCGCCCGCGCCGACTTCAACGCCGTCGAGGTAATCTTTTGCCAGGGTAACGTTGGTGCCGTTCAGTTTATCTTTCAGGTAGTTAACAACCGGCAGCAGGGAAAACTCTTCGTTGTATTCACCTTCGGTCGGACGACCCAGGTGAGAGGTAACCATCACTTTCGCGCCCTGTTTCAACGCCGCTTCGATGGTAGGCAGAGAAGCACGAATACGTGCATCTGACGTCACTTTCCCTTCTTTCACTGGCACGTTGAGATCGGCACGGATCAGAACGCGTTTACCAGCAAGATCCAGATCGGTCATCTTAATTACAGACATGGTGAACCCTCTCGTTGATTCTCATAAGTTTTGCCAGACGCAGTCCGCGTCTTACCTGAAACCGCTTGCGGCCATTGCTAACGTGGTGTCGATCATGCGGTTAGCAAAGCCCCATTCGTTGTCACACCAAACCAGCGTTTTGATAAGGTGATGACCACTGACCCGCGTTTGCGTGCCATCGACTATGGCACTGTGCGGATCATGGTTAAAATCTACTGAGACTAACGGTAATTCCGTATAGTCAACTATACCACGAAACGCCCCTTCTGACGCGTTTTGCAGCAACGCGTTGACCTCACACGCCTTCACCGCTTCGCGCACCGACACGCTCAGATCAATGGCTGTCACGTTGATGGTGGGCACGCGCACGGCAATCGCCTCAAAGCGATCGTTAAATTTCGGAAAAATACGGGTAATGCCAGCAGCGAGACGCGTATCTACCGGAATGATCGATTGGCTGGCGGCGCGGGTACGACGCAGATCGCTGTGATAGGCGTCGATCACCTGCTGATCGTGCATCGCCGAGTGAATGGTGGTCACGGTGCCCGACTCAATGCCAAAGGCGTCATCCAGCAACTTGATCACCGGAATAATGCAGTTGGTGGTGCAGGATGCGTTGGAGACAATGCGGTCAGTTTGTTTAAGAGCTTGTTCGTTGACACCGAACACGACAGTGGCATCGAGATCGTTGCCGCCCGGATGCGAGAACAACACTTTCTTCGCGCCCGCCTGTAAATGGGCTTCGCCATCATCACGGCTGCCATACACACCGGTGCAATCCAGCACGATATCGACACTCAGCTCGCGCCACGGCAGCACATCTATTTCGGCCAGATGCAGGATGCGAATGGTGTCGTCACCGACAAACAGCTGATCGCGCTCCTGGCGCACATCAAAGGCAAAACGGCCGTGGCTGGTGTCGTACTTCAGCAGATGCGCCATGCCGGCGGCGTCTGCCAACTCATTAATGGCGACCACGGTGATCTCAGCCCGGCG
Organism: Kluyvera sp. 1366; assembly: GCF_054823405.1. NCBI lineage: Bacteria > Pseudomonadati > Pseudomonadota > Gammaproteobacteria > Enterobacterales > Enterobacteriaceae > Kluyvera > Kluyvera sp. 1366. The sequence goes on from NZ_JBTRDW010000009.1 coordinate 185,106, forward strand.
ACCGGTTTCATACAGGGCACGCAACACATTACGCCCGATACGACCAAAACCATTTATTGCTACGCGAACGGTCATCTCTACCTTCAACCACACCCGAAAAAACGTGCCGATTAGCCTGAGCGTTTCACACCGGTTTGTACAGGGAATTATTGCTTACCCACATGAGTGAGATGCACGATTTCGCTCACAACTGAAACGGTTCAGCTAGAGTAATGCAAGAGAGGAATAACGGGAATGATTGCGATCAAGTGAGTGGCTGAATATTGGATCTACGTCACAAATTTTCCACTGACGGATTATTACTGCAGGAATAATTGAACCGTTTCAGGTTAGATACGCCTGCATTGCAGGTGCGCGCGATGAATCGCGCCGCTACAGGCTGTGCTTAACCGGTAGCGGCGCAATTTACTGCGCAAAGTTACAGAATCGATTTCGCCGTTTTCACCACGTTCTCAACCGTAAAACCAAACTCTTTGAACAGCTGATCCGCAGGCGCTGACTCACCGAAGGTGGTCATACCGACGATCGCGCCGTTTAGGCCGGTGTATTTGAACCAGTAATCCGCGATACCCGCTTCAATCGCCACGCGTGCGGCAACCGCTTTTGGCAGCACGGATTCACGGTACGCCGCGTCCTGCTTGTCGAAGGCGTCGGTGGATGGCATAGACACCACGCGCACCTTGCGGCCTTCCGCCGTCAGCTGATCAAACGCAGCCACTGCCAGTTCCACTTCTGAACCGGTGGCGATCAGGATCAGCTCTGGCGTACCTTGGCTGTCCTTCAGCACGTAACCGCCGCGCGCCACGTTGGCCAGCTGCTCAGCGCTACGATCCTGCTGCGCCAGGTTCTGACGCGAGAAGATCAGCGCCGACGGGCCGTCAACGCGCTCAATCGCGTACTTCCACGCCACCGCTGACTCAACCTGGTCGCACGGGCGCCACAGGCTCATGTTTGGCGTCACGCGCAGGCTGGCCATCTGCTCAACCGGCTGGTGCGTCGGGCCATCTTCGCCCAGACCAATCGAGTCGTGGGTGTAAACCATGATCTGACGGATTTTCATCAGCGCGGCCATACGTGCGGCGTTGCGCGCATACTCGACGAACATCAGGAAGGTGGCGGTGTACGGCAGGAAGCCGCCGTGCAGCGCGATACCGTTGGCGATGGCGGTCATACCGAACTCGCGCACGCCGTAATGGATATAGTTGCCCGCCGCATCTTCGTTGATCGGCTTCGAGCCGGACCATATGGTGAGGTTACTCGGCGCCAGGTCAGCGGAGCCGCCCAGATATTCCGGCAGGATTTTGCCGAAGGCTTCGATGGCGTTCTGCGAGGCTTTACGGCTGGCAATTTTCGCCGGACTGGCCTGCAGCTGCTCAATGAACTTCTGCGACTCGCTGGCCCAGTTCGCCGGCAGCTCATTGTTCACGCGACGTTTGAACTCGGCAGCCAGTTCCGGATGCGCGGCGGCGTAGGCGGCAAACTTCTGGTCCCATGCGGACTCTTTCGCCTGGCCGGCTTCTTTGGCATCCCACTGCGCGTAGATGTCTGAAGGGATTTCAAACGGACCGTGGTTCCAGCCGAGCTGCTTGCGGGTCAGCGCGATTTCATCGGCACCCAGCGGCGCGCCGTGCGAGTCGTGCGTACCGGCTTTGTTCGGCGAACCAAAACCGATAACGGTTTTGCACATCAGCAGTGAAGGCTTGTCGGAAACCGCTTTGGCTTCTTCCACCGCTTTTTTAATCGCGTCGGCATCGTGACCGTCCACGCCGCGCACCACGTGCCAGCCGTAGGCTTCAAAACGTTTGGCGGTGTCGTCGGTGAACCAGCCGTCAACGTGACCGTCGATGGAGATGCCGTTGTCGTCATAGAAGGCAACCAGTTTGCCCAGCTTCAGCGTACCGGCGATGGAGCAGACTTCGTGTGAGATGCCTTCCATCATGCAGCCGTCGCCCATAAGCACGTAGGTGTTATGGTCTACGATGTCATGACCCGGACGGTTGAACTGCGCCGCCAGCGTGCGCTCGGCAATGGCAAAACCCACTGCGTTAGCGAGGCCCTGACCCAGCGGACCGGTGGTGGTTTCAACGCCTGCGGTGTAGCCGTATTCCGGGTGGCCTGGAGTTTTAGAGTGCAGCTGACGGAAGTTCTGCAGCTCGCTCATTGGCAGATCGTAGCCAGTGAGGTGCAGCAGGCTGTAAATCAGCATTGAGCCGTGACCGTTCGACAGCACAAAGCGGTCGCGGTCTGCCCACAGCGGGTTAGTAGGGTTATGGTTCAGGAAGTCACGCCACAGCACTTCGGCAATGTCCGCCATGCCCATTGGGGCACCCGGATGTCCCGAATTGGCTTTCTGTACTGCATCCATACTTAACGCGCGAATGGCGTTGGCAAGCTCTTTACGAGAGGGCATCTTCTACTCCAGGTCGGATTAATGCTCCGCCACGCTTAACTTATTGTAATTAATCAGTTATAAGGCGAAGCGAGAAAAAAGTCGCACATCAATGTACATGAAAATCAGGACAAAAGTACATGCATCTGGGTGCTAAATCACGGGTAACCGTTTGCATTTCCGGGCTTGTCTGCTAGTCATTGAACAACATGCGAGCTATAACCAAAGCGTTTAAACACCTGGGCCAGTTTCAGGTGTTTGTTTTCCTTACCTTGTTACCCAAAGGATGCCGATATGAAAATGAGAGCCACAATTGTTGCTCTGGGAATGGCTTCGCTGCTGAGCGGCTGCGAAGGGTTTGATAACAACGCGCTGCTACAATCGGGTGCGCAGGCTTATCAGGCCTATGCGCTGAACGATACGCAGGTGAAAGAGTTGAGCGATCAATCCTGTGCGCAGATGGATAAAGACAATCAGGTTGCGCCCGCTAACAGTGAATACCAGCAGCGCCTGAACAAAATCGCGGCGGCGCTAGGCGACAACATCAACGGCGTGCCTGCCAACTACAAGGTTTATCAGACCAAAGACGTTAACGCCTGGGCGATGGCGAACGGTTGTATCCGCGTCTATAGCGGGTTGATGGATATGATGACCGATAACGAAGTCGAAGGTGTGCTGGGCCATGAAATGGGCCACGTCGCGCTGGGCCATACGCGTAAAGCGATGCAGGTGGCGCTGACGACCACCGCAACGCGCACCGCTGCGGCTTCCGTCGGCGGCGTGATTGGTTCGCTGTCACAATCACAATTGGGTGAAATGGGTGAGAAGCTGGTGAATGCGCAATTCTCGCAAACTCAGGAAACACAAGCCGATGACTACTCGTTCGACCTGCTGAAAAAGCGCGGCATCGATCCGATGGGATTAGCGACCAGCTTTGAGAAGCTAGCGAAACTGGAGCAAGGAAGACAGAGTTCGATGTTTGACTCGCATCCGGATTCGGAAGCCCGCGCCCAGCATATTCGTGAGCGTATTGCGGCTGGGAAATAGATCGTGCTTGCTGTCCCCCTCCTCGGTCCTCCCCCATGAATGGGGGAGGAAGACGCTGCCACATGTTAGTGAGGAAGCTGCATATAGCTGCGTCTCCTTCCCCCATTCATGGGGGAAGGCCGGGATGGGGGACAGCAAGCAAAGATCAAAAAAAACAACCTTCAACGCTTAAACAATCCATCCACCATCGCACCCAAATCCTGGGTATTCGACGTCTTAATGTGGCCCTGCGGCGATAGCTTATCAATCACCTGCGGCAATAAGGCAGCCAGCGTACCGGACGCACCCTGTACATCGGTGCCGAGCTTATCCGCCAGCGACTGCAGCTGATCATTGCCAAGCGCATTTTGAATCTCGCCGCCATCAATCGACATGTTACTGCCGCTGCCAAGCCAGCTATTCAGCACCTGCCCGAGTCCGCCCTGTTGAAACTTCTGCAGCAGCACTTCAGCGCCGCCCTGTTCCTGCACCCAGTTCCAGATAGCCATCAGCTGTTGCATCTGGTTGCCCTGCCCGCTTCCGTTGCTGTTTCCTAGCGATCCTACTAAATCGTCCAGTAAACCCATAGTCGCCTCCGCAGATTAATTAACCGCCAATAAGTGTAGCCGCAGGAGAAAGGATTAACCTTTATTTGCCGCCTGCACGTGCAGCATGTCCAGCGCCAGTGTGGCTGCGGCCAGCGAGGTCAGATCGGCGTGATCGTAGCCCGGCGCCACTTCCACCAAATCCATACCGACGATATTCATGCCCTGCAAACCGCGAATCAGCTTGGTGGCTTTATCGCTGCTCAAGCCGCCAATCACTGGCGTGCCGGTGCCCGGTGCGTGGGCGGGATCCAGACAATCGATATCAAAGGTCAGATACACCGGCAGATCGCCAACGGTACGCTTCACTTCCGCCAGAATGTCATCAACGCTGCGATCGTTGACCTGCGCGGCATCCAGCACGTTAAAGCCCAAGCTCTTATCGAACTCGGTACGAATACCGATCTGCACAGAGTGCTGCGGATCGATCAAACCCTCTTTTGGCGCGGTGAAGAACATGGTGCCGTGATCGAAAGTAGGACCATTGGAATAGGTATCGGTGTGCGCATCGAAATGCACCAGCGCCATTTTGCCGAAGTGCTTAGCGTGTGCACGCAGCAGCGGCAGCGTGACGTAGTGGTCACCGCCAAAGGTCAGCATGCGCTTACCGTTCGCTAGCAGTTTCTCGGCGTGCGCCTGCAGTTTGTCAGAGAGATCCTGTGAATCGCCAAAGGCATAAACCAGATCGCCGCAATCCACCACGTTCAAACGCTGGCGCAGATCGAAATCCCACGGCCAGCGACAGCCTTCCCACGCCAGGTTGGTGGAAATCTGGCGGATTGCCCCCGGACCTAAACGGCTGCCTGGACGACCGGAGGTCGCGGCATCGAAAGGAACACCGGTGATCACCCACTCAGCGTCACTGTCGTAAGGCTGGAAGTTGAGGGGGAAGCGCATGAAACCAAAAGCGTTAGAAACCAATGAGTTATCATACTGATTGCCCAAGGTGTTATGCATAACTGGTCCTCTTAAGATCCGTAAGTCGATAGGTCTGTTTAGGTATAGATGAAAAAAATCCCCTCAACGTAAATACTACGAGGAAGGGATAGATGGGCGTGATTATTACGAAGATTGAAGTTGGGTGCAATCAATGCTTTGACGTGGTAAGCCTCCAGAAAAATCAAGGTCAATCATTTCGGCTGGAGAGAGCTTGAAACCACAAACGATAATAATTTAATCAAGAATGTTTTGAGCAAAGTGAATAAGGAAAATTGAGCCTTTTCTCAATTATCTTCATAGGAAGGCAGGCAATAATTTCATCGATTGAAAAGTAGCAAATACGATACAAATCAAATAACAACCCATTTAATCAGCTAACTGTAGATGGCAAATCAACGCGACCATTCGAGTCTGCTTATTATCTATTATCTTATCTTCAGCGCATTGGTAACTGTTAAGCCAAGGGCGGTAGCATATCTATTAATCAAGAATACTGTGAGTTTTAAATGGCAAGAAGTGGATTAAATGTACAAAGCGCCACGATTAACGCATTGTTTTTTAGAGAGATAAGAACCAGATTCGGTAAGTTCCGTTTGGGGTATCTCTGGGCGATACTAGAACCATCAGCCCATTTATTAATATTGATGGCCATTTTTGGCTTCATCATGCATAGGACAATGCCAGACATTTCCTTCCCTGTATTCTTACTTAATGGGATCATTCCCTTTTTCATTTTTTCTAATATCTCTACTCGATCACTTGGAGCAATTGACGCGAACCAAGGCTTATTTAATTATCGACCGGTTAAACCCATCGATACTGTTTTAGCAAGGGCGATGTTAGAGACGATTATCTACGTAACTGTCTATATATTTCTGATGTTGATTGTTTGGGCTGCCGGGGAGTATTTTTCTGTGGCAAATCTACTGCAATTAGTGGGTGCATGGAGTCTTTTGATTATTTTCTCATGTGGCGCTGGACTCATTTTTATGGTGATAGGTAAAACCTACACAGAAACGCAGAAGCTTTTGCCAATTCTCCTTAAACCGCTCTATTTCATCTCGGGAATAATGTTTCCACTGCACGCAGTGCCGAAAGATTACTGGCCATTTCTACTCTGGAATCCCATTCTACATGTGGTGGAACTTAGCCGAGCAGCCGTGATGCCGGGCTATAGTAGCGAAGGCGTCAGCCTCGTTTATCTCGCCATTCTCACACTAACGACATTATTTTTGGGGCTTGCCATCTATCGCACCCGTGAAGAGGCAATGCTGACCTCATGATTAAGATTGAAAATCTCACAAAGTCGTACCGCACCTCATCAGGCCGGCACTTCGTGTTTAAAGATTTGAACCTCACTCTGCCAGGTGGAAAAAGTGTGGCGTTGGTTGGCCGAAATGGCGCAGGTAAATCAACATTACTGCGCATGATTGGTGGTATTGACCGGCCTGATAGCGGCGCAATCACTACCAATAAAACGATTTCCTGGCCGGTTGGCCTTACTGGCGGTTTTCAGGGCAGTCTTAGCGGTAGGGAAAACGTTAAATTCGTCGCGCGTTTATATGCCAAACATAGTGAGATGAAAGAGAAAATAGATTTTGTTGAGTCATTTGCTGAATTGGGTAAATACTTCAATATGCCGATCAAAACTTATTCATCCGGAATGAAATCAAGATTAAGTTTTGGTTTAAGCATGGCTTTTGATTTTGATTATTATCTTGTGGATGAGGTCACCGCGGTAGGTGATGCGCGCTTTAAAGAAAAATGCTCAAGGATGTTCCAGGAACGACATAAAAGTGCGAGTTTTTTGATGGTGTCGCATAGCTTAAGTACGCTCAAAGAGTATTGTGACGCAGCTATTTTCATTGGTAGGGATAATCATGTCAATTATTATGACTCGGTAAATGATGCTATTGAGGCTTACTTAAGAAGTGAAAATAACAAAAATACTATTCCAATATAAATAACACCGCTGATCATTTTACAACAATCTATTTTAGGTAAGAGAAATGAAGGGAATCGAACATCAAGATTTGTTGATACTCATTGGAGAAAAAGGAGGGCTGCAAGCCCGTGATAATGGCTTTTGTTATTTTCAGCATAGAATGAAGTCAGGATTTAAAAACACTTTTTTCATTTATAGCAAACAGAATGTCGACATAGAAAAACTTTTACCTTTTAATAAAAACATCATACTTAAGGATAGCAAAAAACATCATAAGATATTTTATGATGCAGACTACCTCCTGCTTAATGACGGATATCTTGATACTTTCCCCTCTTTTAATAAAAAACCATTAGAAAAGGGCTGGGCTCCCATCGTATACCTTCAACACGGAATCATCTCTTACAAGAGAATATTCATATTTAAAGGTCACTACAACGGTAGAATAAGATATTTTAGCACTTCGTTGAAGTCAGAGAAAAATATCGTTATCAATACACTACAAACACAAAAAGATATTAACCAAACAAAAAGATTAGCCATCAAATACAAAATACCACACTACGATGACTTTTTTTCCAGGAATAACCTGGAAGATTTCTATATCTTGCTACTCCAGCGATATTACGTTAACAAAAATTCTGTTGAGGTAGATGATTTACAGGCGCTAAAGAAACTCATACTGAATATTGGTTTCCTCGACAAAAGAGTGATCAATAGTGGCTTGTCGCGACATGAGCTACTACCAATGAAGAAGAAAAATGAAAAAAACATATTATTCTTTTTTACCTGGCGTGAAGAGTGGACAAAACCTGGCGATGACAATCCATTTTTAGACATAGTCCAGCAGATTAAAAACAGCCAAGGAATAATAGATTATGCAAATAAAAGAAATTTAAACATTGCATTTTATTTGCATGAAAAAATACTCCATCTTAAACCAATGATAGAAAAACTCTTTGATGGGGCTATTTCATTTGTCGGGCACGATGACTTTTCAGTAGTATTAAAAGATACTGCTGTTTGCATAACAGATTACTCATCAATTGCCTTTGAATTTAACCTGATAAAAACACCGGTTATTTTCCTACAATTTGACTATGATAATTACAAGTTTGAACGAGGTCATTTTTTAAAATCCCCCTATGAATTCAACGGTTCAGTCGTGCGTACTATTGATGAACTTGAAGACCTATTTTCAGACAAAAGCATTGATTTCAAGATCAAACATCGAGCCAGAAAGGATTTCCTTAAAGTCATCCGTGATTATGAAAATTTCAATAAAACCAATAAATTTCTGGATAAAGTGATTGCCAATAAACAACAGCACATTGTTTACTGCTGTTATAATATCTATGGCGTAGGTGGAACAGTACAAACAGTTATAAACCAGACAAATTATCTGGTTTCTGTTGGCTATCAGGTATCCATTATCTCAATGCGGCGCACCAGTGATACACCTAAGCTACAACTTGATCCCAGTGTACGTATTGAATATCTCAATGACGCACGCAGCAATGGCAAGTTCCGCACAAAGCTGGATAATCACCTCGCTCAATATTCTTCAAAGATTTTTAAAAAATCAGAAGATCTTTATAATGGCTTATCTTTGTTGACAGACTTCAAACTGGTAAGCATTTTAAAAACTATTAAGAACGCAATAATTATAGGCACATTCCCAGGCCTATGTGTGAATATCATCAAGCATGCCCATAAGTCGAATAAAGTCATTGTTCAAGAACATCGTGAATTTAGCTCACACTCTAAAGAAATACAGATAACTTTGTTAAGAAACTATCCTAAAGCTTACAAGGTACTTACTCTCACCTCTTTTCAAAAAGAAGAGTACAATGCTCAAGGAATTAGTAAGGTTACCCCCATTCCAAATGGACTCGAAGATAAGTTTCCACTAATTTCACAATCGGGTAGGGATACTCAGAAGAAAAGAATTGTTTCTTTTGGTCGTTTGATTGAGTTAAAACAATTCAATTTATTAATAGAATCTTTTGCAAAAATAGCAAAAAAATTCCCAGATTGGATTTTAGATATTTTTGGTGACGGTGATGAAAAAGAAAACCTTATCAATCAAATTGCAACGCTAGGTTTAACATCACAAGTTACCATTCATCCACCGACATCATTAGTTTATGAAGAGATCTACAATAGTGCATTCTGCGCACTCACATCTGCTAAAGAAGCTTTTGGGATGGTCTATATTGAAAGCTTTAGCATGAGCAAACCTGTGGTTAGTTATGATATAGGCTATGGTCCTAAAGATTTCCTGGTGAATGAATATAACGCTTTAGTTTCTCCCTGTTTTGATACTCAACACTTTGCCATGAACATGGAAAGACTTATGGCTGATGAGAACTTACTCAGTCAACTTGGAGAGAACAGTCGAAAAACCTATCTTGAAAAATACGAAATATCTAAAGTTATGGATAAGCTATTAAAGGAGTGTGAATGATGACTAAAGCTTCAAAATTATTAAATACCCCCGGTCTTTTCGTTAAGGATGCTTTTAAGAATATTCTGGTTGGAAGATCAAAAGAAATAATTAATGCAGTAAACACAACGCCAACGGTTGAAACAATCACTGAGCCTCCATTACTAAAATATGACAATGAAAAATTAAACATTCATTTAATAGTCATCGACACGATAAGTGATAAAATAAAATTCAAAGAAAGCTTAGTAAGGTATCAGTATCGTAGTATTATTAAGTACACTAATTTTAAAAGTCTCTCATACATTAGCCAAAGTATAATAAGCAACAACAGTGACATAAGTGTTTTTAAAAACTACAGTGAGGCTTTCAAAAATAAGATAAGAAACATCAGTCCAAAACGAGAATTATTTATATTTATAGATTTGAACTTTCTATTCCTTAAGAAGGTTACGAATAAAGATTTTATATCTCCAACGGGTATTCCTTATACTTTTATTAAGAATAAAAAAAGAAACATCGACCGAGTAAAAAACACCTTCGCAGAACACTTCTGTGAATTTGATTATAATTTTTCACCCGCTGAAAAATTCTGTTGCGTTGATAATATGCAACTTTGTCATTACAACAACATACTTGAGTCTGTCAGTAACCCACACGATTACTTATTCGAGTTCTTACCCATTTCTAACACTATGACTAAGGGAGAGCAAAGTATAATTAAATCACCCATTCAGTTTGCCCTGCTTGATAGAGGATATGAAGAAAAATTCATCTGGATACAATCTGTGCATGGCTCGAAACGATGTCCTCTCGCCGTAACATTCAACAAGATGAATGATAAAAACGATGACTATGCTATGTTTTTAGATACGATTGTTCCTCATGTTTCACGTGACGAACACTATTTATCCGTGAAGCAGGAATTGAGTCATTGAAATAAAAAAATAAATTAGTCCATTCTCAAAATTTACAGGGTGGATTAATTTTAAAAATGAAACCCAATAAGATGCTAACTATTTCTCTTAGAAAAATCAGGAAATTCAAAAGAGCACCAATACTCTTTTTGAGAGACTACCTACTAAAACGACACCCTTTAATCTTAAATCATAACAATATAATCAATGCAACAGAAGGTATTATTGTTAGTGCTTTACAAAACTCAATGACTTCCTTCAAACCTGCTTTCAAAATCGATGTTGTATACACCTGGGTCGATGCAAATGATTCAGCATGGTTGCAAAAAAAAAGGCTGCACAGCAATCCAGACATATCATATGCACTTTATGCAACTGAAGAATCGAGATTCAGTAATCATAATGAACTCTATTACTCTCTACTCAGTATTGAAAAAAAACATACCGTGGGTAAACAGGATATTCATAGTCACTGACAATCAAACACCATTAATTCCAGATAGCCTCAAAGATAGAGTGGTATTAGTTGACCATTCCGAAATCATTCCACAACAATATTTGCCTACATTTAACTCACATGTAATTGAAGCTTACCTATACAAAATTAAGGGATTATCAGAACACTTTATTTACTTTAACGATGACTTCTTTGTTGCTCAAAAAAACAACCCTGAGCATTTCTTCAAGTCAAATGGGATAGCGAGTTTATTTGTTAGTAACAAAAGCACTTCATATTCTCCAGGGAAAGAAAGAACAACAGCAACTTTATCAGCATGTCAGAATTGTAACGATATCTTCGAATCAAACTTTGCTGTTCGATTTGACAATACACTGACTCATACGTATGTACCTTTGATTAAATCTGTTTTTGAAGAAAGTGCGTCTATGTTTCAACATGAAATCGCTGCATTTTCCAGAAACAAATTCAGAGCGACGAATGACTTAAATGTTGCTACCTTCCTCGTTCCATATCATCAATATATTCTGGGTAAATCCGCGCCGAATCTGGACATCTGTTTTTATTTTAATATCCGTTCTCCTGCATCAGGCAGTTTCTATCGAGCACTTATGAATGGCAAAAAATACAATAATCTCCCACATTCATTTTGTGCGAATGACTTTAGCTCTAATGAATTTAATCATGATGGTTACAGTGAAAGATTGAATGAATTTCTATCATCATTTTTTATCTCGTAAAGTCATGACGTAAAAAAAGAATGGCAAAATTTCTTTATAGCGATTGCAATTGAAAAACACTTAAAATTAATAGGATCAACGTTGTTATGAATGATAGTTATGAGAAACAGATTGCAAGCTTCATTGCAGCAGGAAATGTTGTTATAGGTAAACCCGATAAAGTTTTAGGTGATTTTAACCTAAATTTCCAATCAGGTAAGAACTCCAGCATTACTTTCAGCGAAGGATGCATATTAAATAACGTATCTTTTAATATGGAAAATGGTAACGGTGAATTGAAAGTAGGTAAGAAAGCTTACATTCGCGGACGTTACTTTATTGGTGCTGGGTCTAAAATTGAAATCGGAGATCAAACAGCAATGAATCGTCATGTACTTATTGTTGCTACTGAAGGCGCATCAATTACCATAGGCAGGGATTGCCTTTTCTCTGACATAACGATGTCTACGACAGATTGGCATTCAATCATTGATGATATGACTGGAGAAAGAATAAATCCTGCCAAATGTATCATCATTGAGGATTCAGTATGGCTGGGTGAGAATGTCACAATTCAAAAAGGCATTACGATTGGAAAGAATAGCATAATTGGCTCCAGAGCATTAGTGACAAAAACCATTCCGCCCGGAAGTTTAGCCGTTGGTATTCCTGCAAAAATAATCAGACAAAACGTCAGGTGGCAGCGTACACTCATTCCTATGAACTTCCTGCCAGCAGAACCTTACTAAACTAAAGTAGAGTAAATATTCAATGGGAACCCGCAATTGACGAACCATGCTGCGTCTGAGTGTCAGCATGGCGTTAATTAACAACGCTGAAATTGAGCTCATTTAAAGTTTTGCACGTCTTCTAATTCACACCAAACTTTACTCGAAAAAACGTTCCATTGGTAATAATGGATATTAACTTGCGTCTGGCAGGTCAAATGTGTCATAAAACTTTTGAACAAATAATCATCTGTAACAAACTGATCCCGCCAAAAAAAATCCAAACCCGACTGAAACGTTACTCCTCTAATGTCGTATAACGCCTCTCCCATCACTTTTAACCGCTTACCATGCATCAACGCTAAAATTCCTGCGGTGCTGTTAATCGTAACCACACCTTGAGCATGTGAAATTAATTCCCGCAAAGGGAGATCATGAATATAAACTACTCTATCTGTAATATTTAAACGCTTGCAGAGCTCATTGATCAGCGCTGCGTAATTGCGATGCCCGCAATCCATTGGATGATGTTTAATCACCAGATAAGTATCCGCTGGTGCATGCTGCACAAAAGAGCACATTACCTCACGGATATAATCCCGCACATCATTATAAGGGCTATGATGCTCTATTTGGCTATCATTATAAACCTGTAAAATCGCCAGGTAATAGCATTGGTCTAAATCAACCGTTAATCTATTAAGTATATGCCTCTGCTTAAATTGATATAATGTCTTGCGCCACCCAGCCCGAAACCAATATGTGGCTTCGCGCCAAGGTGAAAATGGTTTATGGTGACAATATTGGTCAAAGGTATGTCGATAATACCAGCTAATGAAGTAATACCAGCTGGCATGCGCCATCCTGCGGATTTTAGATGGATAACATGCCTCTATTTTCGCTGCTGGCTGCGCCAATAGTTGGCGATAGAATTCAGCATCGCGCGGCATTGAAGAGTTGGCATTGACACCGCCCTCCTCGAGCGTAATAAAATTTGGTCGCAGATACCCTTCTTCGAATACAAAAAATCTTACCCCTTGCGTATGTGCCCAGCCCTTCGCTACCTTATGCAGCGTCCGGCAATCGCCAAAGCACAAAATCGTATCAAAGTCATAATCCCGCTTAACCCGGTTGAGCCAAGCCGAAAACTCCTTTTCTGTTTGCATGAACGTGAGGTATTTACGTTTACGGCAATAGAAGCGGTCGCCGCCGTTGAATACGACATTCACGGCTTCACGCCCCAATGACTCCAGCCAATAAGCCATGTCATTAAAGAAAGGCCCCATTGGGCCTTGTAACAACAGGAACTGCTTTCCTTTTAGCAGCTTTTTAATAGCTTCACTCATGGTTTAAAATGCTAACTTCACCTTAATAAACATTGATAACTTTTTTCCCATCCGCATAAGTCTGTCTCGCCAATTTTTATCAATCACCATATTTGCTCGTGGCGTATTGATGAGAATTTCAATGGCTTCTTCTACTGAAATAGCATCCAGTCGTAACGGATGAATGTAAGTCGGATAGGCAATTAATGCTTGATAGATCAAATCGTAAAGGCCTAATTGTTTCACTCGGCGGAAACAATCATGCTCGTCATATGTTAATCCCCATCCAGCATAGAATGGCATGCCGTAGCAGTACACGCGTTTGCCATGCAATAAAGCTTCGAATCCTGAAAGCGATGTCATCGTATGTACTTCATTGGAAACCTGAATACATTGAATAATGTCTGCATCCAGCGCCTGATAATCAGCATATTGATTAATTTCTCTATCAGTAATATGCCCTTTGCGGTTGCCTACTACTACATCTGGATGTGGCTTGTAAATAATGTATGCCGCAGGATTACGCTCCCGTACGGTTCGTAACAAATCCCGATTAGTACAGATTGTAAAGGTGCCAGTCTGAATAGATGCATCATTTTCTACCTGGCCTGGCACCAATAATACGCGTTTACCTTTTGAATCGGCTGGCAAAGTAAAATCAGCGCCAAGATTGTATTTACTGATTCTGTTATTTACGAGCCGATGATGAACCTTCCTCGCCCGCGAACATTGAGCATCGGTTAATTCACTTTCATTGAGCAACATCTCTAAATCACTGGGTCGCGTGGCATCGTAATAAATACCACGTTTATCCAATACCAAGGACAACGGCGGCAGAAGATCTGAACCCAGGCCCGAAGAGCGTAAAAAACCATCTTCCATGCGCCAAACAGGTAATTGTTGGGCTTGCGCTTTTTCCAACCAACGCTGCTCGCCAGCAATTCCCCATACCACACACGCGGTAGCCAGCTTATTACTTTTTGAAAAACTCAGCGTATTGGTAGCGGTACGCAAAAACGGTTTAAGGATGGTGTATTTCCACATCGATAAACCCGGCGCCCAAAGGTGTCCGATACGTGGTAGCTGATAGTTGCGTTGCAATTGGATCCAATGCAAAACATCAAACAGCGTTGCGGGCTCGCCGGTCAACGGGTGGATATAGCGGCTATAGCGCAAGTAGGCCGCCGCAAACAGTTGCTCAAGCGTAGCGTTGCCACGCCGTTCACTTAGCTGCTTAGCTTGTGGATGGCGATCGTCGGTCAATCCCCAACCGGCATACCAGGGTTGGCCAAAGCACGTCACCGGTTTACCTGCCATCAATGCTTCAAATCCATACTGCGAAGTCATGACATAGACACGTGAGACATGCCGCAACAGAGATTGTGGGCTCACATCATCAGCCATGAGATGTATACGATGCGTGGATTGAAAGGAGTGGTAATATCCCGACTTCTTGCCTTGTAGTACGTCCGGATGGACCTTTATCCACACCACGGCACCAGGATTTTCCCGTATCGCCGCCTCTAACATCAGGACAAAATTATTCGGCCCCGCATTGCCATAGGTTACGGACATGTCACCTAGCGTTTGGTCAATAACTAATACTACATTGCTGGTTGCACATGCTCCTGCAACAAAAGCCGGAGCTTGATTATATTTCGATAAATCTTGCTCAACGATGATGCTCATTGCTCGTTTGGCGTCATCGGCAAGCCGTTGATTAACTTCTCTTTCCTGGATCATCTTCTCTAACTCGCTGGGCCGGTTAGCATCGTAATAGATCCCCAATCTATCCAGCACCAGTGAAAAAGGTGGCGCGCCATTAACGCCAAGATCCAGCGAGCGGATATAGCCATCTTCCAGTCGCAGCACTGATTTTCCTACACTACGCGCCCACGCCACCGGCTGACGTGTGTTGGGACGATATCCCCACACTGCAATGGTGGTCACGGCATCGGCGACAGGCCGTTGCAGCGATAATTTCTGGCACGGCTGGGCCAGGAAATTACGCAAAAATGGAATTCGCCAGATGCCCGAAGAGAATATACCAATCATCACGATGCACCCTTACAGCGTAAGAACCACTTTCGCCGCAATGGCTAATTGATACAGGATGGTGGAAATGCCACGCGTCACTTCGATGCTCTTCGATTCATACTTCGGCAGCACCATTAACTCATCACCTGGATTCAGCGCACCGACATCTTCCGCGTCTTCGGCCGCGCCGTTCTGGCGAATAACGATGACGCGCGCATTACCGGACTTCTGCGTAAAGCCACCGCTTTTGGCGATGTAATCTTTCGCGCGTAAGCCTTGCTCCCAGCTCACTGCATTCGGGAACAGCACTTCACCATGTACCAGCACCAGTGAGGTTTTCTGAGGAATGCTAATCACATCACCATCTTCCAGCAGGGTGGCCGCGAGGTTTTTCTCGTTCAGAATGACTTCACCTTTTGGCACGACCTGACGCGCTTTCGCCACAAATCGGCTGACCAATTGCGCTTCCTGGAAGCGGAGGCCAGCCTCCTCCTTGGTGGATGATTGCGCAGAAAGCGAGGCTTCCTCTAACTTCTGCAACGCCAGGTTCATCATCTCTTTCTGGCGGGAGGCCACGGAGGGACGATACAGCTTGATGGCACTCATCTGCGACATACTATTAGGTCGAATCTGCTTCAACACCGCCTGCATGTTGGATCCGTAAGGCAGTACCATCGCGTGTTCACCTGAGTGTGCGCCTTCAACGCGGACCTGAATCGTGCTGGCATAGCGATCGGTGCTCACAATCAGTCTGTCACCATCTTGCAGGAAGCGGCCGTTCGCCTCGCGAATTGGATAATATTCGCTGCGCTTTGCTAAACCTTGCTGGCGCACAATAGTAATATGCGTCGCACCCGGTTTGACTCGCGCCCAGCTCAAAGCTTCGGTGACAGGAATAGTGCTGTTGCGAAATTCAAAGTTATAGCTATTGAATACATCGCCTTGCACATTGAACGTATGCTGACGCGGCCCGACCACAATGGTGTCGCCATCGGCAAATTGTGATAATCCCAATTTACCGTTAAGCAAAAAATCATACAGGTTGATATTGGATCGCACTTTATTGCCACGTTTCACTAAAATATCGACGTAACTTCCACGTTCAGGATCAACGCCGCCCGCTTTAATCAAATAGTTCAATAGGGAATCCGACGTCACGCCGCCATATAAACCCGGGCTGTGAACAAAACCGGTGACGTAGACTTTCACAGGCTGTGCCTGTAATAGCGATGCATACACACTGACGTTGGCTTGGTAGACCTGCTTCACTTTGCTGGTAATTAACGCGTTTAGCTGGCTGTTACTGATGCCAGCGACTTTTACCGGCCCCACATTTGGCAGGAAAATGTTGCCTTTGGGATCAACCTGCAACGCGCCGTCAAAAGTAAATGCGCCCCATAAACGCACCTGAACGCTATCTCCTGGATTCAGGATATAGCCGGGATTGAAACCTACGCTTGCCCCGTTATCTCCGCTATTGCCATTAAACAGCTGAGCACCAAACATACGGCTAAGTACCACAGGCGCAGCTGGCACAGGCGTATCATCAAATCCGCTGTTATTGCTGCTGATATTTGCCGGTGCCGAATTGAGCAGAGATTGTGTTTTAACGCCGGTTAAGTTTGCATCAGCGTTAATATTTAAGGCCGCACTGGCCTGCGCAGTGAAGCAAGCTGCGATCATTACAAATGATTTTAAAATTTTCATAACAGACTCATTCTGCGACAGCATTAATCCCGATGATCTTCAATCACCGCCAATAACAGTTTCAGGGTGCCAAACATTAAGCAGCACACCAGCAACCAGCAGGCGATCAAATACGGAATGTTGGGGAAAGTGGACTCTTGCGGCTGCTGCGGTGAACTGATCACCGAAAGCACTTTCAGTTTACGAGCGGCTTCCACGCGTGTTTTTTCGATAGAGGTCAGCGCAAGCTTGTAAAGCTCATTATCAAAGGCGACACGCGATCTAATCTCTTCAAACTCCACCGCCATGCGGTTAAGTTTGTCGCCCTGCGGCGCGGTGATTTTGCCTTTCTCGTTATCGATCTGCGCCTGCATCGAGGCAATGGCGTTACGTACGCTGACAACTTGCGCAGCGTCATCACGCAGATAGGTCAGCAGAGTACGCAGCTCCGCTTCCATCTGGATCTTCTGCCCCATCAGCGTGTTAACCAGTGAACTGGCTGCTAACGCTTGCGCTTCAGGATCCAGCACATTGTTGCTGTTCTGATACGCCAGCAGCTCGGATTTACTGTTATTCAGGCGTGAGCGGGACTTTTCCATCTCCTTTTCCGCAAAGGTCAGCTGATCACGCGCAATACGGTGCGACAACTCATTAATGAAGCGTTCGGACTCTTTCAGCACCGCTTTATTAAAGTTAAGGGCAAAGTCCGGCGTAAAGCCTTGCGTGCGAATAGCCAGCAATCCCGCTTTATCGTCATACGTTACGCTGAGACGTTCACGATAATAACGCAGGAATTTTTCGGCAGTTTCATCAGGAGACAGATGGTGCAAGAAATCCAGTCCGCTTTGGCTGAAGGCTTGACGGAAATTAAGTTGTTTATCTAGCACTGCCAGCATATCCGGCGAATTGATGTACTCCTTTAAGTAGAGTGCATCTTCCACCGAACTGGGATTAATCGCCCCTAACAACAAGCCAAAATTCACGCTATTGCTGGCAAGATCATCTGAGCGTTTAATCGCGACTTTGGATTCGCTCACAAAACGCGGCTGACTGAATATTGCCAGATAAATAATCAGCAACGTCATTGGGAGAAAAATGATCGCTTTTCCGAGGTGCCGTTTAAGATTGGCGAAAGAAACAACGCCTAATCTTTTTTCAAATTTTGATAAGGTGGAATTCTCTTTTATTAACATGGAGCAATCATCAAATATTCATAAGCGTGCCGTAGCACATCATTGAGGTTCGGCCTGCGGCTCTGCGCATTAATAACCCTGCCGCCCCTCGAGGAAAATCCAATATTTCGGGATGTTTTTTGGTGACAAATTGCAGCGCATTAAATAAAAGTACCGCGTCCGTCTTCCCGCGCTCGAAAATAAAACCACATTGATTTGTTCATAATTTCATGTGCGTAACGTATCAAAGCGCTCAGCTTAGCGTTAAGCGCACTTAGCGCCTTTGAGAAACGGCTTGTTATCGTTCACTTCGGGAACCCCTTTTCTCTAATAACAAGCCAGCTCAAGACATTTCTTGCTGTAATTAATTATATAAGTGCGGGATTTAATATTTAACGGTTCGTGTAATAGCTGCCGAAACTTCATGGTGCCCTCATCAATCACCCAAATAAAAAACCGCCGTTTCCTGAGGAAAACAGCGGTTTTAAACTAACGCGTTATACCGTTCCAATTAGCGTTCGCGCATCGCCTCTTGCGCTTTGTTAAACGGCTTAATCAGATAATCCATCACCGTCTTCTCACCGGTTTTAATATCCACGGTAGAAACCATGCCGGGACTGATTGAGAAGCGCTTACCGGCTTTATTCTGCACGTAGTCGTTATCGGTGCGGATAAACACGCGGTAATAGTAAATTTCCGGTTTCACCTCATCCTGAATGGTATCCGGCGAGATGCTCTCCACCACGCCGTTCAGGCCGCCATAAATGGCGTAGTCATACGCCGAGATCTTCACCACCGCCCGCTGGCCGGGACGGATAAAGGCGATATCGCGCGGTGACAAACGCGCTTCAATCAGCAGGCGATCGTTCATTGGCACGATGTTCATCAGCTCGCCATTCGGTGGGACCACGCCGCCCACGGTGGAGACTTTGATGTTTTTCACGATGCCGCGCATCGGCGAACGGATGGTCAGTCGCGTCACCGTGTCTTCACGCCCTTTCACCACTTGCGCCATGCTGTCGGCTTCGGCGTTGGCTTTCGCCAGCTCCTCACGTGCCTGCACATAATATTGCGAACGCATATCGGTGAGTTTCAGCTCCAGATCTGATTTATCGCGCTGCAAACGCAGCACTTCCACGCTACTGGCGGCACCGGTTTTGGCCAGACGCTGCGTGATGGCCAGCTCGCGGTTAGCCAGCGCCAGCGACTCTTTAAACTGCGCAGTCGCATCCGTGAGCTGTGCGCGGCGGGTTTTATACAGCCGCGTTTCTGACGCCATCAGATCGGGGAACTTATTCAACTCTGCCGGGAAACTCAGCGGCTGATCGTTCACTTCCGCATTGAGACGCGCGGCGGCAGCCAATGCCGCACGATAGCGTGCCGCACTTTCGCCGACGTTGGATTGCGAGCGCGTGGCATCGAGGCGCGCCACCACTTGCCCGGCCTGCACCTGATCGCCTTCGTGCACATACAGCTCGGTGAGGATGCCGCCTTCCAGCGATTGCAGCACCTGATCGCGCGAGCTGGGAATCACTTTGCCGGTGCCGGTTGAGACTTCATCCAGCACGCCAAACCAGGCCCAGATCACGGTAACGAGGATCAGTGCGGTGCTGATGACGATCAGCCGCACCGCGCCGGTGTAATGGGTTTCGGATCGCAGCTCACCGAGCAGATCGTCGGAGGAATCCACTTCTGCCGCCGTCACTAAGCGCAGTCTTGCCGGTAATTGTTTGATCATGATTGCGCCTCCGGCAGGCTGCCGTTAGTACGCGGTGTTGGCAAGGCGTTCTCTTTCGGGCTGTCCATCACCAGTTGTCCCTCTTTCAGCACCAGCACACGATCCACTAGCGCGAGGATCGCCGCACGGTGCGTCGCCACGATCAAGGTGCGCCCGTTGAGCCACTGACCGAGACGTTCGATAAACTCTTTCTCGGTGTGATCGTCGAGCGCCGCCGTCGGTTCATCCAGCAGGATGATGTTGGGATCGCGCAGCAGCATACGCGCCAGCAGCAGCGACTGACGCTGTCCGCCGGAAAGCCCAACGCCGCCTTCCATGATCGGATGGTCGAGGCCGAGCGGCAGACGACGAATGAAATCTGCGCCGCCGCTGACGGTGAGCGCGCCAAAGATCGCATCATCGGTGGCGTGCGCCGCGCCCATAGTGAGATTCTCGCGTAGCGTGCCGTGGAACAGCCGCGCGTTTTGCGTCAACAGGCCAACGTTACGCCGCACATCCGCCACATCAATGTGCGGCAGGCTGAGGTTATCCAGCCGCAGTTCACCGCCGACCAGATCGATGCCGCCAATCATCGCCTGCAGCAAGGTCGATTTACCCGAACCGTTGCGTCCCAGCACCGCAATGCGCTCGCCCGGTTTGATGGTCAGGCTTTTAATGCGCAGCGCGATGTTCATCGAATCGGTGTAGTAACGGAACATTGCATCGGTGAACTGATAGTGACCAAACAGCACCGGCGTGTGGATCCGCGTTTCGTCTTTGCTGTTTTCCACCGGCAAATTCATCAGCGCATCAAGGCTGCCTTTCGCCGCTTTCACCTGCTGCCAGCGCGCCAGCACGCCACACAGCGTGGCCATCGGCGCAATCATGCGCGAGGAGAGCAGCGACGCCGCCACAATCGCACCGGTGGTAATATCGCCGTTGATTACCATCGGCGCACCGATCACAATCACGCTGGCGTATACCAAACCCTGCACCGTCACGCCCCAGGTAATCAGCGAGTGCATCACTTTGCGCATCTCCACGCCGGATTGCGCGGTAATGCGAATGTAGCTGTTCCACTGTTGCAGGAAGCGATCTTCCGCCTGCATCAGCTTGATATCTTCCAGCCCTTGCACGCTCTCCACCAGCACCGCATTTCGCAGCGTCGACTCTTTCAGGTTCTGCTGCGCCAGCTTCGCCAGCTTCTTCTGGCTCAGCACGCCCGGCAGGATCATCAGCAGCACCGCCACCGGCGCAATCCACGCCAGCTGCGGCGCGATAATCGCCATCACCAGCATGAACAGCAGGAAGAACGGCATATCGACAATCGAGGTGACCGTGGTGGACGTGACCATTTCGCGGATCGCCTCCAGCTCGCGCAGCTGCGAGATAAAGGTGCCGGTCGAACGCGGCACCGCGCTGTTACGCAGCCGCAGCGCGTGACCAAATACCCGATCGGAGACGCGCATATCGGCACGCTTGCCCAGCAGATCGGTCACGTGATCGCGCCCAACGCGCAGAATATAAGTGAACACCACCGAGATGATCACGCCGATATACAGCACATACAGCGTGGGATAGGACTGCGCCGGAATCACCCGATCGTACACCTGCATCGAGAAGATAATGCCGACCAGCGCCAGCAGGTTGATCAGGAAGGATCCGAGCATCACGTAGCCGTACGGCCGCAGATCGTGCAGCACCAGACGGCGCAGCCAATCCGGTTTTACCGTGGCGAGATAGCGATCGACGCGGCTATCTTTGGCAGCGGTAACTGGACGCAGCGCGGCGGCAAAGCGGATTTCCGGCAGCAACGTCTCCAGCGCAATTGGTGCTGGCTGTTCATCACCGGCAAAATGCACCCGCACTTCATCGTCGCCATCAAACTGGGTGATAACGCCCACCTGACCGTCGGCCAGCTCGATCGCCAGCGGTAAGCGCCAACTGGTGATCTCCCACTTATTCTCTTCATATAATTGCAGCGATAAACCGGCCTGGCGCGCCAGATGGCGTAACGCTTTATCGCGTGACTGTTTGCCCTGCCATTCGGCAGCGGCCATGATCATTCCCGGCGAACAGGGCAAGCGATAATGGCTGGCGATCAGGATGATTGCGGTGGCCCATCCGTGTAAGGGCACGTTTCCCCCGGACGCGCTATCAGGCGCGTCGGGAATCTGTAATTGCGTCATGGCTGGATCTCCACGGACTGGATCCGCTGATTATTCAAAGCAAACGCCGACCGCATATGCCCGGTGCTGTAGAGACAATCGAGCTGCAGTGAGCGTAACTGGCTGATGGTTTGCTGCAATGTGAAACGGGTCTGGAACACTTCCTGCTCGGCGTTGAGAACGTCCAGCAGCGGACGGGTGCCGAGTTGCAGATACTGATCCTGATAGAGCGACTGGGTTTTCTCGCCCAGCGTCTGTTGCCGTCCCATGATCGCCAGGCTGAGCGCCAGGCTTTGCGACGCGTTCTGCGACTCGCTTAGCTGCTGACGCGCTTTAAGCCGCGCCGAGTTGACGGCCGCATTGGCGGCCTGCAATGCATTGGCGGCCGCGTCCCGGCTGGCGGTGATGCCGCCGCCCTGATAGAGCGGCATTTCCACTTTCACAAACGCCGAATATTGGGTGCGATCCAGCGATTCGCTGCCGGAATAGTGATTATTGAGATAATGCGTCACCTGCGGTTCCAGCGAGATGGTTGGCATGTTTTGCGCGTTAGCATTATCGAGTTTGGCCTGCGCCTGATTGGCCTGCGCCCAGGCCGCCAGCACCGACGGATTGAGCTTGTCATCGGCTTTCGCCACCTGACAGGACTGGGTGAGTTTGGTGGGAAAATCGTCGCTGACCTTTTTCACCAGCGGCCAGCCAAGATAGGTTGCCAGCGTGGCGCGCCAGCGGTCGAGGTTGGCTTGATACTGCGTTAGGGTGGTACGCGCGCCTTCGATACGCGCATCGGTTTGGGTGGCATCCGAAAGCGACGCCGCGCCCTCTTCATTACGCTGGCGCGCCAGATCGCCAATCTTACTCAGCGCCGTGAGCTGCTCACGCGCAATTTTGACCAGTTGCTGATAACCCTGCACTTCCACCAGCGCAGCGGCGGTATCGTGCGCCACGGTATCAATGCTCACCAGCACGTTGGCCTGCTCCTGCGCCACGCCCGCTTCGGCGGAACGCACCGAACTGCTGACCTTGCCGAAGTCATACAACATCTGTGAAACCGACAGCACAAACGACGGGCTGAAGCCCTTTTCGCTGTAGGCGTTGCTGTAGCCGTTGTTCATGCCGGTACTGATTTGTGGATAGTATTTGGCTTTCGCCACATCAACCTGATTGGCCTGCTCCAGCATTTTTCCTACTGCCTGAGCGATATCGGGATGCCACTGAACGGCGCGCTGTACCGCCTGGTTGATGGTGAGAAAGTCGGGGACGTTGGCGAGGGCGGGTTCCGCCACTTCACCGGTTAATGAAGGCAGTTCTTGCTGTTGCGCTAAACCTGCTGAGGTGATGTGCCCCGCCCGGGTTAACGCGTCACTGGCCGCTAAAAGTGGAGAACTGTAAAGTAAAGCCATGCCCGCACAGAGAACGCTGAGCTTAAACGAACGGCGAAAAGTTGCGCCTGAGTGCATCAGTTCCATCGATAGTCCACCAGTCAATAAAGAGAAAGGGGCACATCCCTGTGCCCTAACTGCATCCCTGCATCACAGAGCGATTACGCCGTGTGGTTTTGGTGCGGTTGTTGCAGCAGCTCCTCCAGAGAAACGTTCACGCCTTCCAGCGTAATCAGCTGAGTGGTGCTGTAACCCGTACCGGTACCATCACGGTCAATGGAGAGCACCGTATTGCCATCTGAAGTATGATCCACTTTCACGAAATCATTAATATTACTTGTGGAATCATTCCAGCCGATAAGCAAGTTACTGACGTCAATTTTGTCGCCTTGCGCGACATCGAAGTCGGTCCAGGTATCGTGACCGTTACCGCCGGTAGCATCCGCACTCGCCAGTAAGTGATACACCAACGTATCTGCGCCGGCACCGCTGGTGATGGTGTCGTCGTAGGCACCGCCGGTTAGCGTGTCAGCCCCCGTGGTTCCTGTGATAGTTGGATGCAGCTCAATGGTGAACGACTGCGTGGTGATGGTGCCATCACTCGCCGCCAGGGTGTAACTGAACACCTCTTTATGGGTAATGGATTGTCCATCCACGCCCGCATTCAGTGAATAGGTGTAGTTACCGTTGGCGGCAATACTCAGCACACCAAAGTCGCCGGCAATCGACGTCGTACCCACGCTGTGAACCGTAGTGATATCGCCGTGTTCATTAGTGATACTCAAGGTTCCGGTGTGCGTGCCCGATGCTGAACCGTAGATGCTGCCGCTGGCGTCATGGTCATTGGTGGCTTCGGCCACCAGACTGTTGGTCGCCAGCAGCGTGCTGGTGGATGCACCGTTGTGCAGGTTCACCGTCAAGCTGGCCGAGGTCACCGCGCCGCTGGCATCACGCACCGAATAGGTGAAGACGTCGGTGGCTGGCACCAGATCGGCATCCAGTCCCGCCTTCAGCGTATAGGTGTAGTTACCATGCGAATCGATGGTCAACGTACCGTAGCTGCTGGTGATCACCGTGTTACCGGTGGCCGCAATCGCATTGCCAGTCACCTGGGTGACCACCGTACCGTTCGGCACCGTACCGGCGACGGAGCTGGTATCGTTGGTCAACAGGTTGCCGGTGACGGTTGCCGCCACGGTCAACGCCAGCGTCGTAATATCCGACGTGGTGGTGACGGTAGTCGATGGCAACACGCCAACGCCGTTGCTGGTGCCCAACAGCACGGCATAGTTACCTGTACCGAGGTTGCTGTAAGTCACGTTGCCACCGGTTTGTGTACCAATGGTCAGAACCGTGGTGATGTAGTTGGCGTTGCTGGATTTCAGCGCCCAGGTGCCGTTCGCCTGCTGTTGATAGAGGTACAAGGTATAAGTCGATGTCAGCGCCGCCAGGCTGGTGGCCGAGGCGTGTAATGTCACCGTGCGCGTATCCCCTGCGCCAACGTTAAACATATAGGCGTTAGTGCTGCTCAATACTCCCACACCCAGCACGCTGCCGAGGTTAACGCTCAGCAATGCGACGCTGGTCGAACTGGTATTGGCATTGGTGATGGTGCCGATTTGGGTGGTGTAATCCACTTCGTTGACATCATTCGCTGCCACGATTTGAATCGCACCGGTCAGCGGGGTGCTGGTCGATACGTTGCCTGCGCGGTCAGTCTGAATCACCGACAACGAAGCACCGGTGGTTTGCGCCGTACTCAGGCTCACCGACCATGAACCGCCGCTGCCTACCGTCGTTGTACCCAGCGCGTTACCGCCCGCATCACGTACCGTTACCGTTGCCCCCACTTCACCGCTACCGGTGACCGTGGTACCGGCACCGTTGATTGCC
Source organism: Kluyvera sp. 1366 (assembly GCF_054823405.1). Lineage (NCBI taxonomy): Bacteria > Pseudomonadati > Pseudomonadota > Gammaproteobacteria > Enterobacterales > Enterobacteriaceae > Kluyvera > Kluyvera sp. 1366. The sequence continues at coordinate 210,657 of NZ_JBTRDW010000009.1, forward strand.
AGGCCACTTACCGCCGCAGGCGGCACAGTATCGACGTTCACCGTCACCGCCGTGTTACCGGTGCTGACGTTACCCGCCGAATCAGTCACCGTTACGCTCAACGGATGCGCACCGTTCGCCAGTGCGCTGGGGGTGTAAGTCCAGCTGCCACCGGCGCCAACCGTTACTGAACCCAGCGCGGTGGTGCCATCGTAGATGGTGACAATCGCGCCCACTTCCGCCGTGCCGTTCAACACCGGCGTGGTGTCACGGGTGTACGCGCCATTGGTCAACGTCACCGGCGTGCTGCCGGCGTCGTCGGTAATGGTGAGCGTACTGGCCGTTGGTGCCACAGTGTCGATGCGCAGCGTGGTCGAGGCGTTCGGGCTGACGTTGCCCGCCGCATCGGTTGCCGTCACGTTCAGCGTATGGGTGCCGTTGCTCAGCGCAGTTGAGACGAAGCTCCATGTGCCACCGCTGCCCACCGTGGTGGTGCCCAGCAGTGTGGTGCCGTCGTACACGCTGATCCGTGCCCCGACTTCGCCGTTACCGGTCAACAGCGGCGTGCTGTCGTTGGTAATGCCGTTATTCGGGATGGTCACCGCCGTGCTGCCGTTGTTATTGGCGGCAACCAGGTTAGTGACCGCCGCTGGCGGCGTGGTATCGATAATGACCGACGCCGACGTCGTCCCGCTGACGTTACCGGCCGTGTCCGTTACCGTCACGCTCAATGGATGCGTGCCCTGCGTGAGCGCGGCGGTGGTGAAGGTCCATGCGCCAGTGCTACCCGCAATCGCCGTGCCTAACAAGGTGCCACCATCGTAGATCGAGACGCGGCTGCCCGCTTCCGCCACGCCGCTCAGCGTTGGCGTGGTGTCGTTGGTAGCACCGCCGCTCGGTACCACGGTACTGGTGACATCATTGGTGATCACCAGCGTTGACGCCGCTGGTGCCACGGTATCCACCGTAATGGAAACCGTCGCCGATGCCGCACTGGTGTTACCCGCTGCATCGGTCACCGTCACGCTCAGCGGATGGCTACCGTTGCTCAGGGTCGCGGTGGTGAAGCTCCATGCACCTGAACCATTGGCGGTGGTGGAACCAATCACGGTGGTACCGTCGTAGATGGTCACAATCGCGTTGGCTTCCGCCGTGCCGCTCAGGGTTGGCGTGGCGTCATCGGTAAAGGCACCGTTCGCCAGCGGCCCCTGAAGAGTGCCGACGTCATCATTGATCACCAGATTGGTCACCGGATTCGGCGCCACGGTATCAATCGTCAGGATGGTTGAGGCGTTCGGGCTCACGTTGCCCGCCGCATCGGTTGCCGTGACGTTCAGCGTATGTACACCGTTGCTCAGCGCCGTCGAGACGAAGCTCCATGTGCCACCGCTGCCCACCGTGGTGGTGCCCAGCAGCGTGGTGCCATCGTAAACGCTGATCTTCGCGCCAATCTCGCCGGATCCGGTCAACAGCGGCGTATTGTCGTTGGTCACGCCGTTGTTCGGAATGGTCACCGCTGTACTGCCGTTATTGTTAGCGGCCACCAGATTGGTGACTGCCGCTGGCGGCGTGGTATCGATGGTTACCGAGGCCGAGGTACTGCCACTAACGTTACCCGCCGCGTCAGTGACCGTTACGCTGAGTGGATGCGTGCCGGTGGAGAGTACGTCGGTGGTGAAGGACCATGCCCCCGTGCCATTCGCAATCGCCGTCCCCAGCAACGTCGCGCCATCATAAATCGACACGCGGCTGCTCGCTTCCGCCACGCCGCTCAGCGTTGGGGTGTTGTCGTTGGTGAAGCCACCACTCGGCACCGTGGTACTGGTGATGTCATTGGTGATCACCAGCGTTGAGGCCGCTGGCGCCACGGTGTCTACCGTGATGGAAACCGGCGTGGTGGCGGCACTGGTGTTACCCGCTGCATCTTTCACCGTTACGCTCAGCGGATGCACACCGTTGCCTAGCGTGGCAGTGGTGAAGTTCCACGCACCGCCCGCGCCGGCCACCACTGAACCCAGCACCGTGGTGCCGTCGTAAATGGTGACAATCGCATTCGCTTCCGCCGTACCGCTCAGCGTTGGTGTGGCATCATCGGTCACCGCACCGTTCGCCAGCGGCCCCTGAATGCCGCCCACATCGTCGTTGATCACCAGGTTAGTGACGGGCGCAGGTGCCACGGTATCCACGGTCAGGGTAAGCGTCGCATTCGGGCTGACGTTGCCCGCTGCATCCGTCGCCGTGACGTTGAAGGTGTGCGCCCCCTCCGCCAGCGTTGGCGTGGTGAAGCTCCATGCGCCGTTAGTGCCTGCGGTAACAGAACCGATAATCGAGGTGCCATCGCGGATAATCACCAGACTGCCCGCTTCTGCCGTACCGCTCAGCGCTGGCGTGTTGTCATTGGTGCTGCCGTTATTGGCAATCGCCACCGGCGTGCTGCCGTTGTTGTTGGCCGCGGCCAGACCGGTTACCGCCCCCGGCGCGACGGTATCGATAATCACCGTGGCCGAGGTGCTGCCGCTGACGTTACCCGCCGCATCGGTAACCGTGACGCTCAGTGGATGAGCGCCTTGCGTCAGCACATCGGTGGTGAAGGTCCATGCGCCGTTGCTGCCTGCCACCGCCGTACCCAGCAGGGTGCCGCTATCGTAAATCGACACGCGGCTGCCGGCTTCCGCCGTACCGCTCAGCGTTGGCGTGCTGTCGTTAGTTGCACCACCATTCGGTACCGTGGTGCTGGTGAGATCATTAGTGATTAACAAGGTTGCGTTGGCTGGCGCCACCGTATCGACATTGACCGTGAAGTTGGTCGCCGCGCTGGTGTTACCGGCTGCATCGCGTACCGTCACGCTCAACGGATGCGATCCGTCGCTCAATGCGGCTGTGGTAAGGCTCCACGCACCATTGCTGCCCGCCACCACAGAACCCAGCACCGTGGTGCCTTCCGAGATAATCACGATGTTGCCAGCGGTAGCATTACCGCTCAGCGTTGGCGTGTTGTCATCGGTCGCCGCACCGCTGGTGAGTGCCCCTTGTGTTGCACCTACGTTGTCAGAAACCACCAGATCGGTGACTGGCGTTGGTGCTGCTGTGGTCACAGTGAAGCTGATCGCCGCATTCGGGCTGACGTTACCGGCGAGATCGGTCGCCGTCACGTTCAGGGTATGCAGACCATCAGCCAGCGTGGGTGACGTGAAGCTCCATGCGCCGTTGCTGCCTGCGGTGACAGAACCGATAACGTCGGTGCCATCACGGATCACCACCACGCTGCCTGCATCTGCCGTACCGCTCAGTGCTGGCGTGTTGTCATTGGTGCTACCCCCCGCAGCAATGGTCACCGGCGAACTGCCGTTGTTGTTGGCAGCAGTCAAACCGCTCACCGCCGTTGGTACGACGGTATCCACAGTCACCGTTGCCGTGCTGGATGCCGCGCTAGTGTTACCGGCGGCATCTGTCACGCGCACGGTGAGCGAATGGCTGCCTTCGCCCAGTACCGGTGAAATAAAGCTCCATGCTCCGCCTGTTCCGGCAGCAACCGAACCGAGCAAGGTCGTACCATCGTAAACGGTGATCACACTGCCCACTTCCGCGGTACCGCTCAGCGTTGGCGTGCTGTCGTTGGTCGAACCGCCATTTGGCACCACCGTGCTGGTGACGTCGTTGGTGACCACCAGCGTCGAGGCGTTGGGTGCCACGGTATCGACAGTGAGGTTCACGACATCAGAGCGCGGACCGACGTTACCCGCCGCATCCGTCACGGTGACGCTCAGCGCATGTCCGCCCTGACTCAGCGTTGGCGACGTGAAGTCCCACTCACCGCTACCATTGGCGACCGTTGAGCCGATAACCGTGTTGCCGTCATAAATCGTAACAATGCCGTTGGCTTCCGCGAGACCTGCGAGCCGCGGGGTACTGTCATTGGTGGCGCCATTGTTAGCAATGGGCACGGTTACGCCGTCGTTGTTATTAGCGGCAGAGAGGTTAGTTGCTGCAAGCGGTGCCACGGTATCAATAGTGAAATTCACCGTTGGCGAGTTTGCGCCCGGATTACCCACTGAATTGACCGTGGTGACATAGATGCCGTGCGGTCCATCATTCAGCGTTGGCGTGAAGGTCCACTGTCCGGTCGCACCGACGGTAACGCTACCCAACACCGTTGCACCATCGTGAATGGTAATCACATCCCCCACATCTGCCGCGCCGGTTAATACCGGCGTACCGTCCTTGATATTGGCGCCGTCATTCACGGTAACCAGTGAATTGCCGCTATCGTCGGTGATCACCAGCGTACTGACCGCTGGCGGCAGATCCGCTGCGATATTCAGCGTAAACGCCGGGCTGCTTGCCGCGCTGACGTTGCCTGCTACATCGGTCACTGTGAAGGTGAAGTTATGCTCGCCGTTAGAGAGCGCGCTGCCCGGCGTGAAGCTCCATATGCCGCCAGTAGCGATCACAGTGCCCAGCAGCGTGGTGCCATCGTAAACCGACACTCGGCTGCCCGCTTCAGCGGAGCCGCTCAGCGTTGGCGTGCTGTCATCGGTGGTGTCACCCGACAGCAACGGACCGGTGCTGCCCCCCTCATCGTCTGTTACGACAAGATTGCTGACCGTTGCCGGTGCAGCCGTATCAATATTAATCGTAATCGGTATCGCTTCCGGGCCCGTCGTCCCCGCAGCGTTGGTGACTGAAACGGTGAAGCTGTGCTGGCCATCATCTAAAGCCGCAGTTTCAAAGCGCCACTCGCCGTTGTCGCCTACCGTGGTGGTGCCAAGAAGATCGCTGCCCTCGTAGATGTTGATGATGGTGCCCGCTACACCGGTTCCGCTTAGCAAAGGCGTGTTGTCGTTGGAGTCACCGTCATCCGCCACCTGCACGGTGGTAGTGGCCGCATTGTTGTAAATAGCAAAGCTCGACACCGCTGCCGGCGTAGAGGTGTCCACCGTCAATGATACCGAGGCATTGGCGCTCACGTTGCCCGCCGCATCGGTCACGGTGACATTCAGCGTATGCATTGCGTCCGTCAGCGCGCTGGTGGTGATGCTCCATGCGCCGTTGCTGCCTGCCACGACTGAACCCACTAAGGTAGTGCCGTCATAGACGCGAACGATCGCGTTGGCTTCCGCCGTGCCGCTGATGGCTGGCGTGCTGTCATTGGTAATGCCGCCATCAGCAATGGTCACCGGTGAGCCACCATTGTTATTTTGCAGCAGCAGATCGCCAGCCGGTTGCGGTGCGCTGGCATCCACCACCACGGTAAAGGTCGAGGATGGCGAACTGACGTTGCCGACCTCGTCGGTTACGGTGGCGGTCAGCGTATGCGAACCATCGGTTAAGGTCGGTGAGCTGAAGCTCCAGGTTCCGCCCGCCGTTGCGGTGGTCGAGCCGATAACGGTGGTGCCATCATAAAGAGTGACCAGGCTGCCCGCTTCCGCTGTGCCACTCAGCAACGGCGTGTTGTCGCTGGTGGTGGCGCCGTTCGGCACCAGTACGGGCGTCCCGCCGTTGTCATTGTTCACCACCAGCGTGGCTGGCGCTGGAACCACGCTGTCGACGGTAAAATCAATCGCCGCTGACGCTGTACTCACATTGCCCGCCGCATCCACTACGGTGGTGCTCAGGCTGTGCGCGCCCTCATCCAGCGTGGGTGAGGTGAAGCTCCACTGGCCGTTGCTGCCCACCGAAGCGCTACCGATGATGGTTGTGCCGTCACGGATAATCACCGTGCTGCCCGCTTCGGCGGTACCGGTGAGGAATGGCGTGTTGTCGTTGGTGAAGCCGCCGTTGGTGATAGCCACCGGCGACGTGCCTTCATCATTACTGGCCACCACGTTCAGCGCTGCCGCTGGCGGTGTGGCATCAATCACGACGCCAATGGTGCTCGGCGCACTGACGTTTCCTGCCGCATCGCTGGCCGTGACGCTAAAGGTATGGGTTCCATCCGCCAGCGCGCTCGCCGGCGTGAAGGTCCAGGTTCCGCCCGCCCCGACGGTGGTGGATCCCAACACGCCGTTCTGATCGGACACGGTGATGATGCTGCCCGCTTGTCCAGAACCGCTCAGCACCGGTGTGCTGTCGTTGGTGAGCCCGCCGTTCGGAATACTAACGGGTGTACCAATATCGTTGGTCAGCGTCAGGCCGGTCGCCGCTGGCGGTGCCACGGTATCTACGGTGACGGTGATGGTGCTGCTTGCCGGTCCGGTGTTACCTGCGGCGTCACGCACCGTCACGCTCAGGTTGTGCGTGCCATCGGTCAGATTGGGTGAGAAGCTCCAGGCGCCCTGCGCATCGGCGACGGCGCTGCCCAGCACGGTGGTGCCGTCAGACACAATCACAATGCTGTTGGCTTCTGCGGTACCGCTCAACTCTGGCGTGTTGTCGTTGGTGGTGCCGTTGTTAGCAATCGGCACCGGCGAACCGCCGTTGTCGTTGTTCAGCACCAGTCCGGTTGCCGCAACAGGCGCAACGGTATCAACGTTAAAGGCAATGGCTGCGGAGGCAGGGCCGACGTTACCCGCAGGATCGGTGACGGTCGCCGTCAGGCTGTGCGCACCTTCACCCAGCGTTGGCGTGGTGAAGCTCCACTGTCCGTTACTGCCAACAATCGCGGTGCCCAGCACGGTAGCGCCATCCAGCACGGTCACGGTGCTGCCGGCTGCTGCGGTACCGCTGATCGCCGGTGTGGCATCGTTGGTGGTGCTGCCTGCGGCAATCGTAACCGGTGAACTGCCGTTGTTGTTGTTCAGCGCGATCGCGCCCGGCGCCACTGGCGGCGTGGTATCAATGCTGAAGTTCAGGGCCGCGGACGGCGAACTGACGTTACCTGCGGCATCGGTCACCGTGGTGGTCAGGCTGTGATCGCCCTCGCCCAGCTCCGGCGAAGTGAAGGTCCAGCTGCCGCCGCTGCCGACCACAACAGATCCCAGCACGTTGCTGCCGTCAGAAACAATCACGATGCTGCCTGCTTCAGCGCTGCCGCTCAACACTGGTGTGGTGTCGTTGGTGGCGCCGCCTGCAGCAATCGTTACCGGCGTTTGGCCGGAATCATTGCTCAGTTGCAGCCCTGTCGCCGTATTCGGTGCCTCGGTATCGACGGTAAAGGCGATTGCCGTAGACGGAGCGCTGCTGTTGCCTGCGGCGTCAGTGACGGTTGCCGTCAGGCTGTGCGCGCCCTGGCTCAGCGCTGGTGAAGTGAAGCTCCAGGTTCCATCGGTGCCAACAATCGTCGAGCCCAGCACGGTGGTGCCGTCACGCACGATGATGATGTTGTCCGCCTCGGCGGTACCGCTCAGCACCGGCGTGGTGTCGTTAGTTGCTCCGCCCGAGACGATTGGCGTTGGCGTGCTGCCCTGATCGTTACTGAGTACCACCGTAATCACGGCTGGCGGCGCGGTGGTATCGATAGTGACCGCGTACGGCGTAGAGGCCGGGCCGACGTTACCGGCCGGATCGGTGACGGTAGCGGTCAGGCTGTGCGCGCCCTCGTCCAGCGGATTGGCCGGAGTGAAACTCCATTTGCCATCGGTGCCGACGGTGGTGCTGCCCAGCACCTCGGTGCCATCACGCACCGTGACGACGCTGCCCGCTTCGGCACTGCCGCTCAACACTGGCGTGGTGTCGTTGGTGCGACCGCCGGTATCAACAGGAATCGCCGTGCCGCTGTTGTTATTGCTGAGCTGCAGATCGGTGGCGGCGGCTGGCGGTGTGGTATCCACGGTAAAGGTAACCGGCGTGGATGCGCCGCTGCTGTTGCCCGCCGCATCGGTGACGGTGGTGGTCAGGCTGTGTGCGCCCTCGCCCAGCGCGATCGTTGGCGTAAAGCTCCAGTTGCCGTCGGTGTCCGCCGTGGCGGTGCCCAGTACGGTAGTGCCATCCAGTACCGTGACGGTGCTGCCCGCTTCGGCGCTGCCGCGCAACACCGGCGTGCTGTCGTTGGTGATACCGCCAGCGGCAATCGCCGTACCGCCGTCGTTACTCAGTTGCAGACCGGTTGAGGTTGCTGGTGGCTGCGTATCCACGGTGAAGTTAATCGGCGCAGACGGGTCGCTAACGTTACCCGATGCGCTGGTGACGGTGGTGGTCAGGCTGTGCGCGCCTTCGCTTAATGCCGGCGTGCTGAAGCTCCAGCTGCCGCCGCTGCCAACCACAACGGTGCCGAGCACGGTGGTGCCGTCCAGTACGGTGACGGTACTGCCCGCCGCTGCGCTACCGCTAAGCACCGGCGTGGTGTCATTGGTCGCGCCGCCGGACGCAATCGGAACTGGCGTGCCGCCGTTGTCATTGTTCAGCTCAAGATCATCTGCGACTGGCGGTTGGGCGGTGTCGATATTGACGACGATGGGGGCCGATGCCGGGCCAACGTTACCGGCCGGATCGGTGACGGTCGCAGTAAGCGTGTGCTCTCCCGCCGTCAACGGTGCGGTTGGGATCACGCTCCAGCTGCCATCACTGCCAACGGCTGCGCTGCCGATCACGGTCGTGCCATCACTCACCGTGACGATGCTGCCCGCTTCTGCGATGCCGCTCAGCGCAGGTGTGGTGTCATTAGTGGTGCCGCCCGCAGCAATCGGTACCGGCGTCGCTCCTTCGTTGTTGCTGAGTTGCAGACCCGTTGCCGCCGCAGGTGGCGTGATATCCACGGTGACCACAATGGGCGCAGAGGGCGCACCGGTGTTGCCCGCCGGACTGGTAACGGTGGCGGTCAGGCTGTGATTGCCCTCGTTCAGCGCTGGCGTGGTGAAGCTCCATGTTCCGCCGCTGCCGACGGTGACGGTACCGAGTACGGTAGCGCCATCAGAAACGGTAATGGTGCTGCCCGCCGCTGCGGTGCCGCTCAATACTGGCGTTGCATCGTTGGTTGCCGCACCAGAGGGAATAGGTACAGACGTGCCGCTGCTGTCGTTACTGAGCTGCACACCGCCCGGTGCTGGCGGTGCCGTGGTGTCAATGGTGAAGGTCAATGGCGTGCTTGCCGCGCCGGTATTGCCCGCCGCATCGGTCACGGTGGTGGTCAGGCTGTGTGAACCATCGCCGAGCGCCGGAGAGGTAAAGCTCCAGTTGCCATCGTTGCCGACGGTCACCGAACCCAACGCCGTGCTGCCATCAGACACCGTCACGACGCTGCCCGGTTCCGCACGACCACTCAACACTGGCGTAACATCGTTGGTGGTGCCGCCATCCGCGACCGGCACCAGCGTGCCGCTGCCATCGTTGCTCAGTTGCAAATCGGTCGCCGCTGCCGGTGGCGTGGTATCCACAATCACAATCACCACCGACGACGCAGGGCCGACGTTACCGGCCGTATCGGTGACGGTGGTGGTGAGATTGTGCTGCCCTTCAGTCAGCGGATCGGTTGGTGTAAAGCTCCAGTTGCCGTCGATGCCGGTGATTGCGGTGCCCAGCACCGTAGTGCCATCGCTCACCGTCACGGTGCTGCCCGGTTCGGCGGTGCCGTTCAGGGTTGGCGTGGTGTCGCCGGTGGTGCTACCTGAAGCCAGCGGCGTGCCGTCGTCGTTGGTGAACTGCACATTGCCCGCTGCGGCAGGCGGCTGGGTATCGATGGTCACCGTCACCGGCGTAGAAGCCGGGCCGGTATTGCCAGCGGCATCGGTAACGGTTGAGGTCAGGCTATGATCACCATCGCTCAGCGGTGGCGTGGTGTAACTCCAGCTGCCATCGTTGCCCACCGTGGTGGTGCCGAGCACGGTGGTGCCATCCGAGATGGTGACCGTACTGCCCGCTTCACCGCTGCCGCTCAAGGTTGGCGTGTTGGTGTTGGTGCTGCTGCCTTCCGGGATCGGCACACCCGCACCATCTTCCAGCGCCACGCCGGTTGGCGCGGTGGGCACCACGGTATCAATGGTGATGTTGATGGTTGGCGAATCGGTCTCCACGCCGGTCGTCGCGTTAGTGGCGACCGCATGGAAAGCGTAAGTGGCATCGGCCAGCGCCGCAGGTGTGAAGTTCCACTGCCCATCGCTACCCGCGACCGTGCTGCCAATGAGGGTGGTGCCGTTATACAGCGTGATCAGATCGCCCGCGCCCGCCTGGCCGCTAAGAATCGGCGTGGTGTCGTTAGTGCTGGAGTTGTTTGGCAGTTCAACCAGCGTGCTGCCGCTGTCGTCGGTCACCACCAGCAGGCTGCTGGTCGCCGGAACGCCAGCATCGACATTGAGGGTAAATACCGGCGACGACGGGCTAACATTGCCTGCCGCATCGGTGACGGTGGTGGTCAGGCTGTGTTGGCCGTTAGTCAGCGCGGCATCTGGCGTGAAGCTCCAGCTGCCGTCGCTGCCCGCTGTCGCTGAGCCCAGTAGCGTGGTGCCGTCATAGACGCGCACCACCGATCCCGCTTCGGCGGTGCCGCTCAGGGTTGGCGTGCTGTCGTCGGTGATGGTGCCCGAAGTCAACGGACCGGTGCTGCCGCCGACGTTATCATTGACCACCAAACCGCTGACCGGCGCTGGCGCGGTGGTATCTACGCTGAAGGCGATCGGTGTGGTCGCCGGGCTAACATTGCCCGCCGCATCGGTCACGGTGGTGCTCAGGCTGTGATTGCCCTCCGCCAGCTTCGGTGTGGTAAAGCTCCAGTTACCGTCGCTGCCGACCGTCACGGTACCCAACACGGTGGTGCCATCAAGGATAGTAACGGTGCTGCCCGCTTCCGCGCTGCCGCTTAAGACTGGTGTCGCATCATTGCTGGCCCCGCCGGCGGTAACTGGCTGCGTAATGCTGCCCGCATCGTTGGTGAGTTCCACGTCGGTTGCGGCATCGGGCGCGATGGTATCCACGGTGATGTTAATGGTTGCGGTATCAGTGACGTTGCCGTTGGCATCGGTAATGGTGCCGTGCAACGCATGCGGACCATTGCCTAAACCGGTGACATAGAAAATCCACTGACCGTTACTGCCCGCCGTGGTGCTGCCCAGCACGGTGGTGCCGTCATACAGGGTTATGATATTGCCGGGCCCCGCCAAACCGGTTAATACCGGGCTGTCATTGTTGGTGCTGCCGCCGTCAGTCAGCTGACCCACGGTATTGCCGTTTTCATCCGTCACTTCCAGCGACGATGTGGCTGGCGGAATAGCCGCATCAACGTTGATCACAATCGGCGGACTGGCTGGGCCGACGTTACCGGCGCTGTCCGTGGCGGTGACGGTGAGGGTATGGCTGCCATTGCTCAACGCTGGCGTGGTGAAACGCCATGTGCCGTCGGTGTCCACGGTGGTGTTACCCAGCAGCGTGGTGCCATCGTAAATACTGATGGTGGCATTCGGCTCGCCGGTGCCGCTCAGGGTTGGTGCGCGGTCATCGGTGGTATCGCCGGACGTTAACGGCCCTTGAACCGCGCCGACGCTATCTTCGATCACCAGATCGGCAATAACGGCTGGCGGCGTGGTATCCACTGTTAAAGTAACGGCTGGCGACGCCGGACCGGTGTTGCCAGCCGGATCGGTGACGGTGGTGGTCAAGCTGTGGTTGCCGTCACTCAGGGTTGGCGAGGTGAAGCTCCAGCTGCCGTCGCTGCCCACCGTTGCGCTGCCGATCACGTTGGTGCCATCCAGCACGGTAACGGTGCTGCCCGGTTCTGCGGTGCCGCTCAAGGTTGGCGTGTTGTCATTGCTGGTGCCGCCAGAGGCAATGGGTACCACAGTGCTGCCGCTGTTATCGCTCAATTGCAAGTCGCCAGCCGCTGCCGGCGCGGTGTTATCAATAGTGATGTTAAGGGTGCCGGAATCAGTCACATTGCCATTGGTATCAGTGGCCGTGGCGTGGAAGGCATAAGTCCCGTCAGCCAGCGCGGTAGCTGGCGTAAAGCTCCATTGCCCATCCGCACCCGCGACGGTGCTGCCGAGCAGCGTGGTGCCGTTATATAACTCGATGAGCGCGCCCGCCGAGGCCAGACCGCTCAAGGTTGGCGTGGTGTCCTGCGTGCTGGAACCTTCTGGCAACAGGCGAAGTGTGCTGCCGCTGTCATCGGTGATTTCCAGCGTGCTGGTGGTTGGCGGTACGCCAGCGTTGACGGTGAAGCCAACACCGGTTGTCGCCGGGCTGACGTTACCTGCCGCATCGGTCACCGTTACGCTGAGCGAATGGCTACCGTTGCTCAACGTTGGCGTGGTAAAGCTCCAGGTGCCGTCGTTGCCAACGGTGACGCTGCCGAGCAGCGTGCTGCCATCATAAATTTTGACGATGGCGTTGGCTTCACCGTTACCGGATAGCGTGGGTGTGCTGTCGTCGGTGGTGCCGCCCGCGGTGATTGGGCCGGTTGCAGCACCGACGTTATCGCTGATCACCACATTGCTGGCACCCGCAGGTGCCTGAGTATCCACGGTGAAGGCGATCGGCGTCGAGGTTGGACCCACATTACCTGCCGCGTCGGTGACCGTGGCGGTCAGGCTGTGACCGCCTTCGGTTAAGGTCGGCGCAGTGAAGCTCCATGACCCATTGCTGCCCACGATTGCCGTGCCGAGCACGCTATCGCCATCACGCACGATGACGGTGCTACCCGGTTCAGCGGTGCCGCTCAGCACCGGCGTGGTGTTATTGGTCGCGCCACCGGCGGCAATCGGTTGTAGCGTGCTGCCATCGTTATCGCTCAGCGTTACGCCACCGGCCGCAGCAGGTGCGACGGTATCCACCGTGATGGTGATAGTTGGCGTTTGCGTCACGCTGCCCGCGTTGTTATCGACGGTGGCGTGCAGCGCGTAGGCACCGTCAGCCAACGCAGTTGGGGTAAAGGTCCACTGACCATCGCTGCCCGCAACCACGCTACCCAGCACCGAGGTGCCGTTATACAGCGTGATCAGCGCACCCGCCGTCGCCAGGCCGCTCAGCGTTGGCGTGTTATCCTGAGTGCTGGCGCCGTTGCTGAGTTGCACCAGCGTGTTGCCGGAGTCATCGGTGATTTCCAGCGACGTTGTGGCCGGCGGAATAGCGGCCTGCACGGTGATTTCATAAGGGGCTGATGGCGCGCTGACGTTGCCAGCCGCATCGGTCACGGTCACCGTCAGGCTATGGCTGCCGTTACTCAGGGCGCTGGTGGTGTAACTCCAGCTGCCATCGGAACCCACGACCGCCGTACCCAGCAGCGTTTGCCCATCATAAACGCTGACAATCGCGCCCACTTCACCGCTGCCGGTAAGCGTCGGCGTGTTGTCATCGGTCGTCCCACCGTTATTTACTGTGCCGCCGCTGCCGCCTGAATTATCGTTAACCTGCAGGTCGATGACTGCTGCTGGCGCTTGCGTATCCACGGTGAAGGTGATGGTCGCTGGCGTGCTGACATTGCCCGCCGCATCGGTGGCGGTGATGCTCAACGTATGGCTGCCCTCGCCCAGCGTTGGGCTGGTAAAGCTCCATGTGCCGTTGCTGCCCACGGTGACACTGCCGAGCACCGTATCGCCATCGCGGATGGTGATAATCGAGCCCGCTTCCGCCGTTCCGCTCAGCACTGGCGTGGTGTCTTTGGTCGCGCCGCCGTTGGTGATGGGCTGCGCAGTCGAGCCGCTGTTGTTAATGACGCTCAGGTCGCCAACCGTTGCGGGCGCCACGGTATCCACGGTGAAATCCACCGGATTGGTCGCTGGGCTGGTGTTCCCCGCCGCGTCGGTGACGGTAGCGGTCAAACTATGCTGACCCTCCGCCAGCGCTGGCGTGGTAAAGCTCCAGCGGCCATCAGCGCCAACGGTGACAGTGCCGAGCAGCGTGCTGCCATCGTAAATGCTGACAATCGCGCCCGCTTCAGCGGTGCCGCTCAGCGTGGGTGTGTTGTCATCGGTAATGGCACCCGCGCCAATCGCGCCCTGATACGGACCTACGGCGTCGTTGATCACCAAATCCGTGATGGCGGTTGGCGGCGTAGTGTCGTTTTCACCGGGATCGGTGGGATTGGTTGGGTTGGTAGGATTAGTTGGGTTGGTGGGATTGCCGCCGTTGTTACCGTCATCGGGATTGGTCGGCGAGGCATTACCGCCACCACCACCTGAACCGGCAAACAGCGCACCTAAGCCCGCCAGGGCCGCACCACCGATACCAAAGGCAGCAATGGTGCCGTTATTGGTGGTGTTTTCCGCTAACAGCCCTTCGGTGCTGTCGATTGAAACGTACTGGAAACCTTCTGTACCGGGATCTTCAACCCACCACATGGCGCCGCGATCGTCCTGCAGAACCAGATCGCTATCGCCATTCGGGCTGTAAAAATTATGAATAACAACCACTTCACCAGACTTCGTGGTGACGACTAAATCATTACCATTGCGTGTGAAAGACTTAATATCAGACTGATTAAGATGCAGCTTCACCAAACTCGGAGCGGTCAAATTAACTTGATTTCCACTCAGCTCAGAAGCAACGGTCCCACCTTTTGGGGTTACTGAGATATTATTCATGTTATCGAGATCCCGCAGTTTCCATAATCACGCCCGGCATCAGCAGACACCGGCTTTTACAGCGAATAATCGCGACGATTATTCACTTCTTCTCTTGATCGATTTCATACAGGCTAAGAATGAAATCGCGTTGAGTTTTGTTTAGCCGCCATCCTGATAACTGATTGGTTTTATTTCTTAAAATCACCACGGGAAAAATATATTTGTTCTCAAGCGGCCGGGCACACATGACGTGAAACGCATAAAGCCCAGGCTTTGACATTTTTTCACTTCCCCGAGGGATGAAACCAACTCAATAATTTCAGGATTAAGCTAATAAATCATCGAGATAGACGCTCTGCCACAAATAGCCCTGCATGCCATAAATTGCTTTATGCGACAGCAGGTCGACCTGTTGTTGATTTTCAACACCCTCAACGATGACGCCGTTGCATAATTCGTTGAGATGGTCGAGCAGAATGTCAAAGGTGCGACCGTCGCCAAATTGCCAAAAAAATTCTTTGTCAATCTTGACGATTTCAAATATTCCGCTATCAAACATGGAAAGGTTGGAATAACCCGGACCAAAGTCATCGAGCCATAAAGGGGCCGGCGTCACTTTCGCGACACCTTTTAAAATCAACAGATCGGCGCTATTAAATCGCGCGGTGAAGAATGCTGATATTTCCAGACGCAACAGCGTCAGTTGAGCCAGTTTTTCTTGCATTTCAGCATCTTTAAAAATGCTGGCTACGATATCTCTATCAACATTGACACTGACAATCTGGTCGAACCCTTTCTGGTATAGCTGAATAAGTTTTTCGATCTGGTGGAGGAATAACTGCCATTTAACGTCAGCAGAAAGCTGACTGAAGAACCCAACATCCCTTTCAGGGTTACGCTTATTATTGATATCTGCGTCGTCTGCAAGACGCGTTAACAATTCCCTGGCAATCACCTGGCCGGATAAATCGTAAACCGGCTCCAACAAGAACACTGTCTTCGGTTGATTGCTCATTTCATATCCTTACTGCAACTGCCTGATAGCCTTAAAATGTCAGGATTTCTCATGTAAGAAGTAAGGTAAACATTGATAAAACTTAATGTCTTAACTGAAGGTTAACGTACTACTTACACTTTGAGAAATAGATTTCAGTAAACACTTTAGGTAACTTCAATCGTTTAAATCAATCAATAACGTAAGTAAATTTCTCTAAAATTCACAAAAGCTCAGAAAATTCTTAATCTAATTTAACTTATCTTTTACTTTAATAGATCTGTAAAAACATTATCGAATTGAAAAATAATGATAAAAAAAGATTCTGCACGATTTGATGGCTCTCCTTAACTCAAATTGCAAAATGTTTTATCTGGCATCTATGATTCCAAAAAGCGCCAATAACCACTAATTTCCATAGTGACTATTAAAATCTTAATGTTTAAATTTTTATTATGCATTGCAAAGAATACATAACAGAATAACTGCTTAATCCATGATGAATCAGTAAGTAAGGTAAGGATATTAAGAAAATAATCAGCGTTGCCGACTCGCTTTATTAGAGAAAAGAAGGAGATAGCATTTGGGGAGGTAAATGTGGGATTTACGTGGCGGGTTACAAATAAGCCAAAGGTGATCGTCTTCACAAATCAAATTAAATTATTGTTGCCAGGCGCGGATATAGCAGGAAAAGCGAAAACCGAGCCCTTGCGAGCTCGGTTTAAGAGCAATTAATTACTCATCTTCTAAATAGGTATAACCGTACAAGCCACTCTCGAATTCAGACAAGAATTGCGCGCGCAGCTCTTCATCTATATCCGTTTGTTGCGTTACCTGATCGCGGAACAGCGTCATCAAATCGTTAGGATTCAGCTGCACGTACTCAAGCATATCCGCTACGGTATCGCCCTCATCCGACAGCTGAACTTCCACGCTGCCATCCGGGAACGCAAACACATCAACCGCTTCGGTATCACCGAACAGGTTATGCATGTTGCCGAGAATTTCCTGATACGCGCCCACCATAAAAAAGCCGAGCATCGGTGGATTGTCGATGTCGTATTCCGGCATCGGCATGGTGGTGGCAATGCCATCGCCATCGACGTAGTGATCGATGGTGCCATCGGAGTCACAGGTGATGTCGAGCAACACCGCGCGACGCTTCGGCATTTTATTCAGCCCTTCCAGCGGCAGCACCGGGAACAGCTGATCGATACCCCACGCATCCGGCATTGACTGGAACAGCGAGAAGTTGACGTAAATCTTATCCGCCATGCGCTCCTGCAGCTCATCAATGATCGGGCGATGCGCGCGGTTGCTGGGATCGAGATGCTGCTGAATGTAGTGGCAGATGCTCAGATAAAGCTGCTCTGCCCAGGCGCGCTGGCCGAGATCGTAGGTGCCTGATGAATAACCGGTATGGATGTCGAACAGATCCATTTGGCTATCGTGCAGCCATTCGCGCAGCGAACGACGCACGTCGGGTTCGTGCATCTCCTGCCACGTATCCCACAGGCTCTGAATCGGACGCGGTGAATCGGCATCCGGTGCCACCGGCGTGCTGAACTCGTTACGCTCAACACCAATGATGTTGGACACCAGCACGGTGTGGTGCGCCGTCACCGCACGACCTGACTCGGTGATCACGGTTGGATGTTCCAGCCCGTTCTCTTCACAGGCATCGCCAATCGCCCAAATCACGTTGTTGGCGTATTCGTTCAGACCGTAGTTGACCGAGCAGTCTGACTGCGAGCGGGTTCCTTCATAATCCACGCCCAAACCGCCGCCCACATCGAAGCATTTGATGTTAACGCCCAGCTTCGCCAGCTCCACGTAGAAACGCGCCGACTCACGCACGCCGGTCGCGATGTCGCGGATGTTGGACATTTGCGAACCGAGATGGAAGTGCAGCAGTTGCAGGCTATCGAGACGGCCCGCTTTGCGCATGATATCGACCAGCTGTAACACCTGCGATGCTGCCAGACCAAACTTCGATTTTTCACCGCCGCTTGACTGCCACTTGCCTGAGCCCTGCGACGCCAGACGCGCACGGATACCGAGACGTGGAATCACATTCAGACGCTCGGCCTCTTCCAGCACCAGACGCACCTCGGTCATCTTCTCGATCACCAGATAGACTTTGTGGCCGAGCTTTTCACCGATCAGCGCCAGACGAATGTATTCGCGGTCTTTATAGCCGTTGCAGACAATCACCGAACGGGTTTTGCCGGCGTGGGCCAGCACAGCCATCAGCTCGGCTTTCGAACCGGCTTCCAAGCCTAGCGGTTCGCCAGAGTTGACCAGCGACTCAATCACGCGCTTATGCTGATTCACCTTGATTGGGTAAACCAGGAAGTAATCACCTTTATAGCCGTAAGATTCACGCGCGCGTTTGAAGGCGGCATTAATCGAACGCAGACGATGCTGGAGAATCTGCGGGAAGCAGAACAGCGCCGGCAGACGTTGACCGTCGGCTTCGCGCTCTTTCACCAGCTTCGCTAAGTCAACGCGCACTTCCGGCTGATCCGGATCGGGACACACGCTGATGTGCCCCAGCTCGTTGACGTCGTAATAGTTGTTTCCCCACCAGGCAATGTTGTAGGTACGCAGCATTCTGCTCGCTTCCTGATCGTTCATCGCCACCTCCTGCATGGAGCGGAGTACACCTTGTTCGCCAGCTGACGAACCCTTGATATTCTTCATGTCGTCAGACATCGCGAACCTCAATTTTCCGTTGAAATATGAATTTGTTACCGAGTTTTGTCATGGTGGCGCCAGGTAAAAATTGCCTCATCCTGCTTGCTGCCTCTGTAAGGTTGCACTGTGCAATGCTGACTCTAAGTGTAAAACACCGCGCCAAAGTCGGGGCAAATAGCCTGAGACTTCCACGGTCAGTAGACAGCGAAATAGAGTAATAGATGCAGAGAAATGTTAACCGGCGCGCGTGTCGGGAGAATGAACACAACGTCGATAAGAGAAAAGAACGGGTTTGGAGTGTGAAAGGAGTGCCAGCGCGCCGGAACAGCGCAGTGAACCAAAGCGAGAGAAAGAGTGGTTCATTACTTTAATCACCTCCATCGCCTGCTTAAAGCATGCGAGAAACGGCTTGGGTGAAGGTCAGATTAAATGGCATCTGACAGCGCGACGCACGGCGGCGTCATCCTTTGCGGCTGTGGTCAACAGCAGCGGCGTTTTATACAGCCACGCGGGGTAAATTGCAAAATCTTTGTCAGTAACTGCGCGCGGTGTCAGGAAATGATTCCACTTAGGATGTTGCGGAAAATGCGGGATCGGAAAAAGCACTGGAAAAGTGCTCACTGAGTAACCTAGAATAGCCGTCCAGATGGTTTTCCATCTAAACTGATTAACATTCAGGCGGTGTGAGTTAATGCTCTCGCTGCCACTGCTTGCGGCTTTGCCTGAAGGGGCGTCGAGTCGGTCTGATCCCGCTTACGCTATGCAGTCGTATTCAAACCATTTTTAAGGTAAAGAACAGAATGGCTAAACACCTTTTTACATCTGAGTCCGTATCAGAAGGACATCCTGATAAAATCGCTGACCAAATTTCCGATGCCGTGCTGGATGCGATCCTCGAGCAGGATCCTAAAGCGCGCGTGGCCTGCGAAACTTACGTGAAGACCGGTATGGTGCTGGTTGGCGGTGAAATCACCACCAGCGCATGGGTGGATATCGAAGAGATCACCCGTAATACCGTACGTGAAATCGGCTATGTCCATTCCGATATGGGCTTTGATGCGAACTCTTGCGCAGTGCTGAGCGCGATTGGTAAGCAATCTCCAGACATCAATCAGGGCGTTGACCGTACCGATCCGCTGGAACAAGGCGCGGGCGATCAGGGCCTGATGTTCGGCTACGCCAGCAACGAAACCGATGTGCTGATGCCAGCGCCGGTCACCTACGCGCACCGTCTGGTGCAGCGTCAGGCTGAAGTGCGTAAAAGTGGTTCACTGCCGTGGCTGCGTCCGGATGCAAAAAGCCAGATCACCTTCCAGTACGATGACGGCAAAATTGTCGGTATCGATGCAGTTGTACTCTCGACCCAGCATGCTGAAGATGTGACCACCGCCGATCTGCGTGAAGCGGTGATGGAAGAGATCATCAAGCCGGTTCTGCCGACTGAGTGGATCACCGCCAGCACCAAATACCACATCAACCCAACTGGCCGTTTTGTCATCGGTGGTCCAATGGGCGACTGCGGTCTGACCGGTCGTAAAATCATCGTTGATACCTACGGCGGCATGGCGCGTCACGGTGGCGGCGCGTTCTCAGGTAAGGATCCGTCAAAAGTCGACCGTTCTGCCGCTTACGCTGCACGTTATGTGGCGAAGAACATCGTCGCGGCTGGCCTGGCTGACCGTTGTGAAATCCAGGTTTCTTACGCCATCGGCGTGGCTGAGCCAACCTCGATCATGGTTGAAACCTTCGGTACCGAGAAAGTCTCCACCGAGCAGCTGACGCTGCTGGTGCGCGAGTTCTTCGACCTGCGTCCATACGGCCTGATTCAGATGATGGATCTGCTGAAACCGATCTACAAAGAGACCGCAGCATACGGTCACTTTGGTCGTGAGCACTTCCCGTGGGAGCAGACTGACAAAGCCGCGCAGCTGCGCGAAGCGGCGGGTTTGAAGTAACAGACTCCTCTGCGGGCTGATGCCCTCTCCCACGGGAGAGGGCGACGCTGCACAATTTGACATCGAAGCTCGCTTTTGGCGGGCTTTTTTTTATGCCTTTGCATCGTCAGGCACATTTTTCTCCGCCGTCTACACTTCTTTCACCTCGCTTACAACTTAGTGATAACGATTACATTTTGAAATCCTTTATCAATCGGCAATTTAGAGATTTTTCAGCGTAGTTATTACTCTGAAAATGCGTTATTTTCAGCGTCGTCTGATAGCCGGTATTTAGTGCGATGTCAGAAACTTAAAGGGTGCTATACCTTACTGGTTACGTAACTATTTCGGGCGGAAAATGCTGGATTGCAGGGTTTCAGCGTGTGTAACCGATTACACTGATGTGATCTTACTCACTTTTTTCCGCCGACAGGTTTCATAACATTGATAACAACAACGATGGATAAACTTTGGAGGCTTCATGCCTGGTAATAATCACAAGAGCAGAACTTCAAATAAGGTCATGACCTTGTTTGTCTGCTTCTTAGCGGCGCTGGCCGGCTTGCTGTTTGGTCTGGATATCGGTGTTATCGCCGGTGCTCTGCCTTTCATCGCGAAAGATTTTAACGTCACTGCCCACCAGCAAGAGTGGATCGTCAGCTCAATGATGTTTGGTGCTGCAGTCGGTGCGGTGGGCAGCGGCTGGATGTCATCGCGTCTGGGTCGTAAAAAGAGCCTGATGGCCGGTGCGATTCTTTTCGTTATCGGTTCACTGTGGTCTGCGGGTGCAACCAGCCCGGAAATGCTGATCGCCGCGCGTGTGGTGCTTGGCCTGGCCGTGGGTGTTGCCTCTTACACCGCGCCGCTGTATCTCTCGGAAATCGCACCAGAGAAGATTCGCGGCAGTATGATTTCGCTGTATCAGCTGATGATCACCATCGGTATTCTGGCGGCGTATCTCTCCGATACCGCGTTCAGCGACGCTGGCGCATGGCGCTGGATGCTGGGCATCATCACTATTCCTGCGGTACTGCTGCTGATTGGCGTCTTCTTCCTGCCCAACAGCCCACGCTGGCTGGCGGCTAAAGGTGACTTCCGCAGTGCTGAGCGCGTGTTATCGCGCCTGCGTGATACCAGTGAACAAGCAAAACGTGAACTGGATGAAATCCGTGAAAGCCTGAAAATTAAACAGTCGGGCTGGCAGCTGTTCCAGAGCAACAGCAACTTCCGCCGCGCAGTGTTCCTTGGCGTGCTGTTGCAGGTGATGCAGCAGTTCACCGGCATGAACGTCATCATGTACTACGCACCGAAGATCTTCGAAATCGCTGGCTTTGCCAACACCACGCAACAAATGTGGGGCACGGTGATTGTTGGTCTGGTGAACGTGTTGGCGACCTTTATAGCTATCGGTCTGGTGGATCGCTGGGGCCGTAAACCTACGCTGCTGCTGGGCTTCCTGGTGATGGCGCTGGGTATGGGCATTCTCGGCACCATGCTGCACATCGGCATCCATTCTCAAGAAGCGCAATACTTCGCGGTGGCGATGCTGCTGATGTTCATCATTGGTTTTGCGATGTCTGCTGGCCCGCTGATTTGGGTACTGTGTTCCGAGATTCAGCCGCTGAAAGGCCGCGACTTCGGTATCACGGTGTCCACCGCGACCAACTGGATTGCCAACATGATTGTCGGTGCGACCTTCCTGACCATGCTGAATACGCTGGGCAACGCGCCAACCTTCTGGGTTTACGCCGGTCTGAACGTGTTCTTCATTCTGCTGACGCTGGCGCTGATTCCAGAGACCAAAAACGTTTCGCTGGAGCACATCGAGCGCAACCTGATGTCTGGCAAAAAGCTGCGCGATATCGGTCAGAAGTAATCCCGATGAGCGAATGCAAGGGCTGCCAATTGGCAGCCCTTTTTATTTGAGATCGTTCCGGCAACCTTTTATGCTGCCCCCCATGAAAACACTGCGCCTTCCCATCGCCTTACAACAAGCCGTTATGCGCTCGCTGCGCCACTATTTACAGCAGGCCAACGAAAAGCTGGAACGCCGCTTTGATGAGCCCTCGCTGGTTTATCAGCAGCGCGGCACCGCTGCGGGCACCGCATGGCTGGAGAAGTGGGAAATCCGCATCAATCCGGTGCTGCTGCTGGAGAATCAGCAGGCATTCGTTGATGAAGTGGTGCCGCACGAACTGGCGCATCTGCTGGTGTGGAAAACCTTTGGTCGCGTGCCGCCGCACGGCAAAGAGTGGAAATGGATGATGGAGAGCGTGCTCGGCGTGCCTGCGCGCCGCACCCACCAGTTTGAAATCGCCTCGGTGCGCAGCAACACCTTCCCCTATCGCTGCCGCTGTCAGCAGCATCAGCTCACCGTACGGCGCCATAATCGTGTGCTGCGTGGAGAAAGCGAATATCGCTGTGTGCACTGCAAATCCCTGCTGCAACCCGGTGAATTTTTATCGAATTAGTTCAGCAACCTAGCCTAATCTCATATCCCGTGCGTCATCATTCTGTTACCCTGCCGCCCTTTTTCAGGACCAGGTTAATTTTTGGAATATGTCTCGCAAAACGTTGCTGTTACTTACCTTGTTAGTTGCCCCGCTTAGCGCTTACAGCCTCAGTTTCACTCACTATCATCAAAACAATTTTAGTCAGGCCAAAGCCTATGCCGCGCAGATCAACGCAGATGCGCCCGCCGACTTTTACTGCGGCTGCAAAATCAGCTGGCACGGCAAAAAGGGCGTACCGGATCTAAGCAGTTGCGGCTACAGCGTGCGTAAGAACGCCAATCGCGCCGAACGCATTGAGTGGGAACATGTGATGCCCGCGTGGGAGTTCGGCCATCAGCGTCAGTGCTGGCAAAACGGCGGCCGCAAAAGCTGCAGCAAAGATGCCGATTACCGCCGCATTGAGAGCGATCTGCATAACCTGCAGCCGGCGATTGGTGAAGTGAACGGCGACCGCAATAATTTCCAGTACAGCCAATGGAACGGCGGCGAACAGCAGTACGGTCAATGCAGCATGAAGGTCGATTTTAAGCAGAAACTGGCGCAGCCGCCGGAGCGTGCGCGTGGCGCCATTGCCCGCACTTACTTCTATATGCGCGACCAATATCACCTGCGCCTGTCGCGTCAGCAAACCCAACTGTTTACCGCGTGGGATAAGCAATATCCGGTGACGAGCTGGGAGTGTGAGCGCGACAATCGCATCGCCAAAGTGCAGGGAAATCACAATTCCTATGTACAGCAGGCTTGCCAGCGCTAAAAGCGCTACCCTACACTAGCTTTTTTCGATTGCGCCGTGTCCGCTGACACGGCATAACGCTGGCAGGAACCGCATGCGTATACCTCGCATTTATCATCCCGAATCTCTCGAAGTTAACAGTGAAGTCTTCCTCGATGAAGATGCCGCTAACCATGTTGGACGCGTGCTGCGCATGTCGGCCGGTCAGCAAATTGAGCTGTTTGATGGCAGTAATCTGACTTTTAGCGCCGAAATCACCCAGGCTGATAAAAAGCGTGTAAAAGTAAGGGTCCTTGCCAGCCAGGCTGATGACCGTGAATCCCCGCTGCATTTACACCTCGGCCAGGTGATGTCGCGCGGTGAAAAAATGGAATTCACTATCCAGAAATCGATCGAACTTGGCGTGAATGTGATTACGCCCTTGTTTTCTGAACGCTGCGGCGTAAAGCTGGACGCCGAGCGGCTGGCAAAAAAGATTCAGCAATGGCAGAAAATCGCGATTGCCGCCTGTGAACAGTGCGGCCGTAATCGTGTGCCGGAAATTCGCGAGCCGATGACATTGCAAGCCTGGTGCGCGGAAGCCGAAGACGGTTTGAAGCTCAATTTGCATCCGCGCGCCAGCCACAGCATCAACACGCTGCCGCAGCCGGTAGAGCGCCTGCGCTTGCTGATTGGGCCGGAAGGTGGCTTAACCGCCGATGAAATTGCCATGACCGCGCAGCAGGGTTTTACCGATATTCTGCTTGGACCCCGCGTGTTGCGCACCGAAACCACCGCACTCACCGCCATTACGGCACTTCAGGTGAGGTTTGGTGACCTCGGTTAAGCGATACTTTCGGGTTCGAACGTAACTTCACAGCACAACGCTTTCGGGGTAAATGCTTCCCCATTTAGGAGAGAATAATGATTAAGCTTGGCATCGTTATGGACCCGATTTCGTCCATCAATATTAAAAAAGACACCAGCTTCGCCATGTTGCTGGAAGCACAGCGCCGTGGTTACGAAATTCATTACATGGAGATGGGCGATCTCTCCCTGCGCGGCGGTGTGACTTACGCACGCACGCGTCTGCTGAGCGTTGAGCAGAACTACGACAACTGGTACACGTTTGGCAGCGAGCAGAATATCCCGCTGGCCGATCTTAACGTGGTGCTGATGCGTAAAGATCCGCCGTTCGACACCGAATTTATCTATGCCACTTACCTGCTGGAACGCGCAGAAGAGCAAGGTACGCTGATCGTGAACAAACCACAGAGCCTGCGCGACTGCAACGAGAAGCTGTATACCGCATGGTTCGCCGACCTGACGCCAGATACGCTGGTCACGCGTAATAAAGAGCAGCTGCGCGCCTTCTGGCAGGAGCATGGCGACGTGATCTTTAAGCCGCTGGACGGCATGGGCGGCGCCTCGATCTTCCGCGTGAAACAGGACGATGCCAACTTCGGCGTGATCACCGAAACCCTGACTAATCACGGCCAGTACTTCTGCATGGCGCAGAACTATCTGCCGGCGATCAAAGACGGCGACAAACGCGTGTTGGTGGTGGATGGCGAACCCGTACCTTACTGCCTGGCGCGCATTCCGCAAGGCGGCGAAACGCGCGGTAATCTGGCAGCCGGTGGCCGTGGTGAAGCGCGTCCGCTGAGCGACAGCGACTGGGAAATTGCGCGTCGCGTTGGCCCAACGCTGAAAGCCAAAGGGCTGATTTTTGTCGGCCTGGATATTATCGGTGATAAACTGACTGAAGTTAACGTGACCAGCCCAACCTGCGTACGTGAAATCGAGGCCGCGTTCCCGATATCGATCACTGGCATGCTGATGGATGCCATTGAGAAACGCCTGGGCTGATGCCGTCGGAGTCTCCACTCCGTGAACACCCAAAACCGGCGCTGCCGCGGCTGCGCCGGTTATTTTTGGTATACGAGTGATAATGAATTTACAGCATCATTTTCTAATTGCGATGCCGTCGCTGCAGGACCCACTGTTCAAACGCTCGGTAGTTTATATCTGCGAGCACAATGAAGATGGCGCCATGGGTTTGATCGTTAATAAGCCAATGGACAACCTGACGGTCGAAGGCATCCTTAAAAAGCTTAAAATTAGCGCATCCGAACGCGATCCTGCCATCAAACTGGACAAGCCAGTGTTTGCCGGTGGTCCGCTGGCGGAAGATCGTGGTTTCATCCTGCACTCGGCGCAGCGCATTTACTCCTCGAGCATTCGTATTTCAGACACCACGGTAATCACCACCTCACGTGATGTGCTGGAAGCGATCGGCACCACTTCACAGCCCGATAACGTGCTGGTGGCGCTGGGTTATTGCGCCTGGGAGAAAGGTCAGCTGGAAGAGGAGTTGCTGGAGAATGCCTGGCTCACCTCGCCCGCTAACACCAATATTCTGTTCCAGACGCCCATCGCTGAACGCTGGCGTGAAGCGGCACGCGGTTTGGGCGTCGATATTCACAACATTGCCACCGATGCAGGGCACGCCTGATGGCCAGTGAAACCTTACTGGGCTTCGATTTCGGCACCAAAAGCATCGGCGTTGCTGTCGGTCAGCAATTAACGGGCACCGCGCGCGCGCTGACGGCGCTAAAAGCGCAGGACGGCACGCCGGACTGGAAGCTGATCGAAAAGCTGCTGAAAGAGTGGCAGCCCGATTATGTGGTAGTGGGCTTGCCGCTGAATATGGATGGCACCGAACAGGAACTTACTGCGCGCGCACGTAAGTTCGCCAATCGCCTGCATGGTCGTTTTGGCGTACGCGTCGAGTTGCAGGACGAGCGCCTGAGCACCGTTGAAGCGCGTGCCGATCTGTTTGAACGCGGCGGCTTTCGCGCGTTGCAGAAAGGCCAGGTTGATTCCCAATCCGCAGTGATTATCCTCGAAGATTGGTTTGATACGCATTAAAGCCATCCAGATCTGGCACATGGCATAGCGGCGCGATTCATCGCGCATGTTTATGCCGCTGCTCTGCTCATCCGTGGCAATTCGCAATAAATTGCGCCGCTACAATGGGTTGGTTTTCCGCCTTTAAGCGCCTATCTGGCTCTCTTCAAGTCATCCCCGCCGCCTGACGCCCCTGCTCGCTCTGCGCAAAGGTTTGCATGCCCGCCTGCGCGCCGGTTTGCAACACGCCAGGCAACTGATGCATCTTGCCTTCGCGGATCAGGTTCGCCACCGCCGGCGTCGCCACCAACACTTCAAACAAGCCGATGCGCCCGCCCGCTTTTGCCGGCACTAAACGTTGCGCCAGCACCGCTTTCAGGCTGCCCGCTAATTGAGTGCGCACCAGGTTTTTCTCCTCAGCGGGAAAGACATCCACCAGCCGATCAACCGCCTGGGTTGCGCCGCGCGTATGGAGCGTGGCCAGCACCAGATGCCCGGTTTCTGCTGCAGTGAGCGCCAGGCGGATGGTTTCGCTGTCGCGCAGTTCGCCGAGCAGAATCACATCAGGATCTTCACGCAGCGCGGCTTTCAGCCCGTGTTGAAACGAGGCACAGTGCGCACCTACTTCGCGCTGTTGAATCAGCGAGCGCTGGCTGCGATGCACAAACTCAATCGGATCTTCCAGCGTCAGAATGTGTCGCGCCTGCTGACGATTCAGACAATCCACCATTGCCGCCAGCGTGGTCGATTTGCCGCTGCCGGTGGCGCCGGTAATTAAAATCAGCCCCTCTTCCAGCTGTAATAGCTGGCTCACCACCTCGGGCAGATGCAGGCTGCTGAGATCGGGCGCCTGGCTGGCAATCAGCCGCAGCGCCAGCGATAAGCCGTGACGCTGCATAAACAGGTTGGCGCGCAGCCGTATGCCGCTGGCAAGCGTAATAGCGAAGTCAACGTGGCCGTTCTCCTCCAGCTCGGCCTGCTGCGACGCCGTGAGCCACTGCTGCATAAAGACTTCCAGCCAGCCGCCATCCAGCGCGCTCTGCTGCGGAATCGGCTCCAGCACGCCTTGTCGCCGCCAGTGCGGCAAATGTCCGCTGCAAAGGTGCAGATCGGCGGCGTTATGCTTTACACTAAGGGCCACTATTTCATCCAACTCCATTTAGCTTCTCCTGACTATGACTTCCATTGAGCACAACTTACAGCAAGTGCGTGAGCGTATCGCCGCCGCCGCCGCACGTTGCGGCCGCGCGCCAGAAGAAATTACGCTGCTTGCAGTGAGCAAAACCAAACCTGCGAGCGCGGTCGCAGAAGCCATTGCCGCTGGACAACACGTGTTCGGTGAGAATTACGTGCAGGAAGGGGTTGAAAAAGTGGCTGAGCTGGCCGCACATCCTGATTTGCAATGGCACTTTATCGGCCCGCTGCAATCCAATAAAAGCCGTCTGGTGGCGGAAAACTTCGCCTGGTGCCACACCGTGGACCGCCAGCGCATCGCGCAGCGTCTGAACGATCAGCGCCCGGCGTCGTTGCCGCCGCTCAACGTGTTAATTCAGGTAAATATCAGTGACGAGAACAGCAAATCTGGCATCATGCTGGAGGCGTTGCCGGAGCTGGCGCAGCAGATCGCCGCACTGCCGAATTTGCGCTTGCGTGGGCTGATGGCGATTCCGGCGCCAGAGTCAGAATACGCACGGCAACTGGCGGTGTGTCAGCAGATGGCCGCCGCGTTTCAAACCTTAAAACAGGACTATCCTGACGTCGATACGCTTTCTCTGGGAATGAGCGACGATATGGACGCGGCAATCGCCGCGGGCAGCACCATGGTGCGTATTGGCACCGCCGTTTTTGGTGCGCGGGATTATGCGCGACCTTCACAACAATAATTGAGGAACCTCATGTTAACACTGACGTTTTTAGTCAAAACGCTGATCGATTTGTACGTGATGGTGCTGCTGCTGCGCATCTGGATGCAGTGGTCGCGCTGTGACTTCTACAACCCGCTGGCGCAGTTTGTCGTGAAGATCACCCAACCGATTATCAAGCCGCTGCGCCGCGTCATCCCAGCCATTGGCCCGATTGATACCGCATCGCTGCTGCTGGCCTTTGTGCTGACCACGCTGAAATATCCGATCCTGCTGCTGATTCAGGTCGGCGTGTTCTCCGTTGATCCCACCAACCTGCTGGTTGGCCTGCTGTCGCTGGTGAAGTCCGCCGGTTATCTGGTGTTCTGGGTGATCATCATTCGTTCGCTGATGAGCTGGATCAGCCAGGGTCGCGGCCCGGTGGATCAGGTTCTGATGCAGCTGACTGAACCGCTGATGTCACCGATTCGCCGTATTCTGCCGGCGATGGGCGGTATCGATTTCTCTGCCATGATTGTGATTCTGGTGCTGTACGCGCTGAATTTCCTCGGCATGGACCTGTTCCCAGGTCTCTGGTATTTGCTGTAATTCGTCTATCTGGAACTGTTATGCAAAAAGTTGTACTCGCGACCGGAAATCCCGGCAAAGTCCGCGAACTGGCCGATCTGTTAGCGGCCTTCGGACTTGATATTGTGGCGCAAACCGAACTCGGCGTTGATTCGGCGGAAGAAACCGGCCTGACTTTCATCGAAAATGCCATCCTGAAAGCGCGTCATGCGGCTGAGATTACCGGTTTGCCAGCGATTGCCGACGATTCCGGTCTGGCGGTTGATGCGCTGGGCGGCGCGCCGGGCATTTACTCCGCGCGCTATGCGGGCGTTGATGCCAGCGACCAGCAGAATCTGGACAAGCTGCTGGTGGCGCTGGAAAACGTGCCGGATGGCAAACGTCAGGCGCAGTTCCACTGCGTGCTGGTTTACCTGCGTCACGCCGCCGATCCCACGCCGCTGGTGTTCCACGGTAGCTGGGCTGGGGAAATCACCCGCGCGGCAGCGGGCGCAGGCGGTTTTGGTTACGATCCCATCTTTTATGTCCCTGAATTAGGTAAAACGGCGGCAGAGCTGAGTAAAGACGAAAAGCGCGCCGTCTCTCACCGTGGTAAAGCATTGACGCTGCTGCTGGAAGCGATGCGCAATGCCTGAGTTTTCACCTACGTTGCCGCCATTAAGCCTGTACATCCATATTCCGTGGTGTGTGCAGAAGTGTCCGTACTGTGATTTCAACTCTCACGCGTTAAAAGGCGAGGTGCCGCACATTGAGTATGTGCAGCACCTGCTCAACGATCTCGAACAGGATTTACCGCTGACCGGCGGCCGTGAAGTGCGCACTATTTTCATCGGCGGCGGCACGCCAAGCCTGTTGAGCAGCAATGCGATGCAGATGCTGATGGACGGCGTGCGTGCGCGTTTGCCGCTGGCGGCCGATGCGGAAATCACCATGGAAGCCAATCCAGGCACCGTTGAAGCCGATCGCTTTAGCGCCTACCAGAAAGCCGGCATCAACCGTATTTCGATTGGCGTGCAGAGTTTCAGTCCACAGAAGCTGGCGCGTTTAGGCCGCATTCACGGGCCGGAAGAAGCCGTGCGCGCCGCCCAGCTGGCTGAAGGATTAGGCCTGCGCAGTTTTAACCTCGACCTGATGCACGGCTTACCGGATCAGTCACTGGAGGAAGCGCTGGATGATCTGCGCCAGGCGATTGCGCTTAATCCGCCGCATCTATCGTGGTATCAGTTGACGATTGAGCCGAACACCTTATTCGGTTCGCGCCCGCCAAAACTGCCTGATGACGATGCGCTGTGGGATATTTTTGAGCAAGGTCATCAACTGCTGAGCGCCGCAGGTTATCAGCAATATGAAACCTCGGCGTATGCCAAACCGGGTTATCGCTGCGAGCACAATCTCAACTATTGGCGCTTCGGGGATTACCTCGGGATTGGCTGTGGTGCCCACGGTAAGCTGACGCAAGCCGATGGTCGCATCGTGCGCACGGTGAAAACCCGTCATCCGCGCGGCTTTATGAAAGGCAACTATCTCGATAAGCAGCACGTCGTGGCCGAGAACGACAAGCCGTTCGAGTTCTTTATGAACCGTTTTCGTCTGCTGGAAGCCGCACCGCGCGCCGATTTCCGCCGCTATACCGGCATGGATGAGCAGGTGATTCGCCCGCAAATCGATGCGGCGATAAGTGCAGGATACGTGGAGGAAACCACGGAGAGCTGGCAGATCACTGAGAAAGGCAAACTGTTCCTGAACTCGCTGCTGGAACTGTTCCTGACGGAAGAGTAATGAAAAATGCCCGGCTTATACCGGGCATCTTTTTTGCGTATTAGCCGTAAGTAATTTCAATTTCCTGATTCACTAACAGTGTGTAATGCGCCTGGCTATTGGTTAACAGTGTCCAGTTTTCCCCGCCGATCTGGACTTTATTCTGCGAAGTTAACCAGCCGTCGCTGAATTGCGTGCGATCAAGCGTGATGCGGTCGCCCATGTCGCCATCAATCATCAATTGCTGACTATCGTCGTTAATAAATAACCCCTCACCGCCTTCATTCAGTAACGAGTGCAGATCGAGATTAAGCAGATTATTACCTTTGCCACTTATATCTATTTTCTGCAAACCTTCCACACGTGCACTTAGCGCAGCAAAATCAATTATCTGGTTTTCACCCGAAAAAATAATATTTGCCGCTTTCACCAGATAATGAGACGGATAAGTATTTAACCAGCTCGCGACATCATAAATGTGGCGTTCTCCTGGGATGGGCAAATAGCTCGTCCCATTCCCATCATCTCTTGATTCACTTTCATAATTGGCTTGATATTGGGGTGACGGGATGAATCTCACCGGATAATTTGCAGAGTAGGAACTTTCATTCCCTGCTTCATCTATCGCCTTCACACCAAAATTATTCAGCCCTGCACGCATATCTTGCTGCGGAGTCATTCTCCAGTCACCCTGACTATTTGCATAAGCCGATCCCACCGCCGTACCATCCTGATACAGAATCACCAGGCTGTTAACTTCGGCCTTACCGATAAAATCCAGACGTGCATCGTCGGTATTTTGCCCTGGCAATACCGATTCAATGGGTCCCCTATCATCGAGCACCTGCATAATGAGGGGCTGAATGGTTGTGGTATCAATCAGCAGCGTGACGGTGCTGCTCCATTTACTGACGTTACCAGCATGATCAATGTTACGTACGCGAAAATTCCATTCACCATCGGAGAGATTTTGCGGTGGAGTCCACAGCCAGGTGCCATCACTGTCTACCGCAACGGTCGCGGTTGTTACCCAACTGCCGTTTTTGCTGGCGTATTGAACGCGTACATATTCATTAGGGTCGCCAGTGCCATACAGCTCAGGGCGGCGATCGTCAGTGGCCCGGATGAGATCAAACTGTCCGCGATACAAACCAACATCATCCTCAAAGTAATTGATGGTGGCGCTATCCGGTTTCTCGGTATCAAGCTGAAATGGCCACTTTAGCGACGGCTGGCTGCGATTATTTGCCCGGTCTTCTGCCACGGCACTCAACTCATATGCACCGTCGTTAGGCAGGTTCACTTCCACCTCCCATTTGCCATGCTGATTAGCGGTTACCGAAGCCAGGGGCGTTTTGCTGTTTTTGTTGTAGATGTATACCAGGCTATTTGCTTCTGCCTCGCCACGCACGACAGGATTTGCGTCGTTGGTGTAACCATGTCGCTTAATGCTATTGCCGTTATGTATTCCACCCGCTGCATAGTCTTCGATTGCAGTAATTTGCGGCTTGTCAGGCGCGATAGTATCAATGTTGTAATTGACCGAAACGATATCACTTTGGTTATTAGCGCGATCAACGGCAACAAAGGTCAGCACATGTTCACCGTCAGGCATGGGTTGAGAAGGCGCCCAGGAAAAACGGCCGCCACTCACTGGCACACTTATTGGGTTTTTACCATTGACCATGATGATGACTGCAACGGTATCTGGCGAATGCGCACTGCCTTCCCATCGCTTCTGCGCATCGTTATACCAGTCGGATTGAATATGCACGGTGTGGGGTGAAGAGGTATTACTGGAAGCAGAGGCGTTAAAAAATAACATAAAAACTCCTTAAAAATAAATAATTTCAATGAGTTGCTAACCCACTTTCATCTTTATTATTTTGGTGTTTTTACGGTTATCAGATTCGTCCCGAATCTAAGGTTCTTAAATGCAGTGCATCTTAAAAGCAAAAAGCCAGCCGGGACTGGGCTGGCTTTGTTAGCTGAAGCAAATCATTAGCTTTTAACGTTCTGCATCAGTCCTTTGCGCTGCTCTTCCAGCACGGTTACGCGGTTGCATACTTCGTGGCCGAAGTTCTGGAAATCCTGCTCCTGCTTATTCCACTCCGCCTGCACCGACTGTTGTAAACCGCCAAGGTTGCCCATAATGGCCTGCAGTGGATTGCTGCCACTCGCCGCCTGGCTGCTGCCCATTTCGTTGAGACTATCCTGCATGATGCCGCCTAGCGTGCTCTGCACCAGCTTCTCGCCTTCCGCGCGCACCTGATCGATAGCCTGATGATGGAACGTCAGTCCGTCTGGACGATGCTCAATAATGCGGTTCATTTGTTGCTTGAGCTGGCCATCCAGTTTGGTGAGACGATTACGCACATTGCTGTTCGCGCCGAGCTTGTCGACAATCACTTTATCCAGCGCCACGCGGCTGCGTTCCAGACGCGAGGTTGCGCCGCTATCGATCCACGGCAAATCGCGACGCAGCGCGGTCTGGTAGTCGATGGCTTTCTGGCGCGCGGCGTTATCAACGTTGACCTTCTGGCCATTAAACTGCACGTCACCCTGCGGAGTGATTTCGAGGTTGCCGTTGGTTCCCACCACCTGCACGCTCTGCGGTTTAATGATCACATCATCCTGTGGCTTGACGCTGCATTCGTATGCAGCCTGAGCCTGAGTTGCCGCCAGCAGCAGCGCGGCGATAAGTACCTTACGAACCATGAAATCTCCCTTTTTTACGCGCTGAAAGGTCGGGCGTTGAGCGTCGCAGCCATTTTTGTGGCGGCCAGCGCGCAGCATCCGGAGCGTACATAAGTACGTGAGGAATGCGAGCACTGCCCGGTGCAACAAGGGCAAGTAAGCTAGCCCGATACGATCTTTAGTCCCACCAAACGTCGAAGAGTTCAGTCACCTGCACATCCGTCAGGTTATGAGCTTCCAGCCACTTACGCACCAGTTCGCGGTGCTCGTCGGTGCATTTGCCGGTTTCCTGCAAGCACACCAGACCTTCCCACACCAGATAACCGCTGCCGTCATACGCCAGACCGTTCGGCGCGATCACTTCATTAATGAACTGATCAACAGTGGCGTCGATTTGCTCCTCGGTGGTGCCTTCGGCGAAACGCCAGGCGACGGAGAAGCCTAATTCCTGAAACTCATCAATATGCAGTTTTTTACGCAAACGACGGCTACGCTGTACGGCCATTATTTCACCCTCTCAAACATCAGATCCCACACGCCATGGCCCAGTCGCTGCCCGCGCTGCTCAAACTTGGTTAACGGACGCGTTTCCGGACGCGGCACGTAATTGTTACTTTCCGACTGATTTTTATATCCGTCGATGCTGCTCATCACTTCCAACATATGTTCGGCGTAGGCTTCCCAATCGGTCGCCATATGGAACACGCCGCCCAGCTTCAATTTGCGCATCACCAGCTCAGCAAACGGCACCTGTACGATGCGACGTTTGTTATGACGCGCTTTGTGCCACGGATCCGGGAAAAACAGCTGCACCATGCGCAGCGAGTTATCCGGAATCATCTTCTGCAGCACTTCTACCGCGTCGTGACACATTACGCGCAGGTTCTCCACGCCCGCTTCCTTCGCCGACGCCAGGCAAGCACCCACGCCCGGCGCATGCACTTCCAGGCCGAGGAAATTCTGATGTGGATTATTCTGCGCCATGGTCACCAGCGAGGCGCCCATGCCAAAACCGATCTCCAGCACTACCGGCGCGTCACGGCCAAACAGCGTCACCAGATCCAGCGGCTCCTGCTGGAACTCCACGCCCATCTCCGGCCATAAATTATCGAGCGCGAGCTGCTGTCCTTTCGTTAAGCGCCCCTGACGGCGCACAAAACTGCGGATACGGCGTAATGGCCGCCCGTTCTCATCAAATTCTGGGGTGATGACGTCATTAATCATGTTGAAGCCTGCTGGTTAGCCTGTTCTGGGAAACGGGCATTATGCAAAGTTAGGAAGCAGAAGCAAGCCTTTGCAATGTTCCGGTTTACACCCTGAGGTCTCTGTGCTGGAATTCCTGCCTGATTGTAGAGTAAACACGGAAAATTTCCTTCTTATGATGCAAGCGCCGACGTTCGCGCAACAAGTGCTGGATTGGTATCAGCGCTTTGGTCGCAAAACCCTGCCGTGGCAGCAGGAGAAAACGCCGTACAAGGTATGGCTCTCTGAAGTGATGCTGCAGCAAACCCAGGTTGCTACCGTCATTCCCTATTTTGAACGCTTTATGGCGCGCTTCCCGACGGTGGCCGATCTGGCAGCGGCACCGCTGGATGAAGTGCTGCATCTGTGGACCGGTCTCGGCTATTACGCGCGCGCGCGCAATCTGCACAAGGCCGCGAAACAGGTGGTGGAGAAGCACGGCGGCGAGTTCCCGCGAAACTTCGACGATGTCGCGGCGCTGCCGGGCATTGGCCGTTCTACCGCGGGCGCGGTGTTATCGCTGTCGCTCGGTCTGCACTTCCCAATTCTGGATGGCAACGTAAAACGCGTGCTGGCGCGCTGCTACGCGGTGGGCGGCTGGCCGGGTAAAAAGGAGGTTGAAAAACGGCTATGGCAGATCAGCGAAGAAGTGACGCCAGCGGCAGGCGTAAGCCAATTCAATCAGGCAATGATGGACCTTGGCGCATTAGTATGTACTCGCTCACGCCCTAAATGCGAAATTTGCCCGCTCAACAGCAGATGCGTAGCTTATGCCAATAACAGCTGGGCGGCGTATCCCGGTAAGAAACCCAAACAGACTTTGCCAGAACGTAGCGGCTGGATGCTGATGATGCAGGATGGCGATGACGTGTGGTTAGAGCAGCGCCCGCCGGTTGGCCTGTGGGGCGGACTGTTCTGCTTCCCGCAGTTTACAAGTGAGCAAGCGCTAACTGACTGGCTAACTGAGCGCGGCATTTATGTTAAACCGCAGCAGCTCACCGCATTCCGCCATACCTTCAGCCATTTCCACTTAGACATTGTGCCTATGTGGCTCGCAAAGCCTTCCGCTGGGTCGCTGATGGATGAAGTGGGCGGTCTCTGGTATAACTTAGCGCAACCACCGTCAGTGGGTTTGGCGGCGCCGGTTGAGCGCTTGCTGCATGAATTGCGCCATCCCCAGCAGCTTACGCGTCGAGCAGACGTGACCGAAGAGGAAGAGTAATGAGCCGCACCATTTTTTGTACTTATCTGCAACGCGACGCTGAAGGTCAGGACTTTCAGCTCTATCCTGGCGAATTGGGTAAGCGCATCTTTAATGAGATCTCCAAAGAGGCCTGGCAGCAGTGGATGTCCAAGCAAACCATGCTGATCAATGAGAAGAAATTGAGCATGATGAACCCGGAAGATCGCAAAGTGCTGGAGAAGGAGATGATCAATTTCCTGTTCGAAGGCAAAGATGTGCACATTGAAGGTTACACCCCGCCAGAAAAATAACCGTTCAGGGCTTCCCTTTGAGGCCCTCTTTTTCGATTCAGGCACGCATTAACAATGAATAAAAAACTGATAGCGCTCTTGGTGATTGCACCACTTTTGGTCTCCTGCTCCGGACAAAAAAAATCGCAGTTTCATGAAGAGTGGGTCAAGGACACCAACGGTTTCGATATTTTGATGGGCCAGTTTGCCCACAATATTGAAAACATTTGGGGAATCAATGAAGTTCTGATCGCCGGACCGAAAGATTACGTCAAATATAGCGACGGTTATTACACCCGCAGTCACATCAACTTTGACAGCGGTAGCATCACCATTGAGACCATTTCCGGCACCGATCCGATGGCCAGCCTGCGTCAGGCGATCATCACCACGCTGTTGATTGGCGAAGATCCGGGCAATGTCGATCTCTACTCCGATGCCAACGATATTCAAATCAGTAAAGAGCCGCTGCTGTACGGCCAGGTGCTGGATAATACCGGCCAGCCGATCCGCTGGCAGGGCCGCGCCGGCAGCTTTGCTGATTATCTGATTCAAAACAAACTGCAGAAACGCACCTCCGGATTGCACGTCATCTGGTCGGTTACCATTCCGATGGTGCCAAACCACCTCGACAAACGTGCGCACAAATATCTGCCAATGGTGCGTAAAGCCGCTGAACAATATGGCGTGGATGCGTCACTGATTCTGGCGATTATGCAGATTGAATCGAGCTTCAACCCGTATGCGGTGAGCCACGCTGATGCGCTGGGGTTAATGCAGGTGGTGCAGCATACCGCCGGTGTTGATGTGTTCCGTATGAAGGGCAAAGGTGGCAAACCGAGCCGCAGCTATCTGCTTGATCCTGAGAATAATATTGATGCGGGCACCGCGTATTTGTCGCTGCTGCAGAGAAGTTATTTAGGTGGGATTCAGGATCCGACATCACGGCGTTATGCGGTGATCACCGCGTACAACGGCGGCGCGGGCAGCGTGCTACGCGTGTTCTCCAGCGATAAGGATCGCGCGTTCTCGTCAATAAATAGTATGTCGCCGACGGAAGTTTACCAGACGCTGACCACCAACCATCCATCGGCAGAATCACGGCGTTATCTGTATAAAGTGAGCCAGGCGCAGCGCAGTTATCGACGATTTTAAGCTGATGCGGTTTGTCCCTCATCCCAACCTTCTCCCGCCCGCGGGAGAAGGGCCCGATCCAGCACGTACGTAACAATGAGCGCCCTCTAAACATTCCCTCTCCCGCTTGCGGGTGTACAGTCCGGGGACATTGTGAACACTTGTTCGGGGACATGGTAGACACTTACAACTAAGGCATAAGAACCCGTTTATGGAGTCGCTTATGTCCTGGGATGCGAGAGATACCA
>NZ_JBTRDW010000010.1:0-160472 GCF_054823405.1 Kluyvera sp. 1366
GGCTGAACCGTCTGTCGCGAGGTGGCGTATACTACGCTACTCTCCTTCGGAGTCAAACACTTTTTTCAGCGTTTTTATCCGGCGGGATGAATTTCTTCACTCCCTGCCAAGCCGTCTGCGTTGCCGCTTTGCCGTCTCAGTGGTGGCGCATTATAGGGATCCGAATTTTTTGCACAACCCCTTTTTTCGATCTTTTTAATCGACTGGCGAGTTTTCACTCTTTTCGCTGCGATCGCGAGCGATCCGCTCAAAAATCATCTTGTTTATCCGCCTTTTAAGCCGCAGGCTTGGGTAAAAACGTAAAAGGAGAAGATCATGTCCACAGCCCTACGACCTTATAAGAACCATTTCCCGCAACAAGGCGATCGCGTGATGATCGATAACAGCAGCGTGGTGGTGGGTGAAGTACAACTCGACGATGACGTTAGCATCTGGCCGCTGGTTGCGATTCGTGGTGACGTCAATAAAGTGGTGATAGGCAAAAGAAGCAATATTCAGGATGGCAGCGTACTGCACGTCACTCACAAGTCCAGCAGCAATCCGGAAGGTTATCCGCTGATTGTTGGCGAAGATGTCACGGTAGGGCATAAAGCGATGCTGCACGGCTGTACTATCGGCAATCGCGTACTGGTTGGAATGGGATCCATTCTGCTGGACGGCGTGATCGTTGAAGATGATGTGATGATTGGCGCTGGCAGTTTGGTGCCGCCAGGTAAACGACTGGAAAGTGGCTACCTGTATTTAGGCAGCCCGGTTAAGCAAGTCCGCCCACTCAGTGAAGCGGAAATCGCCGGGCTGCTTTACTCATCCAATAACTATGTCGGTTGGAAGAATGAATATCTCTCTCAGGAAAGCCAATCTCATTCCTGATAGCCAATTTTATCCCTGCTGCATCGACTGCTTTAGTTTGGCTATC
Source organism: Kluyvera sp. 1366 (assembly GCF_054823405.1). Lineage (NCBI taxonomy): Bacteria > Pseudomonadati > Pseudomonadota > Gammaproteobacteria > Enterobacterales > Enterobacteriaceae > Kluyvera > Kluyvera sp. 1366. The sequence goes on from NZ_JBTRDW010000010.1 coordinate 917, forward strand.
ACTGGCGTGATCTCTGGCATCACGCCATGCCATAAATGGAAAGCGTGAGCGGCTTGCCCTACTAACATGCCAACACCATCCGCCAGCTGCTGCGCGCCCTGCTGCTGGCACCACAGTAAGAATGGCGTCAAACCTTGTTGATAAAACATGTCATAACAACGCGTTTGCGCATTAATTAGCGATGTGGCTAACGCCGGAACTTTGCCATCAACACCGCTCGAGGTCGCATTAATGATCAGATTAAATTGCTGATCCACTAATTGCTCAAAGCTGGCCGCTTTGATATCCCCGCTATGCTGGAAAATCTCTGCCAGCTGCTCGGCGCGTGCCACGGTGCGATTCACTACCACCAGCGAACATCCGAATGAAAGCAGCGGCAGGATTACGCCACGCGCAGCACCACCGGCGCCCACCAGCAGAATTCGATCGCCTGGATGGATCATCTGCAGTCGTTCCAGATCGCTGAGCAAGCCGATGCCATCGGTGTTATCGCCGAAGATCTTGCTCTGCGCATCTTTCTTTAACGTATTAACCGCACCAGACAATGCCGCACGCTCGCTAAGCTCATCGGCAAATTCCCACGCCTGCTGTTTAAAAGGCAGCGTGACATTGGCACCTTTGCCGCCATGCGCAAAAAAATCGGCGATCGACTGAGGAAAACCCTCAAGTGGCGCGCACTCCTTGCCATATTGATGCTCAATGCCGGTTTGCTCAGCGAACAAGCTATGAATGAAAGGAGATTTGCTATGCGCAATTGGGTGACCAAAAACGGCAAAATTTTCCATGCGTTAGCCCTGACGAATAAGTTCACCGCTAATAACGTCGCGGATTTCAGAAGGATTCAGTCGCCCACCCGTTTCAGCATGTAAGACTGGGAACTGCGGACCAAATTGCTCAGCAACCTCTTCCACATTACGACAAGGTGGTTCGCCGGAAAGATTGGCGCTGGTCGAAACCAGAGGTTTACCAAAACCGCGACACAAAGCCTGTACGTCCGGATGATCGCTAACGCGAATGGCCAGTGAGTCAAAACGCCCCGTTAACCAACGCGGCGTATGTGGCGAAGCTGGCACTACATAGGTTACCGGGCCAGGCCAACTGGCAAACATACGCTCGCGCTGCAGCACAGAGAGTTCACGGTCGGCGATATAAGGTTCCAGCTGCGCGTAATCGGCTGCAATCAAAATGAGTCCCTTCTCGACTGGACGCTGCTTGAGCGCCAAAAGCGCCATTACGGCATTCTCGCTGTCGGGATCGCAGCCCAATCCAAATACGGCTTCGGTTGGATAGGCGATAACTTCCTGTTGCTGTAGCCTCTCAATGCAAAAATCGAGACTACCCGCTGAATACTGGCTTGGCTTCATGATGATGATGCGTCCTGGACGATGGGCTTACCGCAGCGTTTGCTGGCGCAGAAGCGCTTCATGCCTTGTGCGGTTTTCTTCTCTATTAATAAAGGGAACTGGCAATGCGGGCAAACGCCTTCGACCGGCGCTGCGTTAAGGACAAACTGGCAATCTGGATAACGATCGCAAGAGTAGAAGGTTTTGCCATAGCGCGAGCGCCGCTGTACCAGTTTACCGCTCTGACATTGCGGACAGGCGATAGCTGTTTCATCAGGCTTGTCGATGGTTTCGGTGTAATCACATTCCGGGTAGTGACTGCAACCCACGAACATGCCAAATCGCCCCTGACGCAGAACTTTGTCTGCGCCACACTGAGGGCATGCATGGCCTTCCAGCACTTTAACAACGTGCCCATCTCCCTGACTTTTCAGCGGGCGAATGTAATCGCAGGTTGGATAATTTACACACCCCAGAAAAGGGCCGTGTTTGCCGGAACGTATGACTAATTCTGCCCCGCAAGCGGGGCAGAGATCGTGTTTAGGCACGGAAAATAGTGCTGATTTACTCATATTACCGGTTGCATCAATCGCAAATTATTAATGCAGCATACCTTCATTGACGTCGAATAACAGTTCTTCCATTTGCTGATAGGCGTTTTCACATCCTGGGATGTTAAATAGCACCATCAACACCACCCATTTGAGATCTTCAAGATCGAATTCGAGGGTATCAAGGGCCATTACACGTTCGATGACCATTTCGCGCGTTTCCATATTCAGCACCTGGACCTGTTCCAGGAACAAAATAAAACCGCGACATTCTGCATCTAAGCGCTGGTTTTCCTCTTCGGTATAGATTCGCATTGAGAGCGGATCGTTTGCCATGAGTACTGGCGCAACTAAGCCTTCCTGATAATCCGCTAACCGCTCAAGCCAATTCAACGCATTGTAGATATCTTCACGATGAAAACCGGCATCGGTTAAATCATCGGTCAATTTATCCTGATCAACGCGCATTTCAGCTTCGTTGTGGATATACGTCTCAAACAAGTACATAAGTACGTCGAACATGGCATGCCCTCCTCAATCGGACATAGCCGCCGGGTACAGCTGCGATCCATCCTGCTAACTCCAGCTCCAGCAGGTGAGCTGCGATAACTGGCACAGGTTGGCCGGCACGTTCAGCGACGACGTCAACAGGTGTAACCTCATCACCTACGTTAGCCAACACAGTTGCAAATGGCAATGGCACATCGTCACTGTGTTGTGAATATATTGTTTCTGAACTGCTATCAGGCAACCATTGCAGCGTTGAATGTAAATCTTCAAGGATATTGTTAGGATGCGCCACCAGCAGCGCGCCTTGCTGGATAAGCCAGTGCGTACCTTCACTACCCGGATTGCCTAGCGCGCCGGGTAATGCATAAACGTTACGATTTTGTTCCAAAGCGTAGCGTGCCGTCACCAGCGAACCGCTTTTTAACGTGGCTTCAACTACCAGTACGCCAAGACTTAAACCACTGATGATGCGATTACGCCGCGGAAAGTTAACCGCATGCGGTGCCGTATCAAGGGGAAATTCCGAGATCAGTGCCCCACCGCCAGCGATGATCTCACGTGCTAACGCTTGATGACTTTTAGGGTAGATATGCTGCAGACCGCTGCCTAATACTGCAACGGTCTTGCCCTGCACTTCTAACGCGGCCCGATGCGCCACGCCATCGATTCCGCGTGCAAGGCCGCTGGTGATGGTCAATCCACTTAGCGCTAATTGCTGCGTAAACCAGCTTCCCCATTGCTTACCATAATGCGTGCAGTGACGGCTGCCCACGACACCGAGTTGGGGCGTCTGCAAGATGTCCATATTTCCCGCGACATACAGCAATGAGGGACGTCGACTGATTTCCGCTAACGCCGAGGGATAATGTTCGTCGATACAGGTAACTACATGATGCTGTTCATCCTCCAGCCATAGATGTGTTCGTGCTAACTGGCGTGGACAAAGCTCTTTAAACTGTTGTCGCTGGGTTTCGTTTAATCCCTGATCCAGTAAAAGATCGTCATCAACCTGAGCATTATCCTGCAATGCCTCAGCTAAATGTCTGACAACTCCAGAGCTTAAGCCTTTCACATTTGCCAGCCTGAGCATCCATTCAATTCTCTCCATGCTGCACTCCCTGTCAGCCGCGCTATCATGCGGTGCAATGCTGTCAATCAGACATCAAAAAGTCTACAATATGAGGCAGTAATCTTTTCTTCAACGCATACAGATCTGGATATTTATGTCAGTTTTGCAGGTATTACATTTCCCTGATGATCGCCTTCGCAAAATCGCTGCGCCGGTGGCAACCGTAAACGCAGACGTGCAGCGTATTGTCGACGACATGTTTGAAACCATGTACGCCGAAGAAGGTATTGGCTTAGCGGCGACCCAAGTCGATATTCATCAGCGCATCATTGTTATTGATGTTTCTGAAAACCGTGACGAGCGTTTGGTGCTGATTAATCCGGAACTGCTGGAAAAAAGCGGTGAAACCGGTATTGAAGAAGGCTGCCTTTCCATTCCTGAGCAACGTGCTTTTGTGCCGCGCGCAGAGTGGGTCAAAGTGCGTGCGCAGGATCGTGACGGCAAAAGCTTCGAGCTGGAAACCGACGGTCTGCTGGCGATTTGCATCCAGCATGAAATCGATCATCTCGATGGCAAACTTTTCATTGATTATCTGTCGCCACTGAAACGTCAGCGTATCAAACAGAAACTGGAAAAATTGGCCCGCCTAAACGCACGCGAAGATTAAGTGCTCATTGAAGGTTAAACTGTGTCTGCACCGCTCAAAATTATCTTTGCCGGTACACCTGACTTTGCAGCGCGTCATTTAGACGCGCTACTTGCTTCTGAGCATCAGGTTGTTGGCGTCTTTACCCAGCCCGATCGTCCAGCCGGACGCGGCAATAAGCTTACGTCAAGCCCGGTCAAAGTCCTGGCACATACGCACGATATTCCTGTATTTCAGCCGAAATCCCTGAAGCCTGAAGAGAACCAGCATCTGGTTGCCGATCTGCAGGCCGATATCATGGTGGTGGTCGCTTATGGCTTGATCCTGCCAAAAGCCGTGCTGGCGATGCCGCGCCTGGGTTGTATCAATGTGCATGGTTCGCTGCTGCCACGCTGGCGCGGTGCTGCACCCATCCAACGCTCTCTCTGGGCTGGCGATACCGAAACCGGTGTCACCATTATGCAGATGGATGTTGGCCTCGATACCGGCGACATGCTGCATAAACTCTCCTGCCCGATTACGGCTGAAGACACCAGCGCGTCGCTGTATGAGAAGCTGGCGCAACTCGGCCCGCAAGGCATGCTGTTAACGCTGGATCTGCTGGCAAGCGGTAATGCCAGGCCAGAAGTTCAGGATGAAGCGCTGGTCTCTTATGCTGAGAAACTGAGTAAAGAAGAAGCGCGTCTTGATTGGTCACTTTCAGCAGCGCAGTTGGAACGTTGTATTCGTGCCTTCAATCCATGGCCAATGAGCTATTTCATGATTGAAGAGCAACCGGTAAAAGTCTGGCAGGCAACGGTTTTGCCGCATCAGAACAAGCAACCCGGTGAAATCGTCCTTGCAGATAAACAAGGCATTCAGATCGCAACGGCCGATGGTGTGCTGAATCTGGTATCGCTGCAACCTGCCGGTAAAAAAGCCATGTCCGCTCAGGACCTGCTCAATTCGCGCCGCGAATGGTTCGTACCTGGAACCGTTCTGGCCTGATCCTCCAAGCCCGGTTTGACCGGGCTTTTTGTTTGATGAAATAACATGAAAAAAGCTACCAACTTGCGCAGCCTGGCCGCGCAACTCATTGAACGCGTTGTGGACAAAGGCGAATCGCTGAGTGCCATTTTGCCGGGCGCGCAAAAGAACCTATCCGATAAAGATGGCGCGCTGCTGCAAGAACTCTGTTTTGGCGTGATGCGCACGCTGCCGCAGCTGGAAGCCTTAATCGGCAAACTGATGGAGCGCACCTTAACCGGTAAGCAGCGAGTGTTGCATTATCTGTTGATGGTTGGCCTCTATCAGCTGCTATATACCCGCGTGCCGGCCCATGCGGCACTGGCAGAAACCGTGGCGGGTGCTGAAGTGCTGAAGCGCACGGCTTTAAAAGGCCTGTTAAATGGCGTGTTGCGCCAGTTCCTGCGCCAGCAAGAAGCGCTGTTAGCCGAAGTCGATCAGGGCTCGCAACGTTACTGGCATCCAGGCTGGTTGCTGAAACGTCTGCAAGCGGCATGGCCAGAACAGTGGCAACAGATTGTTGAAGCTAACAATCAGCGACCGCCGATGTGGCTGCGCGTCAATCGCCAGCATTACAATCGCGATGCCTGGCTGGCGCTATTGCAGGCAGAAGAGAAAGTTGCTTTTCCTGGCGATGCACAAGATGCATTGCGACTGGAATCACCCGCTCCAGTCAGCCAGCTGCCGGGTTTCGATCAAGGTTGGGTGACGGTGCAGGATCTTTCTGCACAACGTTGCGCACTGCTGCTGGAGCCAAAAAATGGGGAAACTATTCTCGATCTCTGTGCTGCTCCGGGTGGTAAAACCACGCATATCCTCGAAATCGCCCCGCAGGCCAAAGTCTTAGCCGTCGATGTTGACCCGCAACGCCTGCTCCGTGTGCATGAAAACTTACAGCGCCTGGGCATGCAGGCCGAAGTGCGTCAGGGTGATGGTCGTACACCGGCAGAATGGTGTGGTGATATGCAGTTTGATCGTATCCTGCTCGATGCGCCCTGCTCTGCCACAGGCGTTATTCGCCGCCATCCAGACATCAAGTGGCTACGTCGCGATCGTGATATTCCTGAGCTGGCGAATCTACAGTGCGAAATACTTGAGGCCGTCTGGCCGCGTCTAAAATCTGGCGGCACGATGATATATGCCACCTGCTCAATATTGCCGGAAGAGAATCACAATCAAATCAGTGCCTTTTTGGCAGCGCACAGCGACGCCGTGGCCGAGACGTTACCACAGGGCCAGGATAATGGCTGGCAGGTTTTCCCGACCATCGATGGCGGCGACGGCTTCTTCTACGCTAAGCTGATGAAAAAATAGTGCTGCGCACACTGACAAGAGCATCTAAGCCATGAAAATCATTATCCTCGGCGCCGGCCAGGTCGGCGGAACCCTGGCAGAAAATCTGGTCGGGGAAAATAACGATATCACCGTCGTCGATAGCGATGCGACGCGTTTACGCGTATTGCAGGACAAATTTGATCTGCGCGTCGTGCATGGTCACGGATCACATCCGCGTATTTTGCGTGAAGCCGGTGCTGAAGATGCAGATATGCTGGTGGCGGTAACCAACTCCGATGAAACTAACATGGTGGCTTGTCAGATTGCGTATTCCCTTTTCAATACGCCCAATCGCATCGCGCGTATTCGCGCCGCTGAATACTTACGCGATGCTGAGAAGCTGTTTGTACCTGAAGCCGTACCAATTGATCATCTGATCTCTCCTGAGCAGTTGGTCATCGACAATATCTACCGCCTGATTCAGTATCCTGGCGCACTTCAGGTAGTGAATTTTGCCGAAGGCAAAGTGAGCCTCGCAGTGGTAAAAGCCTATTATGGCGGACCGCTGGTCGGGAATCCTTTGTCGATCATGCGTGAACATATGCCGCATATTGATACGCGAGTCGCGGCGATTTTTCGTCAGGATCGCCCCATTCGTCCCCAGGGTTCTACGATTGTGGAAGCCGGCGATGAAGTGTTCTTTATTGCCGCGAGCCAACATATCCGCGCAGTGATGAGTGAAATGCAGCGTCTGGAAAAACCGTATAAGCGCATCATGTTAGTTGGCGGCGGCAATATCGGCTTTGGATTGGCGCAGCGCCTGGAAAAACAGTACAGCGTCAAGTTGATTGAACGTAATCAACAGCGCGCGGCAGAACTAGCAGAACGCTTGCACGATACTATCGTGTTTTACGGTGATGCCTCGGATCAGGAATTGCTGGCCGAAGAGCATGTCGATCAGGTGGATCTCTTCATCGCGGTCACTAACGACGATGAAGCCAATATTATGTCGGCCATGCTGGCTAAGAAAATGGGCGCGAAAAAAGTAATGGTGCTGATCCAGCGCCGCGCCTACGTCGATCTTGTTCAAGGTAGCGTGATCGATATTGCGATCTCGCCGCAACAAGCCACGATCTCGGCGCTGCTAAGTCACGTACGTAAAGCCGATATCGTGGGCGTGTCCTCACTGCGTCGCGGTATTGCAGAAGCAATCGAAGCGATCGCACACGGCGATGAAACCACCTCACGCGTGGTTGGGCGTTTGATAGAAGATATTAAGTTGCCACCGGGAACCATTATCGGTGCTGTGGTGCGCGGTGATGAGGTGATCATCGCCAATGATAACGTGCGCGTCGAACAGGGCGATCACGTAATTATGTTCCTGACGGATAAGAAGTTTGTGCCCGATGTTGAGCGCCTGTTCCAGCCAAGTCCATTCTTCTTGTAAAAGCTGCGGGCGAAAGCCCGCCGTGAAAATTTCGCTTAATCCATTGTTCTAATGGCAAATGCACAAAGGTTTGTTAGACTTTAGCCATTGGCCAAGGCAAGGAGATAACAATGAGTTTATTCAAAGAGTTTCGTGATTTTGCAATGCGCGGGAACGTGGTTGATCTGGCGGTAGGTGTCATTATCGGTGCCGCTTTTGGTAAGATTGTTTCTTCACTGGTCGCCAATATCATCATGCCGCCACTTGGCTTGCTGATTGGTGGCGTCGATTTCAAACAGTTCAAATGGATATTAAAACCGGCAGAAGGTGATATTCCTGCTGTGGTAATGGAGTACGGTAACTTTATTCAGACCGTGTTCGATTTCGTTATTGTTGCCTTCGCGATATTCCTGGCAATTAAAGTAATGAATAAGCTGTATCAGAAAAAAGAAGTTGAGAAAGCGGCACCCAAGCCGACGAATGAAGAGTTGCTGCTCACTGAAATCCGTGACCTGTTAAAACAACAAAATCACGATAAATTATAATGAAAAAGCCGCCCAAGTAAGGCGGCTTTTTTGTCTTTAAAGAAGAAGGCCAGTGATAAACTTTTCTGCTTATCACTGGCCTCCCAGTTACGTCCTTTGCCATGTTTGTCTTTACGTTGATAGCTGCCCTTTCCTTTCTGATTCTTCTCAATGCGCTGCCTAAACAGTGGATCATGTAATAATGCTTCCAGTGCATTATCGTTGATTTTACCTTTTTGGTGCTGATAGCGAGTCATCTCGTCCTCCGGTTATTAACGGCGCAACTATATTCCTTCCAGCGCAAAATTCAATCCTTACTACAACAAATTTCAGGCTGCGGCTCCTCACCTCTCTCCAGAGCTTCAAGTATTGAACAGCAAGTGCTGCTATGTATGTCGCCGCAGCAGGTTTCAGCTAAACGATGCAATGAACGTTGAATCGTCTGTAGTTCTGCAATCATGCCATTCACTTCATCCAATCGTTTCGCCACAATGGCTTTGGATTCCTGGCAAGTATGATGTTCAGGATCGATGCGGATCGACAATAAACCACGGATTGACTCTAAGCTAAAGCCGAGTTGGCGACCATAACGAATAAAACGCAGCCGCTGTAAATCATCGTCGCTATAAAGACGAAAACCGCCCTCAGTGCGTACCTCATGATTCATCATCTGCTGTTTTTCATAAAAGCGGATGGTGTCTGGCGTCACATCCGCCATTTTTGCCAGTTGGCCAATCCGAAACATGCTATTTCTCCCGCTGCAAATGATGATGGATGTTATCGCTATACTCGCCGCGCAAAAATTCGGTACTGATTCCGGCTTGCTGGAGTTTTATTTCTAGCAAAGCTAAGCGTTTCGACAGTTCTCGCGCCTTGCCATCGTCAGGATCCAGTTCGCGTAGCAGATCGTTTATCGCCAATGCTTCTCGACGCAATTCAAGTTCCGGAGGTAAGTAACCAGAGTTTTTCAACAGCCGATATGCCGTGCGCAGTTCAACAGGCACTCCGCTGTCATCATCTAGCTGTAAAGGTGCACCTTCGCCCGGCAAATTACTCAGCTCACCCTTTTCCTGAGCTTCACGTATATGTTGCTCTACAAGTTGATCAATTAGCCACATAAGGGAGTTCCTGATGGGTGTATCAGCCATCAGCATAGCGAAAGGGGAGTAAATGGAAAGGAATTACGGACAATAAAAAACCCGCCGAAGCGGGTTTTTTACGATACTGCAAATTACTCTGCAGTAGCTTCTGCTTGAGCTTCTGGACGATCAACCAGCTCGATGTAAGCCATCGGAGCGTTGTCACCAGCACGGAAGCCACACTTCAAAATGCGAGTGTAACCACCGGCACGGCTCGCGAAACGCGGGCCCAGCTCGTTAAACAGTTTTGCCACGATCTCGTTATCACGAGTGCGGGCGAATGCCAGACGACGATTAGCTACGCTGTCGGTCTTGGCAAGAGTAATCAGCGGCTCAACTACGCGGCGCAGCTCTTTGGCTTTCGGCAGAGTCGTCTTAATGATCTCATGACGAACCAGAGAACCAGCCATGTTGCGGAACATAGCCTGACGATGGCTGCTGTTGCGGTTCAGTTGACGACCACTCTTACGATGGCGCATGACCTTATCCTTCTCAGTGAAACCTTAACCTGTGATCGGTTTATTCATCAGCAATGCTTGCTGGTGGCCAGTTTTCCAGGCGCATGCCCAGAGACAAACCACGTGAAGCAAGCACATCTTTAATCTCGGTAAGAGATTTTTTACCCAGGTTAGGCGTTTTAAGCAGCTCAACCTCGGTACGCTGTACCAGATCACCGATGTAGTGGATAGCTTCTGCCTTGAGGCAGTTAGCAGAGCGGACAGTCAATTCCAGATCGTCAACAGGGCGCAGCAGGATCGGATCGAATTCTGGTTTCTCTTCTTTTACTTCCGGCTGACGTACATCACGTAAGTCAACGAAAGCTTCCAGTTGTTCTGCCAGGATGGTTGCCGCACGACGAATCGCCTCTTCAGGATCGATTGTGCCGTTGGTTTCCATTTCGATGACCAGCTTGTCCAGGTCGGTACGCTGTTCTACACGCGCTGCTTCAACATTGTAGGCAATACGGTCTACAGGGCTGTAGCAAGCGTCAACCAACAGACGGCCGATTGGGCGCTCATCTTCTTCCGAATGAATTCGGGCAGAAGCCGGCACATAACCACGACCACGCTGAACTTTGATACGCATGCTAATAGATGCGTTTTCATCGGTCAGGTGGCAGATCACATGCTGCGGCTTGACGATTTCAACATCACCGTCGTGGGTGATGTCGGCTGCAGTCACAGGGCCAATGCCAGATTTATTCAGAGTAAGGATGACTTCATCTTTACCTTGAACTCTTACCGCCAACCCTTTCAGGTTAAGCAGGATTTCCAGGATATCTTCCTGTACGCCCTCTTTGGTGGAGTACTCATGAAGCACACCATCAATCTCAACCTCGGTCACCGCGCAACCCGGCATGGAAGAAAGCAGAATACGGCGCAGTGCGTTGCCAAGAGTATGGCCAAAGCCACGCTCTAACGGCTCAAGGGTCACCTTGGCGTGCGTCGAACTCACTTGCTCGATATCTACCAGGCGCGGTTTTAGAAACTCTGTCACAGAACCCTGCATTGTGTCCTCTCTTTGGTACTAAGCTTTACTTAGAGTAAAGCTCGACGATCAGGTGTTCGTTAATGTCCGCAGACAGATCAGTACGTTCAGGAATACGCTTGAACACACCTTCCATCTTAGTAGCATCAACTTCCAGCCAGGTTGGCTTTTCACGCTGCTCAGCCAGCTCCAGAGCGGCCTTCACGCGAGATTGCTGTTTGGCTTTCTCACGGATGCTTACGACATCATTCGGAGATACCTGATAAGAAGCGATGTTAACAACGCGACCGTTCACCAGGATAGATTTATGGCTAACCAGCTGACGTGCTTCTGCACGAGTGGCGCCAAAGCCCATACGGTAAACAACGTTATCCAGACGGCCTTCCAGCAGGGCCAGCAGGTTTTCACCTGTGTTGCCTTTCAGACGTGCTGCTTCTTTATAGTAGTTGCGGAACTGACGCTCCAGCACGCCGTACATACGACGAACTTTCTGCTTTTCACGCAACTGGCCGCCGTAGTCAGACAGACGCGGTTTACGCGCACCATGCTGACCAGGTGGTTGTTCAATTTTGCACTTGGTATCGATCGCGCGAACGCCAGACTTAAGGAATAAGTCGGTACCCTCACGACGGCTCAGCTTGAGCTTAGGACCCAAATATCTTGCCATTTTCTTTCTCCAACTAACCTAAAAACGGGCGATTAAACGCGACGTTTTTTCGGCGGACGACAACCGTTGTGAGGGATTGGAGTCACATCAGTAATATTAGTGATGCGGAAACCAGCAGCGTTCAGAGCACGAATTGTTGATTCGCGTCCTGGACCCGGACCCTTAACCATAACTTCCAGATTCTTAATACCGTAATCTTTCACTGCTTCTGCACAGCGCTCTGCAGCTACCTGAGCAGCAAACGGAGTAGATTTACGTGAACCGCGGAAACCGGAACCACCGGCGGTTGCCCAACCCAGTGCGTTACCCTGACGATCAGTAATTGTAACGATGGTGTTGTTAAAAGATGCATGGACATGAGCCACGCCATCTGAGACTTGTTTTCTTACACGCTTACGTGCACGAACTGGTGCCTTTGCCATTATTTACTCACCCCGATTATTTCTTGATCGGTTTACGCGGACCCTTACGGGTACGTGCATTGGTCTTAGTACGCTGACCGCGAACTGGCAGACCACGACGATGGCGTAAACCACGATAGCAACCAAGGTCCATCAGACGCTTGATGCTCAGGGTGATTTCACGGCGCAGATCACCTTCAACAACGAATTTACCAACTGCTTCACGCAGCTGTTCAATTTGTTCTTCAGACAGCTCTCTGATCTTAACATTTTCAGCAATACCCGTTGAAGCGCAGATGGCTTTAGAACGAGTTTTACCGATACCGAAAATCGAAGTTAATGCGATAACGGTATGTTTTTGATCAGGAATGTTAATGCCTGCTATACGGGCCACTATGCACTCCTATAATTAAACAAATGCGTCCCATGCTGAAAAGCCCGTTTTCAGGATACTCAAATGGTAACGCATCGACATACAAAAGATTGGCTGGCTAATCTAGCCAGCTCAACCCGACTTTGCAAGAAAAATATGTGACAATATCAGCCTTGGCGCTGTTTATGCTTTGGCTCGGCGCTGCAGATCACACGTACGACACCGTCGCGGCGAATGATTTTGCAGTTACGACATAATTTCTTGACGGAAGCACGAACTTTCATTTTTACTCTCCGTAACTTCTCAAGCACCCGAATTAACGGCCGTAGCCCTTCAGGTTAGCTTTCTTCAATGCAGACTCGTACTGACTCGACATCATCAGAGTTTGCACTTGAGCCATAAAGTCCATGATGACGACCACTACGATGAGCAGCGATGTGCCGCCAAAGTAGAATGGAACTTTCATAGCATCACGCATGAACTCCGGGATCAGGCAGATAAAAGTAATATACAGTGCGCCGATTAAGGTCAGACGTGTCATTACTTTATCGATGTACTTCGCCGTTTGCTCTCCCGGACGAATTCCCGGTACGAATGCACCAGACTTCTTCAGGTTATCTGCTGTTTCACGTGGGTTGAAGACCAACGCCGTGTAGAAGAAACAGAAGAAGATGATTGCAGTCGCATAGAGTAGCACATAAAGCGGCTGTCCTGGTTGCAAATACAGCGAAATTGTTGTCAGCCAGTTCCAACCGGTACCGCCCCCGAACCATGATGCTATGGTCGCCGGGAACAGAATAATGCTGGAAGCAAAAATAGCTGGGATTACGCCCGCCATATTCACTTTCAACGGTAAATGTGTGCTCTGTGCAGCATATACACGACGGCCTTGCTGACGTTTAGCGTAGTTGACCACAATGCGGCGCTGGCCACGCTCGACGAAAATAACAAAGAACGTCACTGCAAATACTAGAACTGCAACCAACAGCAACAGAAGGAAGTGCAGGTCACCTTGCCGCGCTTGCTCGATGGTATGGCCAATGGCCGGCGGGAGTCCCGCAACAATACCTGCGAAGATAATGATCGAGATACCGTTACCGATACCTCGTTCAGTAATCTGTTCGCCCAGCCACATCAGGAACATTGTCCCAGTAACCAGACTTACAACAGCGGTAAAGTAGAATGCAAAGCCTGGATTCATTACCAGCCCCTGCATTCCAGGCATATTCGGTAAACCGGTAGCAATACCGATCGACTGGAATACAGCCAGAACCAGTGTGCCGTAGCGAGTGTACTGGCTAATCTTGCGACGACCAGCTTCACCCTCTTTCTTAATCTCAGCTAACGCTGGATGAACCACCGTCAGCAGCTGGATAATAATGGAGGCCGAAATATACGGCATAATACCCAGAGCGAAGATTGAGGCACGACTGAGAGCACCACCAGAGAACATGTTGAACATTTCAATGATGGTGCCACGCTGTTGCTCAAGCAGTTTGGCAAGTACAGTGGCATCGATACCGGGGATTGGAATAAAAGAGCCAATTCGGAAGACAATGAGTGCACCGATTACAAACAACAGTCTGCGCTTCAGTTCACCAAAGCCACCTTTGGCACTTTGAAAATCTAATCCCGGTTGCTTTGCCATCTGCTACTTATTCCTCGATTTTACCGCCAGCAGCTTCGATTGCAGCACGAGCACCTTTGGTGACACGCAGACCGCGAACCGTTACCGGTGCAGAAACTTCACCAGAAAGAATCACTTTCGCGAATTCAATCTGAACACCGATAATATTGGCCGCTTTCAGCGTATTCAGGTCAACAATACCGCCTTCAACTTTCGCCAGATCAGACAGACGAACTTCTGTCGTGATCATTGCTTTGCGAGAGGTGAAACCGAATTTCGGCAGACGACGGTACAGAGGCATCTGACCACCCTCGAAACCGCGACGTACGCCACCGCCAGAACGAGAGTTCTGACCTTTGTGACCACGACCACCAGTTTTACCGAGGCCAGAACCGATACCACGACCCAGACGCTTAGAAGCGTGTTTAGACCCTTCGGCCGGAGACAGAGTGTTTAAACGCATCTCTTACTCCTCCACTTTCAGCATGTAGGAAATCGCGTTAATCATACCGCGTACAGCAGGCGTATCTTCACGCTCAACGGTGTGATTGATGCGACGCAGACCCAAGCCAACCAGAGTCGCTTTGTGCTTAGGCAGGCGGCCGATTGAACTGCGGGTTTGTGTAATTTTAATTGTCTTAGCCATCGTGATTACCCCAGAATTTCTTCAACGGATTTACCACGCTTGGCAGCGACCATTTCCGGAGAATTCATATTGCCCAGGCCATCGATAGTTGCACGAACCACGTTAATCGGGTTGGTAGAACCATACGCTTTAGCCAGAACGTTATGTACTCCAGCAACTTCTAAAACGGCGCGCATTGCACCGCCGGCGATGATACCGGTACCTTCAGAAGCTGGCTGCATGAACACACGAGAACCTGTGTGAGCACCTTTAACAGGGTGCTGCAGGGTGCCGTGAGTCAGCGCGACGTTAATCATATTGCGACGGGCTTTCTCCATCGCTTTCTGGATCGCTGCTGGAACTTCACGCGCTTTACCGTAACCAAAACCAACGCGGCCGTTACCATCACCCACTACAGTCAGTGCGGTGAAGGAGAAAATACGACCACCTTTTACAGTTTTAGATACACGGTTTACCGCGATCAGTTTTTCCTGCAGTTCGCCAGCTTGTTTCTCGATGTTTGACATCTTAGACCTCTACCTTAGAACTGAAGGCCAGCTTCACGGGCAGCATCTGCCAGTGCCTGGACACGACCATGATATTGGAACCCGGAACGGTCGAAAGAGACATTAGTAATGCCTTTCTCAACAGCGCGCTCAGCCAGAGCTTTACCTACAGCTGCAGCGGCGTCTTTGTTACCGGTATACTTCAGTTGTTCGGCAATAGCTTTTTCTACAGTAGAAGCAGCAACCAGAACTTCGGAACCGTTCGGGGCGATCACCTGTGCGTAGATATGACGCGGGGTACGATGTACCACCAGGCGAGTAGCACCCAGCTCTTTGAGCTTGCGACGTGCACGGGTCGCACGACGGATACGAGCAGATTTCTTATCCATAGTGTTACCTTACTTCTTCTTAGCCTCTTTGGTACGCACGACTTCGTCGGCGTAACGAACACCCTTGCCTTTATAAGGCTCAGGACGACGGTAGGCGCGCAGATCAGCTGCAACCTGACCAATCAGCTGTTTATCAGCGCCTTTCAGCACGATCTCAGTCTGAGTTGGACATTCAGCAGTGATGCCGGCCGGCAGTGCATGGTCAACAGGGTGAGAGAAGCCCAGGGCCAAGCTCACAGAGTTGCCTTTAACAGCTGCACGATAACCAACACCAACCAGTTGCAGCTTCTTGGTGAAGCCTTCGGTAACACCGATAACCATGCCGTTCAGCAGCGCACGAGCAGTACCTGCTTGTGCCCAACCATCCGCATAACCTTCGCGTGGAGCGAAAGTCAGGGCGTTGTCTGCATGCTTAACTTCTACAGCACTGTTGATAGTACGAGTCAGCTCGCCGTTTTTGCCTTTGATCGAAACTTCCTGACCGCTGAGTTTTACCTCTACGCCCGCAGGAACAACGACAGGTGCTTTTGCAACACGAGACATTTTATTCCTCCGATTACGCTACGTAGCAGATAATTTCGCCACCAAGACCAGCCTGGCGCGCTGCACGATCAGTCATGACACCTTTAGAGGTAGAGATTACAGCGATGCCCAGACCAGCCATTACTTTTGGCAGCTCATCTTTTTTCTTATAGATGCGCAGACCTGGACGACTAACACGCTGAATGCTCTCTACCACAGCCTTGCCCTGGAAATACTTTAAAGTAACTTCCAGTTCAGACTTGATATCGCCTTCGATTTTAAAATCTTCAATATAGCCTTCTTCCTTCAGCACGTTGGCAATTGCCACTTTCAGCTTGGAGGAAGGCATAGAGACCGCAACTTTGTTCGCGGCCTGACCGTTACGGATACGGGTCAGCATATCCGCGATCGGATCTTGCATGCTCATCTGTGTTACTCCCGTGATTCAAATGGTGACAATTACCAGCTAGCCTTTTTAAGACCCGGGATTTCACCGCGCATTGCGGCTTCACGGACCTTGATACGGCTCAACCCAAACTTCCGCAAGAAACCGTGCGGACGACCTGTCTGACGGCAGCGGTTACGCTGACGGGAAGGGCTGGAATCACGCGGCAGACTCTGCAGCTTGAGAACGGCATCCCAACGATCTTCGTCGGATGCGTTCACATCAGAAATGATCGCTTTCAGTTCAACGCGCTTGGCGAAGAACTTGTCTGCTAATTTCACACGCTTAACTTCGCGTGCTTTCATCGATTGCTTAGCCATTAAGTAACCCTACCTTACTTGCGGAATGGGAATTCAAAGGCAGCCAGCAGAGCACGGCCTTCATCATCAGATTTCGCAGTAGTGGTAATGGTAATATCCAAACCACGAACGCGATCGACTTTGTCATAATCGATTTCTGGGAAGATGATCTGCTCACGAACGCCCATGCTGTAGTTACCACGACCGTCGAACGACTTAGCAGATAAACCGCGGAAGTCACGAATACGTGGTACAGCAATAGTGATCAGACGCTCAAAGAACTCCCACATACGCTCACCGCGCAGAGTTACTTTACAGCCGATCGGATAGCCCTGACGGATTTTGAAGCCTGCAACTGATTTGCGTGCTTTGGTGATCAGCGGTTTTTGACCGGAGATTGCTGCCAGGTCAGCTGCTGCGTTATCCAGCAGTTTCTTGTCAGCGATCGCTTCACCAACACCCATGTTCAGGGTGATCTTCTCGACCCGAGGGACTTGCATGACAGAATTGTAGCCGAACTCTGTCATGAGTTTCTGGACTACTTCGTCTTTGTAGTAATCATGCAGTTTCGCCATCGTACTACTCCAAATTACTTGATAGTTTCGCTATTAGACTTGAAGAAACGGACTTTTTTGCCGTCTTCGAATCTAAAGCCTACACGGTCAGCCTTGCCGGTTGCCGCATTGAAGAGTGCAACGTTGGAAGCTTGAATAGCCGCTTCTTTTTCAACGATGCCACCTGGCTGGTTCAGGGCCGGAACCGGCTTCTGATGTTTCTTAACCAGGTTGATACCTTCAACGATGACTTTACCAGAAGTCAGGACGTTCTTTACTTTACCGCGTTTACCTTTGTCTTTGCCGGTAAGCACGATAACTTCGTCGTTACGACGGATTTTCGCTGCCATTGCTCGCTCCTTAGAGTACTTCTGGTGCCAGAGAGATAATTTTCATGAACTTTTCAGTACGAAGTTCACGAGTTACCGGCCCAAAAATACGCGTACCGATAGGTTGCTCGCTGTTATTGTTTAAAATAACGCATGCATTACCATCGAAGCGAATGACAGAACCGTCCGGGCGACGAACACCCTTCCTGGTGCGCACCACTACCGCTTTCAGGACATCACCTTTTTTCACCTTGCCACGAGGAATTGCTTCCTTGATGGTCACTTTGATGATATCGCCGACGCCTGCGTAGCGACGGTGCGAGCCACCCAGAACCTTGATACACATTACGCGACGTGCACCGGAGTTGTCGGCGACGTTCAGCATAGTCTGTTCTTGGATCATTTTAGTGCTCCGCTAATGTCAACTACTACTTCGGGACCCAAACCTCAGGTCGTTAAAAAGCCCCATAATTGAGGGCGCGGCATTATAACACCGGTTCTCGCACATGGGTAGAAAAAACGAACGGCTCAGACGAGCCGTTCGTTTTATTTTTTTGAGGAAACGGATTCTATTACAGAACCGCTTTCTCTACAACGCGAACCAGCGTCCAAGACTTAGTCTTGGACAGCGGACGGGTTTCGCGGATTTCAACCACGTCACCAATACCGCATTCGTTGTTCTCGTCATGGATGTGCAGCTTAGTCGTACGCTTGATGAATTTACCGTAGATCGGGTGTTTCACGACACGTTCGATAGCAACAACTGCAGATTTCTGCATTTTGTCACTAATAACACGACCCTGCAGAGTACGGATTTTATCGGTCATTACGCCGCCTTCTCAGTCAGTAAAGTCTTAACACGTGCAACATTACGGCGAACTTCTTTCAGCAGATGGGTTTGCTGAAGTTGGCCGGATGCTGCTTGCATGCGCAGGTTAAACTGCTCACGCAGCAGGTTAAGTAGCTCAGTGTTCAGCTCTTCAACGCTTTTTTCACGCAGCTCATTTGCTTTCATTACATCACCGTCTTAGTAACAAAGGTGGTTTTGATAGGCAGTTTTGCTGCTGCCAGCTTGAAGGCTTCACGGGCCAATTCTTCCGAAACTCCGTCCATTTCATACAGGACTTTACCCGGTTGAATGAGGGCAACCCAATACTCCACGTTACCCTTACCTTTACCCATACGCACTTCCAGCGGCTTCTCGGTAATTGGTTTGTCCGGGAATACACGGATCCAAATTTTACCTTGACGCTTAACTGCACGGGTCATAGCACGACGTGCTGCTTCGATCTGACGAGCAGTCAGACGACCACGGCCAACAGCTTTCAGACCGAAAGTACCGAAGCTGACATCCGTACCTTGCGCCAGACCACGGTTGCGGCCTTTGTGCACTTTACGGAATTTCGTACGCTTTGGTTGTAACATCAGCGACTCTCCTTACTTACGGCCTTTACGCTGCTGCTTTTTAGGTTGAGCAGCCGGTTCCGGTTGTTCAACAGCAGCCATACCACCCAGGATCTCGCCTTTGAAGATCCATACCTTAACGCCGATTACACCATAAGTGGTGTGCGCTTCAGAGGTGTTGTAGTCAATGTCTGCACGCAGTGTGTGCAACGGTACGCGACCTTCACGGTACCATTCGGTACGTGCGATCTCGGCACCGCCCAAACGGCCGCTGACTTCGACTTTAATACCCTTCGCGCCCAGACGCATTGCGTTCTGTACAGCACGCTTCATAGCACGACGGAACATCACACGACGCTCCAGCTGTGAAGTGATGCTATCAGCAACCAATTTAGCGTCCAGTTCCGGCTTACGGACTTCGGCGATGTTGATCTGTGCAGGAACGCCAGCGATTTTCGCGACGACCGTACGCAGTTTTTCTACGTCTTCACCTTTTTTACCGATAACGATACCCGGGCGAGCAGTATGAATAGTCACACGGATGCTCTTAGCCGGACGCTCGATAACGATACGAGATACAGACGCTTTAGACAGTTCCTTGGTCAGGAACTGACGGACTTTAAAATCGCTGTCCAGGTTGTCAGCGAATTCTTTGGTGTTCGCAAACCAGGTAGAGTTCCATGGTTTTACAATACCCAGGCGAATACCATTAGGATGTACTTTCTGACCCATTGCTAGTCTCCAGAGTCTCAGCGATCGGACACAACCACAGTAATGTGGCTGGTGCGCTTCAGGATGCGATCTGCACGACCTTTCGCACGCGGCATAATGCGCTTCATGCTTGGGCCTTCGTCTACGAAGATTTTCGCGACTTTCAGATCGTCGATATCAGCGCCATCGTTGTGTTCGGCGTTCGCAATGGCAGATTCCAGGACTTTCTTAACCAACACAGCAGCTTTCTTGTTGGTGTAGGTCAGAATATCCAGAGCCTGCGACACTTTCTTACCGCGAATCAGGTCTGCCACCAGGCGAACCTTCTGAGCAGAAGAACGAGCATGGCGATGTTGAGCAATAGTTTCCATCTCTTCCTCCTACTTATTTCTTCTTGGCTTTCTTATCTGCAGCATGGCCGCGATAAGTACGTGTCGGTGCAAATTCACCCAGTTTGTGGCCGACCATTTCGTCGGAAACAAAGACAGGAACGTGCTGACGACCATTATGGACAGCGATGGTCAAACCGATCATGTTAGGGAAGATCGTTGAACGACGGGACCAAGTGCGCAGGGGCTTCTTGTCACCGCTTTCCACCGCTTTCTCTACCTTCTTCAGCAAGTGCAGGTCAATAAAAGGACCTTTCTTGAGAGAACGTGGCATGGCTTATCCTCTAAAATTATTTGCTACGGCGACGTACGATAAATTTATCAGTACGCTTGTTGCTACGGGTCTTCTTACCTTTGGTCTGAACGCCCCACGGAGTTACCGGGTGCTTACCAAAGTTACGACCTTCACCACCACCGTGCGGGTGATCGACTGGGTTCATCGCAGTACCGCGAACGGTAGGACGAACACCACGCCAACGGGTTGCACCAGCTTTACCCAGTACGCGCAGCATGTGCTCAGAGTTGCCGACTTCGCCAAGAGTTGCACGACATTCGGATTCAACTTTGCGCATTTCGCCTGAACGCAGACGCAGGGTAACGTAGGAACCTTCACGCGCAACGATCTGCACGTAAGTACCAGCTGAGCGAGCAATCTGACCGCCTTTGCCTGGTTTCATTTCTACGTTATGAACGGTAGAACCCACCGGGATGTTACGCATCGGCAGGGTGTTACCTGCTTTAATCGCAGCATCAACGCCAGATTGAATCTGATCGCCGGCTTTCAGGCCTTTAGGGGCCAGGATGTAACGGCGCTCGCCATCTTTGTACAGAACCAGTGCGATGTTCGCAGAACGGTTCGGATCGTACTCAAGACGCTCAACAACTGCTGGGATACCATCTTTGTTGCGTTTGAAGTCAACAATACGGTAAGCCTGCTTGTGACCACCACCGATATGACGGGTAGTGATACGACCATTGTTGTTACGACCACCGGATTTGCTGTTTTTTTCTACCAGCGGAGCAAATGGTTTGCCCTTGTGCAGCTCTGGGTTCACCACTTTAACTACGTGGCGACGACCCGGAGATGTCGGTTTACATTTAACAACTGCCATTGTCTTTCTCCTCCGACTTACTCAGCGCCGCCGACGAAGTCCAGATTCTGGCCTTCCTTCAGGGTGACGTAAGCTTTTTTCCAGTCGCTACGACGACCGATACGCTGTCCGTGACGCTTAACTTTCCCTTTAACTACCAGGGTGTTTACGTCTTTAACTTCCACTTCGAACAGCTTCTCAACAGCAGCAACGATCTCTGCTTTGGTCGCGTCTTTAGCAACTTTGAGAACGATGGTATTGGTTTTTTCCATCGCAGTAGATGCTTTTTCTGATACGTGCGGTGCACGCACTACTTTCAGCAGACGTTCTTCACGGATCATGCCAGCATCTCCTCAACTTGCTTAACTGCTTCCGCAGTCATAACGACTTTGTCGAAGGCGATCAGGCTAACTGGGTCGATGCCCGCTGCATCACGCACGTCAACCTTGTACAGGTTACGCGCAGCCAGGAACAGATTCTCATCCAGTTCACCGGTGATGATCAGCACATCTTGCAGCGCCATGTCTTTCAGTTTCTGTACCAGCAGCTTAGTTTTAGGCGCTTCTACAGAGAACGTCTCGACAACGATCAGACGGTCCTGACGTACCAGCTCGGACAGGATGCTTTTCAGCGCGCCGCGGTACATCTTTTTGTTAACTTTTTGACTGTGGTCCTGTGGACGTGCAGCGAAGGTTACGCCACCCGAACGCCAGATCGGGCTCTTTACAGAACCTGAACGCGCACGGCCGGTACCTTTCTGGCGCCAAGGCTTTTTGCCTGAACCAGTAACTTCAGCACGAGTCTTCTGCGCGCGAGTACCCTGACGAGCACCAGCGGCATAAGCAACAACAACCTGGTGAACCAGCGCTTCGTTGAAATCACGACCGAAGGTAGTTTCGGAAACAGTCAGCGCGCTCTGCGCGTCTTTCAGTACTAATTCCATTGCTATCCCCTTACGCCTTCACAGCTGGTTTAACAATCAGATCGCACCCAGTTGCACCCGGGACGCCACCTTTGACCAGCAGCAGGTTGCGCTCAGCGTCAACACGTACTACTTCCAGGCTCTGAACGGTTACGCGCTCATTACCCAGCTGACCAGCCATTTTCTTGCCTTTGAACACTTTGCCCGGAGTCTGGTTCTGACCGATAGAACCCGGAACGCGGTGTGACAAGGAGTTACCGTGCGTAGCGTCCTGGGTACGGAAGTTCCAGCGCTTAACGGTACCTGCGAAACCTTTACCTTTAGAGGTACCGGTAACGTCTACTTTTTTAACGTCAGCGAAAATTTCAACACTGATGCTCTGGCCAACAGAGAAATCTTCACCTTCGGTGCGGAATTCCCACAGACCACGGCCAGCGTCAACGCCAGCTTTAGCAAAATGACCTGCTTCAGGCTTGCTCACACGGCTTGCTTTTTTAGCACCGGTGGTGACCTGAATAGCTTGGTAACCATCGTTGTCCAGGCCTTTGACCTGAGTAACGCGGTTTGCTTCAACTTCGATAACGGTTACTGGGATTGAAACGCCATCTTCAGTGAAGATGCGGGTCATACCCACTTTTTTACCGACTAAACCAATCATTGTATCAACCTCTCAATCGCTCGATGACCTGATTAACCCAGGCTGATCTGCACGTCAACACCGGCAGCCAGGTCCAGACGCATCAGAGCATCAACGGTTTTTTCAGTTGGCTCAACGATGTCTACCAGACGCTTGTGAGTGCGGATTTCGTACTGATCACGCGCGTCTTTGTTAACGTGCGGAGAGATCAGAACGGTAAAACGCTCTTTGCGGGTTGGCAGCGGGATCGGACCACGTACCTGCGCACCAGTGCGCTTGGCAGTCTCAACGATTTCCGCGGTTGATTGATCGATCAGGCGATGATCAAACGCTTTAAGACGGATACGGATTCTTTGGTTCGACATGAGACCAAGGCTCCAAACATTTTATAAACGAAAAGAATTACTACCCGCATCCATTACGATTGATGGAGGAGTGTAATCGTTCAGCATATAACTCCCCAATTGGGAGTATTGTTAGGCGATACATAAACAGCTATCCCCTGCGATTCTGCTCGAATCGCGCCACACCAATATCGGTAGGCCCGCGCATTATACGTAAATCAGTTCAGGAAGCAACCCGTGTTGTGTTTTTAACCACATCAATCTGGTAACAGACCGAAAAAAAACCCGCAGCAATCGTTTTGACTGAGCGGGCTTGCGTGACAATGGGCATATGGCTAATGTTCGTTCTGATCTTTTAATTGAGACTGAAGATAATTTTGCAGGCCGAGTTTGTTCACCAGATCGAGTTCCGTTTCCAGCCAGTCTATGTGCCCTTCCTCTTCCGTAAGAATCTCAATCATCATGTCTCTGCTGACGTAGTCATGAACCTTGTCGGCATAGGCTATGGCCTCACGCAAATCCTTTGCGCCTTCCAGTTCTAATGCCAGGTCAGATTGCAGCATTTCCGGCACGTCTTCACCGATGCGTAATCGACCTAGATCTTGCAGGTTAGGAATTCCTTCAAGAAAAAGAATGCGTTCGATGTATTTGTCCGCATGTTTCATTTCATCGATTGACTCATGATACTCAACGTCATTGAGCCGGGTCAGACCCCAATTTTTGAACATACGCGCATGAAGGAAGTACTGATTAATCGCAACCAGTTCATTCCCCAGCAATTTGTTGAGATGAAATATGATTTTACTGTCGCCCTTCATTTTTGCTTCCTCCGCTTCCAACTAAATAGAGCGTAGATGCGGATGAAAGGAAGTCAAAAAAACGCGACAGTTATTGTGGGTATTAGGAAGTACAGAATTACTTTATTAAGCTATCTCTTTGTAGAGCGGCACGTTTTGCAGTTCATCTTCCATAATTTCACGCGCAAACCGCACGCACTTGCCACATTGCTTTCCAATGGGAACCAACTGGCGCAATTGTTGAATCGATTTGGGTTGATAGCGGCGAACCACTTCGCGCAGAGTTTTATCACTCACGGCATTACACAAGCAGACGTACATTTACTGCGGACTCCCGTACAATTTATGATCAAATTGTAAATGAGAATGGTTTTT
This sequence comes from Kluyvera sp. 1366, assembly GCF_054823405.1. Taxonomy (NCBI): domain Bacteria; kingdom Pseudomonadati; phylum Pseudomonadota; class Gammaproteobacteria; order Enterobacterales; family Enterobacteriaceae; genus Kluyvera; species Kluyvera sp. 1366. The sequence goes on from NZ_JBTRDW010000010.1 coordinate 25,300, forward strand.
ATTTCAAACGCAGCTTTTATGTAGGATTAATCGAAACGGCAAAATTCAGACATAAAAAAAGAGCACCGAAGTGCTCTTTTTCATGCTGCGATGACTGCCGAAACAGCCATCAACATTAACGCAATTAAGCGATAATTTCAGCAACAACACCCGCACCAACAGTACGGCCGCCTTCACGGATTGCAAAACGCAGACCCTGATCCATAGCGATTGGCTTGATCAAAGTAACGGTCATTTTTACGTTGTCGCCTGGCATTACCATCTCAACGCCTTCTGGCAGTTGAACGTCACCGGTCACGTCAGTGGTACGGAAGTAGAACTGAGGACGGTAGCCTTTGAAGAACGGAGTATGACGGCCGCCTTCATCTTTAGACAGAACGTAAACTTCTGAAGTGAACTGGGTATGTGGCTTGATTGAACCCGGCTTAGCCAGAACCTGGCCACGCTCGATGTCTTCACGCTTGATACCACGCAGCAGAACACCACAGTTCTCGCCTGCCTGACCCTGGTCCAGCAGTTTGCGGAACATTTCAACGCCAGTACAGGTTGATTTCACCGTGTCTTTAAGGCCAACAACTTCAACTTCGTCGCCCACTTTAACAATACCGCGCTCAACACGACCGGTAACAACGGTACCACGGCCAGAGATTGAGAATACGTCTTCGATTGGCAGCAGGAACGGCTTGTCGATTGCACGTACTGGCTCTGGGATATAGGTATCCAGGTGCTCAGCCAGCTCAATGATCTTAGCTTCCCACTCAGCGTCGCCTTCCAGCGCTTTTAGAGCAGAACCACGTACGATTGGAGTGTCGTCGCCTGGGAAGTCATAAGCTGACAGCAGGTCACGTACTTCCATCTCAACCAGTTCCAGCAGCTCTTCATCATCAACCATGTCGCACTTGTTCAGGAACACGATGATGTAAGGAACGCCAACCTGACGACCCAGCAGGATGTGCTCACGGGTCTGTGGCATTGGGCCATCAGTCGCAGCAACAACCAGGATCGCGCCGTCCATCTGCGCAGCACCGGTGATCATGTTTTTCACATAGTCGGCGTGGCCTGGGCAGTCAACGTGCGCATAGTGGCGAGACGGGGTTTCGTATTCAACGTGAGAAGTGTTGATGGTGATACCACGTGCTTTCTCTTCTGGCGCTTTATCGATCTCATCGAATTTGCTTGCCTTACCGCCGTAGGTTTTAGCCAGTACGGTAGTAATTGCTGCAGTCAGGGTGGTTTTACCGTGGTCGACGTGACCGATGGTGCCCACGTTTACGTGCAGTTTGTTACGCTGAAATTGCTCTTTCGCCATGGCGATAATTCCTTACGTTGTGCCTTCATGAGTCATGAAGGCATCAGTTCACAATTTTTAAACCGTAGCTTATTTGCTACGAGCTTCAATAACGGCCTGAGCGACGTTGTTCGGCGCATCATCGTACTTCAGGAACTCCATGGAGTAAGAAGCACGGCCTTTGGTCAGAGAACGCAGCTGGGTTGCATATCCGAACATTTCAGACAGCGGAACTTCAGCATGGATCTGAACGCCAGTAGCGTTAGATTCCTGTCCTTTGAGCATACCACGACGACGGCTAAGGTCACCGATAACGTCACCGGTGTTCTCTTCCGGAGTCTCTACTTCAACCTTCATGATTGGCTCAAGCAGAACAGGTTGTGCTTTCTTAAAGCCATCTTTAAAGGCTAAAGAAGCAGCCAGTTTAAACGCCAGCTCAGAGGAGTCGACATCATGGTATGAACCGAAGTGCAGACGAACACCCAGATCAACTACCGGATAACCAGCCAGTGGACCTGATTTCAGCTGCTCCTGGAGACCTTTATCAACCGCAGGGATGTATTCAGTTGGAATCACACCGCCCTTGATATCGTTGACAAATTCGTAACCTTTCGGATTAACGCCCGGCTCCAGTGGGTACATGTCGATAACAACATGACCATACTGACCACGACCACCAGACTGCTTGGCGTGTTTACCTTCGATATCGGTAACTTTCGCGCGAATCGCTTCACGGTAAGCAACCTGAGGTTTACCGACGTTCGCTTCAACGTTGAATTCACGCTTCATGCGGTCAACGATGATGTCGAGGTGCAGCTCACCCATACCTGCGATGATGGTCTGGTTGGTTTCTTCATCAGTCCATACGCGGAATGATGGATCTTCTTTCGCCAGACGACCCAGAGCCAGACCCATTTTTTCCTGGTCAGCTTTGGTTTTCGGCTCAACGGCGATAGAGATTACCGGCTCAGGGAATTCCATACGCTCAAGAATGATGACGTTGTCTGGGTCACACAGGGTGTCACCAGTGGTTACGTCTTTCAGACCGATCGCAGCGGCGATATCGCCCGCACGAACTTCCTTGATCTCTTCGCGTTTGTTCGCGTGCATCTGAACGATACGGCCCAGACGCTCACGGTTTGACTTAACCGGGTTGAACACGGTGTCACCGGTGTTAACAACACCAGAGTAAACGCGGAAGAAGGTCAGGTTACCAACAAACGGGTCGGTAGCGATTTTGAACGCCAGTGCAGCAAACGGCTCTTTGTCATCGGAATGACGCTCAGCCGGCGTGTCTTTACCGTCGTCCAGCATACCGTTAATCGCGGTAACGTCAGTCGGTGCTGGCAGGTATTCAACTACCGCATCCAGCATCGCCTGAACACCTTTGTTCTTAAATGCAGAACCACAGGTCACCAGGATGATTTCGTTTTTCAGAACGCGCTTACGCAGAGAAGTTTTAATCTCTTCTTCGGTCAGTTCTTCACCGCCGAAGAATTTCTCCATCAGCTCATCAGAACCTTCAGCAGCGGCTTCAACCAGCTTCGCACGCCACTCTTCAGCGAGTTCCTGCATATCAGCTGGAATATCTTCGTAAACGAAGGTAACGCCCTGATCGGCATCGTTCCAGTTGATCGCTTTCATTTTCACCAGGTCAACAACACCGGTGAAACCTTCTTCTGCGCCGATAGCCAGCTGAAGTGGAACTGGGTTTGCACCCAAACGCACTTTCATCTGGTCAACAACTTTCAGGAAGTTAGCACCCATGCGGTCCATTTTGTTAACGAACGCGATGCGTGGAACTTTATATTTGTTAGCCTGACGCCATACGGTTTCAGACTGTGGCTGAACACCACCAACTGCACAGTAAACCATTACTGCGCCATCAAGCACACGCATAGAACGCTCAACTTCGATGGTGAAGTCAACGTGTCCCGGGGTGTCGATGATGTTTACGTGGTGTGGTTCAAACTGCTTAGCCATACCAGACCAGAAACAGGTAGTCGCAGCAGACGTGATGGTAATACCACGTTCCTGCTCCTGCTCCATCCAGTCCATGGTTGCTGCGCCGTCATGAACTTCACCGATTTTGTGGTTTACACCGGTGTAGAACAGAACACGTTCGGTAGTTGTAGTCTTACCGGCGTCGATGTGCGCACTGATACCAATGTTACGGTAGCGCTCAATGGGTGTTTTACGAGCCATTTGATTCCTCTGATTCTTAGACGTTCTAAGTTAAAAAAGCCCAGCAGGTGAGTCACTGGGACGCCCGCTGGGTTTATAACAACTACGTTGCTGTTACCAGCGGTAGTGTGCGAACGCCTTGTTGGCTTCAGCCATGCGGTGAACGTCTTCACGTTTCTTAACTGCAGTACCTTTGTTCTCTGCAGCATCAGAAAGTTCGTTCGCCAGGCGGAGAGCCATAGATTTATCACCGCGTTTACGAGCAGCTTCTACGATCCAACGCATTGCCAGGGCATTACGACGAACCGGACGGACTTCAACTGGAACCTGGTAGGTAGAACCACCAACGCGACGTGACTTAACTTCGACAGTCGGACGTACGTTTTCGAGAGCAACCTCGAACGCTTCCAGGCCATCTTTACCAGCGCGTTGAGCCAGGGTATCAAGCGCGGTATAGACGATAGATTCAGCAGTAGATTTTTTACCATCTACCATCAGGATATTTACAAATTTAGCCAGCAGCTCTGATCCGAACTTAGGATCCGGCAGAATTTTACGCTGACCAATGACGCGACGACGTGGCATGGAAATACTCCGTTGTTAATTCAGGATTGTCCAAAACTCTACGAGTTTAGTTTGACATTTAAGTTAAAACGTTTGGCCTTACTTAACGGAGAACCATTAAGCCTTTGGCTTCTTCACGCCGTACTTGGAGCGTGACTGCTTACGGTCTTTAACACCTGAGCAGTCCAGCGCGCCACGAACGGTGTGGTAACGCACACCTGGCAAGTCTTTAACACGACCGCCACGGATCAGGATCACTGAGTGTTCCTGCAGGTTATGACCTTCACCACCGATGTAGGAGGTAACTTCAAAACCGTTGGTCAAACGCACACGGCAAACTTTACGCAGTGCTGAGTTTGGTTTTTTAGGGGTAGTGGTGTACACACGAGTACATACACCACGTTTCTGCGGGCAAGCTTCCAGCGCAGGCACGTTGCTCTTTGCAACTTTGCGTACGCGTGGTTTGCGAACCAGCTGGTTAACTGTTGCCATTAAATAGCTCCTGGGATTTAGCTTTTTGCTTCGTAAACACGTAATAAATCGCCTCGTATTACTACGAGGAGGCAGAATTTTAGGGCTGTGTCAAAAGGGTGTCAAGAAATAACCAGGTTTTCGCTCTTACCAGGCCACTTGTTGTGGATGCTTCGCTGTCATCGCAACGAAACCAGTATAGTCCAAACGTGCTACTTTGGTCGAAATTTGCTCAGCCAGGCCACGCGCCGCAACATCTTCTTCTAATACCCACAGCGTAGCCGGCGATGCGCTGAGCTTGATTAACATTTGGCTGCCAGCCAAAGCGGCGCTGACGCCATCCTGCAATAAAAGCAGATCGTCGCCTTCCTGCAATAAAAGCAGCAGGCTATCGAGGTCGCATTGCCAGGGAGATTGCAGCAGCGTGTAGAGCATGATCAGTTCTCAGAATCGAATAACACGATGATAGGAAGCCAGCTTCTCGCGTAGCGATGCGGCATCCATCACTTCAGCGTTTAACACACGTTCGGCCGTCAAACTTTGCCCGCGCGCCAGCAGCGAATCGGCGCAGACAAAACACTGGTCAATATCGTACAACTCCAGCACGCCAAAGGTCGCGATGTAGTTACGCGCCAGAATTTGCTCAGGTTGTTGGTCGCGATTGAGCTGCAGCACGCCATCCCCGATAAAGAACAGACCGATATCTTCGCTTAGCGCGCCCGTCGCCAGCACAGCATCCAGCCCTTCCCTGCCCGCGCTGCTGCCGTGCGGTGCCTGAGTAAATAGAAAAGCCACGCGGTTCATCAGAATTGCACCAGACGATCGCAGCTAAGCGCGGCTTCTGCCAATGCGCCCAAACCGCTGAGTTCAAAACCCGGCTGCAAGTTACTGCCCGCCAGTTGCAAGCGCGCGGCTTCCTGCGCGTCGGTTACGCCACGACGTAATGCTGCGGCCACGCAGATATTCAGCGCGGCGCCACTTTCAGCGCGCAACTGCTGCCATTCACGCACCATATCCACCTCATCGCTGGCCGGCGCGCTCAGTTGGTTGGCGTTCAATACGCCTTCACGATAGAAGAACACGCTCTCCAGCTGATGCCCGGCCTTAATAAGTGCGCGCGCAAACAGCAGCGCGCTGCTGGCGTGTTGCGTTCCGTAAGCTGGTCCGGTGACCAGCAAGGTGTAACGCATTAGCGATCCTGCCCCTGAAAATCACCGCTTTTAAACTGGCGAATGTAGAGGTAAACCGTGTGCTTGGAGATATTGAGGCGATCGGCGACCTGGTTAATCGCATCTTTAATGTCGAAGATACCCTTCTCATACATATTGAGCACGATCTGGCGATTCTTGGCATTATTCGAAACGTTACGGTCAGCGCTCACTTCTTCAATCGCGAACTCAAGCGTCTGCATCACCAGATCTTCCACCGAGCTGGCAAAGTTGACGTTGGAATCCACCTGCTGCATCTCCGGCGGCATAAAGGTCGACATAATCTGCGAGAACGGAACGTCGAGGTTCATGTTGATGCACAGCAAGCCAATAACGCGCTGCTGGCGATTACGAATCGCGATCGTGACCGATTTCATCAGCACACCGCTTTTCGCGCGCGTGAAGTAGGCTCTGGAGACATTGCTGTCGGCGCCGTGCATATCGTGCAGCATACGCAGCGCCAAATCGGTAATCGGCGAACCCACTTTACGCCCGGTATGTTCACCGTTGGCGATACGCACCGCAGAACACTTCAAATCTTCCAGCGAGTGCAGCACGATTTCGCAGTGCGAGCCAATCAGCATCGCAAGGCCATCGACAACGGCTTCGTAGGATTTGAGGATATCGTAATCTGCTTGCTCGAACGGACGTTGCTCCAGTAAATCGAAGTCAGTCAGTTCACCGGGATTGAATGGATTAGACATCGAAGACATTACCCTAAATGGCTGGAGCCTGTCTCGACAGCATTGGGGCAGACTCATATTGTGATAATTGTGCAGGCGCTAGTCTGGCAAATGTGCTGGTCTTTAGCCAGACCTTTACTCTCTTCTCCGCAATAAAAACGCCGCCCGAGGGCGGCGTGATGCAGAAAGTTAAGATTACTGTGCTTTCTGATCGGCAGCGACTGGAGCCTGCGCTTTTTCGTCCGCTTTCGGCGCGGGTTTGATGTCGAGCAGTTCAACATCGAACACCAGCGTGGAGCTCGCCGGAATACCCGGAACGCCATTTTTGCCGTAAGCCAGGTTCGGTGGAATCACCAGCTTGATTTTACCGCCTTTCTTCACGTGCTTCAGACCTTCGGTCCAGCCCGGAATCACACCGTCCAGACGGAACGACAGCGGCTCACCGCGGGTATAAGAGTTATCGAACTCAGTACCGTCGATCAGCGTCCCTTTGTAGTTCACAACCACAGTGTCGCTGTCTTTCGGCGCGCTACCGGTACCTTCTTTCTCTACCTGATACAGCAGGCCAGATTCGGTTTTCTTCACGCCTTTTTCTTTGGCGAATTTGTCAGCGTAAGCGGAACCCTTATCGGAGTTCTCTTTCGCGTCTTTTTCCATCTTCGCCTGAGCAGCACCTTTTACGCGGCCTTCAAAGGCCTGCAGGGTTTGCTCGATCTCTTGATCAGAGAGTTTGCTCTTGCCGCCAAAGGCGTCCTGAACACCCGCGATCAACTGATCTTTATCAAGTTTGATGCCCAGCTTCTCTTGTTCCTTCAGAGAGTTGTCCATGTAGCGACCCAGGGACGCGCCAAGTGCATAAGCTGATTGCTGGTCTTCGTTTTTGAAGGCAGCATTTTTCGGTGCTTGCGGCGCAGCCTGAGCGGCGTCAGCTGGAGCAGCGGCGGTTTCTGCTGCCATTGCCAGCGGTGCATTCAGCGCGAAGGCCATGGTGGTAGCTAACAATGTGACTTTAAACAGTGAATTCATCCTTTCTCCAAAACCGAAGCCTCTAACCTCGGGAATCATTGCGGACTGAGGCCCACACTATAACTTTACGTGGCAGCGGCGAACACTCCCACAATGTAATTATCCGTCCAACCTCCGACCTTTTTTGCTTCAGGAAGTTTCATCAGAGATATAGGCGTTATGCGGCGTTTCAATGCAGCATGGCGCGGAAAGGTAAAATATCAGGTGATTCTGAAGCGAAAGGCCGTAGAATCAGGCCCGAAACAGACTAACGTGCAGCACCGCAAGATGAGGAAAGATCATGCAACCAACAGAATGGGAACAACGCCTTGAGGCGCTGGAGAGCAAGCTGGCTTTTCAGGAATACACCATCGATCAGCTCAATCAAACGGTGGTTCAGCATGAGCTGGAGATGATCCGACTGCGTGAGCAGGTCCGTCTGTTAATCGATAAAGTGAAAGATAGCGCGCCGTCGATGATCGCCTCACAAGCAGAAGAGACGCCGCCGCCGCATTACTAATGTCCAGAATGGCTGCGCCACATCGATGCCGCGTTGCTGCGTCACCGTGAGATGCTCACATACTACAGTATGCTGCGCTCTCCCGATTCCTGGCGCCTTGCCTCAATGTTGCTCGCACATTCTTAGATGCTGTACATAAGAAAGGCCACCCGAAGGTGGCCTCGCCAGCATCACACTGATTAGTGGCTGCAGCCGCAACCGCCAGTGCCACAACCGCCCTGGCCGTGATCGTGACCATGGTCGTGGTCATGATCGTGATGATGACCATCCGCGCCATGCACGTGGCCGTGCGCCAGCTCTTCTTCGGTCGCTGCGCGAATCGCCACAACTTCCACGTTGAAGTTCAGGTTCTGACCCGCCAGCATGTGGTTACCGTCAACCACTACGTGCTCATCTTCAACTTCGGTGATTTCAACCGGAACTGGACCCTGATCGGTTTCTGCCAGGAAGCGCATGCCAACCTGCAGTTCGTCAACGCCCATAAACACGTCTTTTGGCACGCGCTGTACGAGGTTGTCATCGTATTGACCGTAAGCGTCGTTCGCCGGGATATGCACGTCAAACTTATCGCCTACATCATGATTTTCCAGCGCTTTTTCCAGACCAGAAATCAGGGAACCATGACCGTGCAGATAGTCCAACGGTGCACTCACCGGTGACTCGTCAACCAACACACCGTCTTCGGTACGAACCTGATACGCCAGGCTCACCACCAGGTCTTTTGCTACTTTCATGATATCTCCTAACCGTTGAGAACTAAGATCCCGTCCCATTGGTCAATTTTGCGTGCAATAACCAACCAGAAAGGTTCAAGACTGAGGATGCCAACAAATGTGTTGTTGCATACTGCTCAGCGTTAATGGCGCCGATTGTAACGGAATTCAATCCCGCTGTAAGTTCAAGCTTAAAAAAAGCTGAGCCAATGCGCTACTCAGGATGAAAAATGCCGATCACTTGCTCATTGCTGCGAACCTGATCGCGCACCTGCTTATCCGCTTCCCGCATTTGATGACCGCAATCGACGCACTCCACCACATCAACATTGTTCTCACGCCACAATGCCAACGTGTCTTTTTCCTGGCAGTGCGGGCAAACCGCACCGGCAATAAATTGTTTACGCATACTGTTTCCTGCCGTCGTTAGTGAACGGATTAAGTAAGTATAGTTCTACTCGTCATCCCAGCCGTCAAACTGACGTTTCTCGTGCTGCATTTCGCGCTGGAAGATATCCTCCAGCTCGCGCCGCGCCTCACGCACACGCGAAACTTGCGCGCTGTCATCGTGGCTGGGCACCAGCTCACGCAGCATACGCATATCCAGACGACGGAAATGTTGCTGCGCGCGCTGCGCCTGATGCGGATGCATGCCCAGCGAGATCAGCGTTTTACGACCTAGCTCCAGCGCACTGGAGAACGTCTCACGCGAGAACAGCGTAACACCCGCCTGCAACAGTTCGTGCGCCTCAACACGTCCACGCGCACGCGCCAGGATTTCCAGCTGCGGGAAATGCTGCTGACACAGTTGCACGATGGTCATCGAATCTTCCGGATCGTTACAGGTAATGACGATGGATTGCGCATTCTCCGCGCCCGCCGCACGCAGCAGCTCCAGCTCGGTGGCGTCGCCATAGTAAACCTTATAGCCATATTTACGCATCAGGCTCACCGCGGAGATATCACGCTCCAGCACGGTAATGCGCTTGTTGTTCGCCATCAGCAAACGGCCAACAACCTGACCAAAACGACCAAAGCCCACCACAATGACCTGCGGCTGATCGTCCTCAACAAAGTGCTTCTCGGCATTTTCATCGGGCTCATTAAAGCGGTGCGCCAGTAGACGATCGATGCCGTTCATCAGCAGCGGCGTGGTCATCATTGATAACGTCACCGTCACCAGCAGCAGCGGCATTTGGTCGCCGCTGAACATTTTGGCCGACGACGCCGCCGAGAACAGCACAAAGGCAAACTCGCCGCCCTGGCTTAACACACCGGCAAACTGCTGGCGCTCCGAACTGCGCAGGCCATAAATGCGCCCCAGCACATACAGCACCAGCGTTTTCACCGTCACCAGAATCAGCACGCCCAGCAAAATTTCAGTGATGTGGGTATAAAGCACGCCGAGATTCAGCGCCATGCCAACCGAAATAAAGAACAAGCCCAGCAACAAACCTTTAAACGGTTCGATGGCCACTTCCAGCTCATGGCGATACTCGCTTTCCGCCAAAAGAATACCCGCGATGAAAGTACCGAGCGCCATCGACAGGCCGAGCGCATCCATAAACAGTGCCGAACCCAGCACCAGCAGCAGCGAGGCGGCAGTAAACACTTCGCGCACGCCGGATGCGGCAATGAAGCGCAGAATCGGGCGCAGCAGATAACGACCACCAATCAGCATCCCGCCGAACGCCAGCACTTTCATCCCAACTTTCAACCAGTCAACATGACCGCTGTCGCCGCCCGCCAGCAGCGGCACCAGCGCCAACGCGGGAATCACCGCTAGATCCTGGAACAGCAACACTGAGAAGCCGAGCTGTCCCGATTCACTGCGGTTCATGCCTTTATCGCGCATCAGCTGCAGCGCCATCGCCGTGGATGACATTGCCAGACCAATGCCGCCAATCACCGCCGCCTGCCAGCTAAAGTCGGTCAGCCACAGCAATCCGCCGAGAATGGCGGCGGAAATCAGCACCTGAGCCGCACCAACGCCAAATATCGAACGGCGCAGCGCCCACAGTTTCGAGGGGTTCAGTTCAAGCCCGATGATGAACATCAGGAACACCACGCCGAGTTCCGAGAAGTGCAAAATCTCCTCGACGTCGCTGATGAACCCCAAACCCCACGGACCAATCGCGATACCGGCCAGCAGATAGCCCAGCACCGCGCCAATGCCGAGACGCGCCGCAATCGGCACAATCAGCACCGCCGCGACCAAATAAATCACGCCCGCCGTCAGTAACGTTTCGCCTTCCATCACACTCCTCCCTGCGGCAGCGGTGAAGCCAGCCAGTCGCCGTATGCGCGCGCAAAATTACGCATCACGTCCGGCGTTTGTCGACGCGCCCAATAAATCACCATCGGCGTCATCCAGTGCATGCGACACATCTGCGCCGTCAGCTCAAACGGACGCATAATGTCACTCATCGGATAGCGATTCAGGCCGCTAGGGTGATAAGCCGCTTCCGGTTCGCCGGTGGTGACCACGCTGCGCCAGTATTTGCCTTCCAGCGCATTACCATCCGGTCCGCTGGCAAAGCCGCGCGACAGCACACGATCCAGCCACTCCTTCAGGAGCGCCGGGCAGCTGTAGGTATAAAGTGGATGTTGGAATACAACGATTTGATGGTCGCGCAGCAGTTGCTGCTCATAGTGAATATCAATAAAAAAATCCGGATAGTGGGCGTATAAATCGTGCACCGTGACGTGGTCCAGTTCCATAGCCGACTGCAGCAAAACCCGATTAGCAATCGAATCCTGTGATTCCGGATGGGCGTAAAGCAGCAATATTTTGGGTGGCTGCGACATCGTTCCCCTCCAAAGCGTCGTCACGGCACAGGAATTCCGCTACCATGCTCGACGCAACAAATTTTCTCGAATTATGTTGCCGGTAAATTAACATATTCTGACGATACGGCGCTTATGATTGTCTTTTCAGCACTACAAATTCGCCGCGGCACCAATGTGCTGCTGGATAACGCAACAGCCACCATTAACCCAGGCCAGAAAGTTGGCTTAGTGGGCAAAAATGGCTGCGGCAAATCGACGCTGCTGTCATTGCTGAAGGGCGAAATCAGCAGTGATGCAGGTAACGCTACGTTCCCGAGCAACTGGGCGCTGGCGTGGGTCAATCAGGAAACCCCGGCGCTGAGCAAACCCGCGCTGGAGTATGTTATCGACGGCGACCGTGAATATCGTCAGCTTGAATCCGAATTGGCCGACGCCAATGCGCGCAACGATGGCAACGCCATCGCCCTGCTGCACGGCAAGCTGGATGCGATTCAGGCGTGGAGCATACCTGCTCGCGCCTCAAGTTTGTTGCACGGTTTGGGCTTTAGCCAGGAACAATTAATGCGGCCGGTGAGCGATTTCTCCGGTGGCTGGCGCATGCGCCTTAACCTCGCGCAGGCGCTGGTGTGCCGTTCCGATCTGCTGCTGCTGGATGAACCGACTAACCACCTCGATCTGGATGCGGTGATCTGGCTTGAACGCTGGCTGAAAAGCTACGAAGGCACGCTGGTGCTGATTTCGCACGACCGCGACTTCCTCGATCCGGTGGTCGATAAGATCATCCATATCGAACAGCAGACGATGTTTGAATACACCGGTAACTACAGCTCGTTCGAACGTCAGCGCGGCGCCAAGCTGGCGCAGCAGCAAGCGCTGTTCCAGAGCCAGCAGGAAAAAGTGGCGCACCTGCAGAAGTATATTGATCGCTTCCGCGCGCAGGCGACCAAAGCCAAGCAGGCGCAGAGCCGCATCAAAATGCTGGAGCGCATGGAATTGATTGCGCCAGCACACGTCGATAACCCATTCAGCTTCAGTTTCCGCGCGCCAGAAAGCTTGCCGAATCCGTTGCTGAAGATGGAGCGCGTTACCGCCGGTTATGGCGAACGCATTATTCTCGACGCCATCAAACTCAACCTTGTGCCGGGTTCACGTATTGGCCTGCTGGGCCGTAACGGCGCGGGTAAATCGACGCTGATTAAGCTGCTAGCCGGTGAGCTCGACGCGCTGGATGGCAAAGTTGGCCTGGCGAAAGGCATTAAGCTCGGTTACTTCGCCCAGCATCAGCTGGAATATCTGCGCGCCGATGAATCACCCTTGCAGCATTTATCACGCATCGCGCCGAAAGTGCTGGAGCAGCAGCTGCGCGACTACCTTGGCGGCTTCGGCTTCCAGGGCGATAAAGTGAGCGAAATTACCGAACGTTTCTCCGGCGGCGAAAAAGCGCGTCTGGTGCTGGCATTAATTGTCTGGCAGCGCCCGAACCTGCTGCTGCTTGATGAACCAACTAACCACCTCGATCTTGATATGCGTCAGGCGCTGACCGAAGCGCTGATTGATTTCGAAGGCGCGCTGGTGGTGGTCTCGCACGATCGCCATCTGCTGCGCGCCACCACCGACAATCTCTATCTGGTGCACGACGGCAAGGTCGACGTGTTTGAGGGCGATCTGGAAGATTATCAGCAGTGGCTGAGCGATCTGCAAAAGCAAGCGCAACAGGGTGCCGCACCGAAGCAGGATAACGGCAACAGCGCGCAATCGCGCAAAGACCAGAAACGCCGCGACGCCGAACTGCGCGCACAAACGCAGCCGCTGCGTAAAGAGATCGAGAAGCTTGAGAAGCAGATGGCGAAGTGGCAGAGCCAGCTCAGCGACGCGGAAGCCCAGTTAGCCGACAGCGCGATTTACGATCAGAGCCGCAAAGCCGATTTGAATGTGGCGCTGCAGCGTCAGGCCGAGAGTAAGGCGGCGCTGGAAGAGGTCGAAATGGCGTGGCTGGATGCGCAGGAACAGCTGGAGCAGATGCTGGCGGGTTGAGTGTGCACGCTGTCCCCCATCCCGGCCTTCCCCCGCTTGCGGGGGAAGGAGACGCTGCCACATGCAGCTTCATCACTGACATGTGGCAGCGTCTTCCTCCCCCATTTATGGGGGAGGACCGAGGAGGGGGAATGCGAGCACTATTCCAAATTAAAACGGCTTATCCCCTAACACCGTCGCGCGATGCATCACCCGCCGCGCCGGATAATAATCCGCATTAGCATAGTGTTGGGTCACGCGGTTATCCCAAATCGCCACATCATTCTCCTGCCAGCGCCAGCGCACCTGGAACTCCGGTTTGGCGCTATGCCAAAACAGGAAGTTAAGCAGCGCATCGCTCTCTTTTTCGCTCAAGCCCAGCAAACGCGTGGTAAAACCTTCGTTGACAAACAGCGCCTTGCGTCCGCTCACCGGGTGGGTACGAATCACCGGATGCTGCACCGGCGGGTTCTTTGCCACCGCTTGCTGCCAGCGCTGATGCTCTTCCTCGGTTTTACGGTATTTGTACTCCTGAAACGACTTCTTAAAATCGTGTTCCGCCTGCAGCCCATTCAACAGCGTCTTAAACGGTTCAGACAGCGCTTCATAGGCCGCAATGCCGGTTGACCACAAGGTATCGCCGCCGCTTTCCGGCAGCAGCTTCGAAGCCAGAATCGCAATTGCCGGCGGGGTTTGAATAAAGGTGACATCGGTGTGCCAGTTGTCGTTATCCGGCGGATTATCCTGATGCGTATCCAGCACGATGATCTCTTCCACGCCTTCCGCATGCGGATAGACCGGATGGATATGCAGATCGCCAAAGCGAATCGCCAGCGCGCGCTGCTGTTCCGGGGTAATCACTTGATTGCGCAGGAACAGCACCTGATGGCGCAGCAAGCCATGATAGAGCTGTTCAAACTGGGCATCGCTCAGCGGACGGCTGAGGTCGACATCACTGACCTGCGCCCCAATATTCGGGCCCAGCGCGGTAAAATTAAGACGTTCGTTCATTGCTGTTCTCCATTCCAGGGCGTCAGTCGGCGCTGCAAGGCGCGCAGACCCAGTTCTAAGCCAAAGGCAATCAGGGCGATCACGGCGATACCGGCCAGCACCACGTCGGTGGCGAGGAACTCACCGGCCGACTGCACCATAAAGCCGAGTCCACGCGTAGCGGCAATCAGTTCCGCCGCCACCAGCGTTGACCAACCTACGCCGAGACCAATGCGCAAACCGGTGAGGATTTCCGGCACCGCGCCAGGCAGAATCACGTAGCGCAGCAGTTGCCAGCGCGATGCGCCAAGCGCCTGCGCCGCGCGAATCCGTACCTGCTGGGCATTCTTCACACCCGCCAGCGTCGACAAGGTCACCGGCGCGAAAATCGCCAGATAAATCAGTAAAATCTTCGAGGTTTCGCCGATGCCAAACCAGATCACCATCAGCGGCAAATAAGCCAGCGGCGGTACCGGGCGATAGAGTTCGATCAGCGGATCAAGCAAGCCGCGAATCGCCGGGCTCAGGCCCATGGCGATGCCGACCGGAATCCCAATCAGCGCGGCAAAGAACAGCGCCACCAGCATACGCGCCAGGCTGGCACCCAGATGCTGCCATAATGTGGCGTCCATAAAACCTTGCGGGCTGGCAATCAATATCAGCTTCTGCAGCACCACTTGCGGCGGCGGTAAGAACAGCGGTGCCACTAAGCCGAGCGCGGTAATAGCCCACCACAACAGCAGCAACAAGCCCACGCTGAGCAGGCTGAGTGAGAACTGGCGCGAGAACGGCCAGCGCAGTCCACGACGACGCATTTGGGTCTTCCCATCAATCACCGCACTCATATAAACGCCTCACGCTGGGAAAACACCTGATTCAGTACATATTCACGACGTTCGATAAACGCCGGATCGGATTTGATGCTGCGGCACGGTTCCCCGGCGGCGAAGCGTTGGCCGAAGTCGAGTTTTAAACGCTCCACGACGCGGCCCGGTCCCGGCGACAGCAGCACTAATTCGCTGGCGAGGAACACCGCTTCTTCGATGTCGTGGGTGATCAGCAGAATCTGCTTGCCGGTATCACGCCACAGCGTTAGCAGCAGGGTTTGCATCTGTTCACGGGTAAAGGCGTCCAGCGCGCCAAACGGCTCATCTAACAGCAGCAACTGAGGATCAGCCGCCAGCGCACGCGCAATGCCCACGCGCTGACGTTGACCCCCAGAGAGCTGCCAGATATAACGCTGCTCTGCACCTTCCAGTCCTACTTTGCGGATCAAACGGCGTGCAATGGTATGGCGCTCCGCCTTCGCCATCCCCGCCAGTTGCAAACCGAACGAAACGTTATCGATCACGTTACGCCACGGCAGTAATCCTTCATTTTGAAACACTACGCCGCGCTCAGCGCCCGGCCCTTTTACCGCTTTGCCATCCAACGTAATGCTGCCAGATTCCAGCGGCAGAAAGCCGGCGATGAGGTTCAGCAGCGTGGTTTTGCCACAGCCGGAGGGACCTAACACCACCAGCAGGTCTCGGCTGCCCAGCTGCAGGTTGATGTCCTGCAGCGCGGGTTGTCCGGCGTAACGCGCATTGAGATGGGTGATGTTAAGCATACGGCCTCCGGTTATTTCACTAAGGGTGCAACGAAGCGCGTGGTGACGAAGCTGCTGTAATCGCTATCCGCTTCTGGCACTTTGCCCTGCTCTTTCAGGAAGCCGGCAGTATCGACAATCGCCTTGTTCACCGGCTTGCCGAGCTGCTCCACCTGCTGCTGCGCGGTGAGGTACGTGTTGCCTTTTACCAGCACCGGCACATCCGCTTCGGGTACACCGCTCAGGCGCGCCAGCTTGCTCAGGTTGTCTGACTGCTTCAGCCATTGATCCGGATTGGCAATGTAAGCTTGCTGCGCTTCAACGGCGCTGCGGGCAAAGGCGGTGACGATTTCTGGATGCTGCTGCGCAAAGTCTTTACGCACCACCCACACATCGAGCGTTGGCGCGCCCCACTTGCCGACCTGCGAAGAGTCCGTCAGCACCTTGCCATCTTTCTCCAGCTCGTTGACCGCCGGAGACCAGACGTAAGCGCCGTCAATGTCACCGCGTTTCCAGGCAGCAATAATCGCCGGCGGCTGCAGGTTGACTAAGGTCACTTGCGAAGGCTTGATGCCCCAATGCTTGAGCGCGGCGAGGAAGCTGTAGTGCGTAGTCGAGATGAACGGCACGGCGATGCGCTTGCCAATCAGGTCTTTAGGATCTTTGATGGTTTTCTTCACCACCAGCGCTTCGGAGTTACCGAGCTGAGAGGCCAGCAGGAAAGCTTCAATCGGCAGCTTTTGCGTGGCGGCGACCGCCAGCGGGCTGGAACCGATATTACCAATCTGCACGTCGCCCGACGCCAGTGCACGTAACACGCTGGCCCCGCTATCAAATTTGCGCCAGTCGACGGTAGCACCGCTCTCTTTGGCGAAGGTGTTATCCGCCTGCGCCACTTTGGCTGGTTCAGCCGAGGTCTGATACGCCACGGTAACGTTGACCGCTTGCGCCTGGAACGCCATCAGGGCCAGAGCCGCTGTGACCGCCGTTATTGTTTTTTTCATTGCCATCATCATTCACCCTAATGTGTTTTGTCTGGGCAGTTTCTCCAGCAACAGTAATTTCATAAAGGAATTAAAAATTATCCCTAATGACGATCCGTTCTTAGATCAACATCGGGCAAGGCTATGCAAAAAGTGCAAATGGAAAGAAAAGGGAAAGCGGTAAATATGTCACACGCTCACATGGCAGCTGTGATATTGATAGAGATCTCATTTTTTAACTCTTTACTAACGGTCCTGAATCCATGTCGATAGAGAAAGTCGCACACCTGGCTGGCGTGTCAAAAGCCACCGTTTCACGGGTTTTGAACCAGAATCCCGGCGTGCGCCCGGATACGCGTGCCAAAGTGCTGGCGGCCATCGACATCTGCGACTATCAGCCCAACCTACTGGCGCGCCAGCTGCGCACTTCGCAAAGCCATATGTTGTTAGTGCTGATTCCCGACATCACCAATCCGTTCTGCTCACGCGTGGTTCAGGGCATTGAAGCCGAAGCTGAAGCGCAGGGTTACCACATTCTGCTGTGTAACTCAGGATCGCAGCTGCGGCGCGAAGCGGCCTACATTGCGCTGCTCACCGGCAAAGTGGTCGACGGCGTGATCACCATGGATGCCGCCAGCAGCCTGCATGAGCTGAAAGAATTGATTGGCGATCAGCCTTGGGTGCAGTGCGCGGAATACGATCCGTCAATCGCCGCCTCAAGCGTGGCGATTGATAATAAAGAAGCGGCTTTCGAAACCGTGCGTTATCTGGCGAGCAAAGGCCGACGTCGTATTGCGCTGGTGAACTGTGATATGCGCTACCTCTATTCACATAAGCGTGAAGAGGGATATCGCGCGGCGCTGGAGCAGCTGGATCTCAGCTGGTGCGGTGTGGCTTACGCCGAGAATATCACCTGCGAAGCGGGCAGTGCGGCTTTGCGCGAACTGCTCACGCAGCCGGAACCGCCGGATGCGGTGTTTGCGGTATCAGATGTGTTGGCGGTCGGCGTCATCCACGCGGCGTTGGAAGCAGGTTTACGCGTACCGGAAGATTTAGCGGTGGTGGGATTTGATGGCATCAACTTTACCAGCAGCCTGAATCCACCGCTGACCACGATTGAGCAGCCGATGAATCGTATGGGTGTGCGCAGCGTACAGCTGTTGCTGCAACGCATCCGCCAGCCTAACGCGTCGGTAGTCCATGAAGTGTTGCCGTGGAAGCGCGTTGAACGCGCTTCCAGCTAACTTAGCGCCAAATCAGCAATACGCAGGCAGCGGTGAGCAAGCCCATCGCCAGATTGAAGATTTTCCACGCGCGTGGGCTGCGCAGCAGACGTCCAATCAGCGAGCCAAAGCCCATCCAGATCACCCCGGAAACCACGTTCACCATGAACATGCCGATGCTGATCGCCACCACCGAATGCAGATATTCGCTGCCCGCCAGGCTGAAGCTGGCCACCGCGCCGAGCGCCATCAGCCATGCTTTCGGGTTGATCAACTGCAGCAAGCCGCCTTGCCAGAAAGGCATCTGCTTCACCGTGACAGCGTCGGTTTCCAGTTTTTCATACTCGGCGCTAGCGATTTTCCATGCCAGCCACAGCAGATAAAGGCTACCGGCAATCTTCAGGATGAGATGCAGCGAGGGATAAAGCAGGATGAGGCCGCCGATGCCAAATGCCACCATTAGCAACATGACTTGCATACCAATCATGATACCAATCAGCAGCGGAATGGTGCGCAGGAAGCCAAAATTAGCACCCGAGGCGGTAAGTAACATATTATTGGGCCCGGGCGTGATGGCCGCGACCCAGAGAAAACCTAACATTGATAAAAAAAGACTCAGTTCCATGTATATTCGGGTGCTCCTCACCCAGTAAAGCGAACAACCCATCGAAGCTATCAGCGACTTATGCATCAGACAAGCCTTTACCCAAGCTATTTTGATCGCCCCAGCGGCGAGCGTTTTAAACCCCTGCGCGGATTCAGTAACGCGCATCTGCAAACGCTGCTGCCGCGTATTCTGCGGCGCCGCGTTACGTTACGTCCGCACTGGCAGCGTCTTGACCTGCCGGACGGCGATTTTGTCGATTTAGCGTGGAGTGAAGATCCGGCGCAGGCGCGTCATAAACCGCGCATGGTGATGTTTCACGGACTGGAAGGCAGCTTTCGCAGCCCGTATGCGCACGGCCTGATGCAGGCGTGTCAGGCACGCGGCTGGCTGGCGGTGGTAATGCACTTTCGCGGCTGCAGCGGCGAGCCTAATCGCTTAAAGCGCATCTATCACTCCGGTGAAACCGAAGACGCCACCTACTTCCTTCACTGGCTGCAGCGCGAATGGGGCAGCGTACCCACCGCCGCCGTCGGCGTTTCGCTGGGCGGCAACATGCTCGCTTGCCTGCTGGGTCAGCAAGGTCACGACGTGCCGATTGATGCCGGCATCGCCATCTCAGCGCCGCTGGCGCTCGAGCCTTGCAGCGGCAAGCTGGATGTGGGGTTTTCACGCTTTTATCAGCACTATTTACTGACGCAGCTGAAAAAGAACGCCACGCGCAAACTGCGCGCCTGGCCTGGCACGCTGCCGGTCGATCTCAGCCAGTTACGTGCTTTCCGCCGCTTACGCGAGTTCGATGATGCGATAACCGCACGTGCGCACGGTTTTATTGACGCCAACGACTATTATCAACGAGCCAGCGCGATGCCGTTGCTGACCGGCGTGCGTAAACCGCTGTTGATCATTCACGCGCAAGACGATCCCTTTATGACCGATGCCGTTATTCCGCAACCTGACCAGCTGTCAGCCTCCA
This sequence comes from Kluyvera sp. 1366, assembly GCF_054823405.1. Classification (NCBI taxonomy): domain Bacteria; kingdom Pseudomonadati; phylum Pseudomonadota; class Gammaproteobacteria; order Enterobacterales; family Enterobacteriaceae; genus Kluyvera; species Kluyvera sp. 1366. The sequence continues at coordinate 45,103 of NZ_JBTRDW010000010.1, forward strand.
TTCAGTATCAGCTGACGCAGCAAGGCGGCCACGTCGGTTTCGTCGGCGGCACCGTTCTTAAACCGAAAATGTGGCTGGAACAGCGCGTGCCCGACTGGCTCTCAACCTATCTGGATGTGTAATTGTGATTATTCCCTGGCAAGAACTCGAAGCGGACACGCTGGAAAACCTGATTGAAACCTTCGTGTTACGCGAAGGCACTGATTACGGCGAGCAGGAACGCAGTTTGCTGCAAAAAGTCGCCGACGTACGCCGCCAACTGGAGCGCGGCGACGTGGTGCTGGTGTGGTCGGAACTGCATGAATCGATCAATATTATGCCGAAGGGTGAATTCCGCGGCTGATGCACCCCGCGGCAATTCGTGGTAACAATGCTCATCGCCGGACTTCACAGGGAGCTCTGTTATGTCAGCCAGGCATCCAATTATTGCCGTCACCGGTTCCAGCGGCGCCGGAACCACCACCACCAGCCTCGCCTTCCGTAAGATTTTCCAGCAGCTGAATTTGCATGCGGCGGAACTCGAAGGCGACAGTTTCCATCGCTACACACGTCCGGAAATGGACATGGCGATCCGCAAGGCGCGCGATCTCGGGCGCCACATCAGCTACTTCGGCCCGGAAGCCAACGACTTCGGCCTGCTGGAGCAGACGTTTAAACATTACGGCCAAACCGGCCTTGGCGAATCGCGCAAATATCTGCATACCTACGATGAAGCCGTGCCGTGGAATCAGGTGCCGGGCACCTTTACGCCGTGGCAGCCGCTGCCGGAAAACACCGATGTGCTGTTCTATGAAGGCTTACATGGCGGTGTGGTCACGCAGCAGCAAAATGTGGCGGAGCATGTCGATCTGCTGGTTGGCGTGGTGCCGATTGTTAACCTTGAGTGGATTCAGAAGCTGGTGCGTGACACCAGCGAGCGCGGCCATTCACGCGAAGCGGTGATGGATTCGGTGGTACGGTCAATGGAGGATTACATTAACTTCATCACGCCACAGTTCTCGCGCACCCACATTAACTTCCAGCGCGTGCCGACCGTTGATACCTCAAACCCGTTTGCCGCACGCGAAATTCCGTCGCTCGACGAAAGCTTTGTGGTGATTCATTTCCGTGGTCTGGAAGGCATCGCGTTCCCCTATCTGCTGGCGATGATTCAGGGATCGTTTATTTCCCACATCAATACGCTGGTGGTGCCGGGTGGCAAAATGGGATTGGCGATGGAGCTGATTATGCTGCCGCTGGTACAGCGACTGATTGAAGGGAAGCGGATTGAATAAGCGAAGTCATTCCGTAGCGGCGCAATTTATTGCGCAATAAATTGCGCCGCTACAATCCGAGTTATAACTCGATCACTTCATAGCTGTGGGTAATTTCCACGCCTTTACCCAGCATGATCGCTACCGAACAATATTTTTCCGCTGACAGATCAACCGCACGCGAAACGGCCTTATCGCTCAACGCTTTACCGCTAACGATAAAATGCAGGTTGATGTGGGTAAAAATGCGTGGCGCTTCTTCACGGCGTTCCGATGTGAGCTTCACTTCGCAATCGGCCACATCGCTGCGCCCTTTTTGCAGGATCGACACCACATCAATAGCACTACAGCCGCCCGCGGCCATCAGCACCATTTCCATTGGACTTGGCGCTTTATCACCGGAATTACCATCCATCAATACCTGATGGCCGGATGAGGATTCTCCGAGAAAGGTAAGACCTTCCACCCATTTCACTCGTGCCTGCATGATTCTTTCTCCTGAAGCGGCGGTTTTGCCGCCAGAGTACGCTTTCACCTGACAAACAGCAATCCAGAGTAATCCCCCTTCTGCTGAAGCGAGACAACACAAGACAGCTCGCAAAAGCTGTGCTACAAACAGTGCTGAAAATATTTTCGTCATCACAGACGAAGGCCGGAAGAATCAAAAGCGTAGCTTAAGAGTCCACCCGGAATAATTTTTCCTTTACTGGAAACGCTCGACGATTAAACCGCCTGACAGGGAAAAAATGCCCCCTGTGTTTTGGGCACGATTACAACAGAGGATAATAGCGAATGGTTCTCGGCAAACCGCAAACAGACCCTACACTCGAATGGTTCCTGTCCCATTGCCATATTCACAAATATCCATCCAAAAGCACGCTCATCCATCAGGGTGAGAAAGCGGAAACGCTGTACTACATCGTAAAAGGTTCCGTAGCGGTACTGATTAAAGATGAAGAAGGCAAAGAGATGATTCTCTCCTACCTCAATCAGGGGGATTTCATCGGCGAACTCGGTCTTTTCGAAGAAGGCCAGGAACGCAGTGCTTGGGTGCGTGCGAAGTCTGCCTGCGAAGTGGCTGAAATTTCATACAAAAAATTCCGTCAGCTGATTCAGGTAAACCCGGATATTTTAATGCGACTTTCGTCGCAAATGGCGCGTCGTCTGCAAGTGACATCTGAGAAAGTGGGCAACCTTGCCTTCCTCGATGTCACCGGACGTATTGCGCAAACGCTGCTAAATCTGGCCAAACAGCCAGATGCGATGACTCACCCAGACGGGATGCAAATCAAAATCACCCGTCAGGAGATTGGTCAGATCGTGGGCTGCTCACGCGAAACCGTGGGTCGTATCCTGAAAATGCTGGAAGATCAGAACCTGATCTCCGCACACGGTAAAACCATCGTCGTTTACGGCACCCGCTAATTTCTTCTCACCCACGGCGTGATGGCAACATCGCGCCGTTTCTATTTGCGATGAGCTGATGTGGCGCCGAATCATCTATCATCCCGAAGTTAACTATGCGCTGCGGCAAACGCTGGTGCTGTGCCTGCCTGTGGCTCTCGGTTGGCTGTTTGGCGATCTGCAAAAAGGTCTGCTGTTCTCGTTAGTGCCCGCCTGCTGCAACATGGCGGGACTGGATACGCCGCACAAACGCTTCTTCAAACGCCTGATTGTGGGTGGTTCGCTGTTTGCCACCGGCAGTTTCCTGATGCAAATCCTCACCGCTTACCAGATACCGCTGCCGCTGATTTTACTGGCGCTGCCGCTGCTGATTGGCGTAACCGGCGAAATCGGCCCGCTGCACGCGCGCCTGCTGCCCGCCACACTCATCGCCGCCATCTTTACGCTCAGCTTAGTGGGACGCATGCCGATATGGGTGCCGCCGCTGCTCTATATTGGCGGCACGCTGTGGTACGGCTTGTTCAACTGGTTCTGGTTCTGGCTGTGGAAAGAGCAGCCGATGCGCGAATCGCTCAGCCTGCTGTTCCGCGAGCTGGCGGATTACTGCGATGCCAAATACACCTTACTGACGCAGCTGACCGATCCGGAGAAAGCGCTGCCGCCGCTGCTGGCGCGCCAGCAAAAGGCGGTCGACCTCATTACCACCTGTTATCAGCAAATGCATATGCTGTCGGCGAGCCGCGATAACAGCCACAAACGCCTGACGCGCGCTTTCCAGGTGGCGCTGGATTTACAGGAACACATCTCCGTGAGTTTGCATCAGCCCGAAGAGGTGCAGAAGCTGGTTGAGGAGAGCCACGCCGAAGCGGTGATTCGCTGGAACGCCAAGATTATCTCGGCGCGGCTGCGCGTGCTGGCGGATGCGATTCTCTACCATCAGCTGCCGGACCGTTTTCACATGGAGAAACAGCTCGGCGCGCTGGAGAAAATTGCACGCCAGCATCCGGATAATCCGGTCGGCAACTTCTGCCTGTATCACTTCAGTCGCATCGCCCGCGTGTTGCGTACGCAGAAGCCGCTCTACACGCGTGACCTGATGGCCGATCGCCAGCGCCGTTTGCCGCTGTTGCCGGCGCTGCGCAGTTATCTGTCATTCAAATCCACCGCGTTACGCACCGCAGCCCGCTTCGCTGTGATGCTGATGTTTGGCAGCTCGCTGGCGCTGTTCTTTAACATCCCCAAACCTTACTGGATTCTGATGACCATCATGTTCGTCAGCCAGAACGGTTACAACGCCACGCGCGTGCGTATTCAGCACCGTGCGCTGGGTACTTTCGCCGGATTGCTGATCGCCGCCGCGTCGCTGCAGCTGGCGGTGCCGGAATCGATCACGCTGCTGTTTATGCTGGGGATTACGCTGGCGAGCTATCTGATCACGCGGAAATATTATGGCTGGTCGATGATTGGCTTTACCGTCACGGCGGTGTATTCGCTGCAATTGCTGTCGCTGAACGGCGCACAGTTTCTGCTGCCGCGCATGATGGATACCTTGATGGGCTGTTTAATTGCCTTCGCCGGGATGATTTGGCTGTGGCCGCAGTGGCAAAGCGGGCTGCTGCGCAAGAACGCGCATGATGCGCTGGAAGCCTATCAGGAGGCGCTGCAACTGCTGCTGGGGCCGGAACAGTCGCCCGATAAACTGGCTTATCAGCGCATAAAGGTTAATCAGGCGCACAACGCGCTGTTCAACTCATTGAACCAGGCATCGAGCGAGCCGGGCTTTAACCTGCAATATCTGAAAGATATGCGCATGTGGGTTACGCACAGTCAGTTCATCGTCGAGCATATTAATGCCATGACGATTCTGGCGCGCGAGCACACCATGCTGACATCGAAGCTGGCAGAAGGTTATCTGCAATCCTGTGAAATCGCGCTGCAGCGTTGTCAGCAGCGGCTGGCGTATGACGGTCCGGGCAACGACAGCAATATTCTGGAAGCGCCGGAGAATCTTAATGAAGGGCCGGTGACGATTGTCGAACAGCATGTGAAGCGGATCTTGCAGCACCTCAGCGTAATGCACACCATCTCTTCGCTGGCGTGGAGCCAGCGACCGCATCATGGCCGCTGGCTCAAGGTGTTACGTCCGAAAGCGGATTAAGCGGCCAGCACCTTCTCAATCGCGCTGGCGAAACGCGTCATGCCTTCGGCGATATCGGTCGGTTCAATCACCAGCGACGGCACAAAACGGATCACGTCAGTACCGGCGGTGAGAATCATCAGCCCTTCCGCGGCGGAAGCGTTGAGGATGTCACGCGCTTTGCTGGCGAACTGCGGCTTCAGCGCGGCACCAATCAACAGACCTTTGCCGCGAATCTCGCTGAAGATAGCGAATTTGCTGTCGATGGCTTGCAGCGCTTCAACAAACTGCTGACGACGCGCTTCCACACCTTCCAGCACTTCTGGCGCGTTGATGATGTCCAGCGCGGTTTCAGCGATGGCACACGCCAGCGGATTGCCGCCGTAAGTGGTGCCGTGCACGCCCGGCGCCATTACTGAGGCGATTTCGTTGGTGGTCAACATCGCACTCACCGGGAAACCGCCGCCCAGCGCTTTGGCGGTGGTGAGGATATCGGGCTTGATACCGTAATGTTCATACGCAAAGAGTTTGCCGCTGCGTCCCATGCCGCTCTGCACTTCATCCAGCACCAACAGCGCATGATGTTCATCACAGAGTGCGCGCAGGCCTTGCATAAATTCTGGCGTAGCCGGCATCACGCCGCCTTCGCCCTGAATCGGCTCGACCACGATGGCGCAGGTATGGTCGTCAATCACCGCTTTCACCGCATCAAGATCGTTGAACGGCACATGTACGATATCCGCCGGTTTTGGACCGAAGCCATCAGAATATTTCGGCTGGCCACCCACCGACACGGTGAACAGCGTGCGACCGTGGAAAGCGTTATGGAAGGCGATAATTTTGCTTTTGAACGGGCTGTGTTTTTTGCAGGCGTAATAACGCGCCAGCTTGAATGCCGCTTCATTGGCTTCCGCGCCGGAGTTACCGAAAAACACCCGATCGGCAAAGGTCGCGGCAATCAGTTTACTCGCCAGACGCAGCGCCGGTTCGTTGGTGAACACGTTGCTGGTGTGCCACAGCGTTTCGCCCTGCGTTTTCAGCGTTTCCACCAGCGCCGGATGACAATGGCCCAATGCAGTCACCGCGATACCGCCAGAGAAATCGATATACTCTTTGCCCTGCTGATCCCACACTCGGCTGCCTTTGCCTTTTACCGGCACAAACTGCGCAGGTGCATAAACAGGCAAAATTACGTTATCGAACGTTTCCCGGGTTACCGCTAGTTTTTCCGCTGCCATTGACGACCTCATCGGGTTATTTGTTGAGCTGATGTGAAATTATAATCACAAAATATGCATAAAAAGTCACACGAAGGCAAACATAAGTTACGCGTTGAGGAAATTAGCCAGCAGCTGATGCCCTTGCTCACTGAGGATGCTTTCCGGATGGAACTGCACGCCTTCCAGCGGCAAGCTGCGATGGCGGAAGCCCATGATCTCATCCGGCTGGCCGTCGCGCAGGCTCCACGCGGTGACTTCAAACTCAGCGGGCAGCGTATCGCGCGCCACAATTAATGAGTGATAGCGGGTCACGGTAAGCGGATTATTCAGATCACGAAACACACCTTGGTTGGTGTGCTGAATCAGCGAGGTTTTGCCATGCATCACCTGCCGCGCGCGTACCACCTGCGCGCCATAGGCTTGCGCAATCGCCTGATGTCCAAGGCAAACGCCGAGGATCGGCAAGCGCCCGGCAAAATGGCGAATAGCCGCGAGCGAGATGCCAGATTGATCCGGCGTACATGGGCCCGGCGAAATCACCAGATGCGTCAGCGGCAACGCTGCCATTTCATCCAGCGTAATGGCGTCGTTGCGCACCACACGCACATCCGCGCCCAGCTCGCAGAAGTATTGGTAGATATTCCAGGTAAAGGAGTCGTAGTTATCGATTAGCAGCAGCATAGTAGGTCGTAGCAGTGTGTCATTGCGGCAACTAGCGCAAGAAAGGTCGCAAAAAAGCCATGTTAACACCTTCAATCTTAATACCCGCTAGCTGACGAAAAAGATTCTGATTACTCTCGCACCCAGTGCTATATTTTGGAGAGTGACTATGTCAGCTACAACGCGAGTATTCAAAACCAAATGGTTCAGTAAGCAAGCCCGTCGGCATCTCATTGGCGATAAAGAACTTTGTCGGGCAATTGCAGCAGTAAAACTGGGTTGTGCCGATGATTTGGGTGGTGGCGTATTTAAAAAGCGTCTGCAGCAAAATCGCGATCGCGCCATCATTCTGGCCAAAGGGGGTAAAAACTGGATTTATACCTTTTTATTTGCCAAACAGGATCAGAGCAACCTGAGTGAAAGCGAACTTGAGGGCTTTCGTGAGCTGGCAAAACAATACTCGCTGATTTCGAATGAGACTCTGAATCGGCTGCTCGCCGTTCGGGAGTTAGTGGAGATGTGTCATGACCATAACGCGTAAATTTAAAAGTCCGGCTTTTGCAGCCATTCACAGCGCGGCATCCGGATTGTTTGAAGTAGATGCCATCAGCAAACAGAGCATGCGTGATTTTGATGAACGTTGCCTGAGCGATGTCGCCGCGCTCGATGCGCAGGCGATTAAGAACTTGCGCGAGAATTTGAATGTTAGTCAGCCGGTTTTTGCCCGCTATCTCAACACCAGTGTGTCAACCGTGCAGAAATGGGAAACCGGGGCTAAACGCCCCGGCGGAATCTCTCTTAAGCTGTTGTCCGTGGTGCAAAAACACGGGCTTGAAGTGTTACTGTAAAACCTTCGCCGGGCTCACCACTTTCGCAAACTGCGCGGTAAGCGGTGCCAGATCGCCGGCGACGCCCGCCGAGATCGCAGCGCGCCACGCATCGCGTTCGAGTGTTTCCCACGAAAGCTGATACCCGGCATGCAGTGCCAACTGCTCGAAGAAGATGCGCTGCGCGCGGCCATTGCCGGCGCGGAACGGATGCAGCACGAAGATCTCACAATAGTAATGTGCGATACGCGCCACGAAGGCTTCCTGCTCAAGGTCAGCCAGGCCGCGCTCTTCCTCCAGCGCCTGCATCAGCGTGTTGCCCTCTTTCTCGATGTATTCGCAATGACAATACGGCGTTTCATCGCGCCAGATATCAATGGTGCGCAATTCTCCCGCCCAGCTGTAGAGATCCTGAAACAGCGTGCGATGAATATGGCAAAGACGTGGCAACCCGATGCTGCGCTGGCCAAGTTCTAGCGTCGCCAGGCGCGCGGTGCTGAAAGCCAGTTCCGCTTTGCGCAGCTGGGCTTCATCATGAATATCGAGGCGATTCTTCAACACATTGTCGTTGTGCCACAAATAGGGATCGCGTACCGCTAAGCTGTTATCCACCATATTGCCTCCTCAGCGACTCGAGTCGCTCCTCAGCATGTTCGGCATCGATAAGAGCTTCGCTATAGGTATATCCGGCCAGTCGACAGCTGGCCTGGTAGCTCGCAGCACGGCGCTGCTGCCACAAAGTGGCTTTCTGTTTCTCAGTGAGTTTGCTAGTCATAGCGCCTCCGGCAAGCAATGAGCCCTAAGTATAAGCAGCAATTTTTTGCTTTGCCGGAGAGCCAATGACGCGCCATGCGAAAATGGCGCGTTTCAGAATCAAGGCAGGACTTTGGCGGAGAGGATAACAATCGGTTTTGACGGCACATTTTGGTACGGTCCCACATCTTTGGTAGGGACCTGCGCAATCTTGTCGATCACATCCTGGCCTTTCACAACTTTACCAAATACCGCATAGCCGAAATCACGCTGACCGTGATCGAGGAACGCATTATCGGCTACGTTGAGGAAGAACTGGCTGGTGGCGCTGTCTTTATCTGCGGTACGCGCCATCGAAATGGTGCCGCGCAGATTACGCAAGCCGTTGTCGGCTTCGTTCTTGATCGGCGCTACCGTTTGCTTCTGCTGCATGTCGGTAGTGAAACCGCCGCCCTGAATCATAAAGCCAGGAATAACGCGGTGGAAAATGGTGTTGTTGTAGAAACCATTGTTGACGTAATCAACGAAGTTTTTCACCGAAACCGGGGCTTTCTGGTTGTTCAGTTCGAGTTCAATATTGCCCGCAGAGGTGGTGAGCAGCACATGAGGATCGCCTTTTGCGGCGAGCGCGGCAGACGATACGGAAGAGAGCGCTAACAGGGCAACCGCCGCTGTCAAAGTACGTTTAAGCATGAAAGATTCCTTACCATGGAGAGCTAGCTCAAAAACGAGATTGATTGTAAAGAGCATGTGATCCAAGAGCCAGCGTTTTACCGATATTTACGCGGATGTTGCTATTGTCATACTTTTGCCGCCACGCAATCATTTGCGTGATGAAAATCACACTCTCAATGAAATATTTCCGCCTTGTTACACTCGTTGTTTATTAAGATCACAGCAACACTTACAATTCATGACACTTTTTGCCACCTTCGGCGCTTAACAGGTTCAGAACATGACAAACCGTAATCGCATTGGCCTTACCTGGATTAGCTATTTCTCCTATGCGCTCACCGGCGCACTGGTGATCGTTACCGGTATGGTGCTGGACAATATCGCGCAGTATTTCCAGCGCCCTATTTCAGAAATGAGCAACACCTTCACATTCCTCAATGCGGGCATTTTGGTGTCGGTGTTCCTGAACGCCTGGCTGATGGTGATTGTGCCGTTGAAGCGCCAGCTGATCTTTGGCTTTGTGCTGATGATCCTCGCCGTTGCCGGCCTGATGACCAGCCACGATCTCACCGTCTTCTCGCTGTGCATGTTCATCCTCGGCGTCGTCAGCGGCATCACGATGTCGATCGGTACCTTCCTGATCACCCATCTGTACGATGGCCGTCAGCGCGGCGCACGTCTGCTGTTTACCGATTCGTTCTTCAGCATGGCGGGCACCATCTTCCCGATCATCGCCGGAATCTTGCTGGCGCGCGCGTTGCCGTGGTATTGGGTTTACGCCTGCATCGGCATCATTTATGTCGCGATCTTTGTGCTGACGCTGTTCATTGAGTTCCCGGTGCTGAAAAGCGAAACCGCTAAGCCAGGCGTTGAGAAAGAGAAATGGGGCATCGGCGTGCTGTTCCTGTCGATTGCAGCACTCTGCTATATCCTCGGCCAGCTCGGCTTCATCTCGTGGGTGCCGGAATACGCTACCAAATCGATGGGCATGGATATCGCCGCTGCCGGTCAGCTGGTGGGTAACTTCTGGACCGCGTACATGGTCGGCATGTGGGTGTTCAGCTTCGTGCTGCGCTTCTTCGATCTGCAGCGCATCCTGATGGTGCTGGCGGCGCTGGCAACCGGCTTGATGTACTGGTTCGTCACCTCCAAAGACGCCAGCATGCTGCACTGGATCATCATGACGCTGGGCTTCAGCTCCAGCGCGATTTACACCACCATCATCACGCTGGGATCGCTGCAAACCAAAGTCTCTTCACCGAAGCTGGTGAACTTCATCCTGACCTGCGGCACCGTCGGCACCATGTTGACCTTCGTGGTAACCGGCCCAATCGTGGCGCAAGGTGGCGCACATGCTGCGCTCTCAACGGCTAACGGTTTGTACGCCGTGGTGTTTGTGATGTGTGTTCTGCTCGGCTTTGTGACCAAACATCGCCAGCACGGTCACGTCACCCACTAAGTTTGACGGGCGGACCGCAGTCCGCCCTGCTCTTCAACGTTTGAAGGTTACCGCTTCTTTTCCCGCTAAATAGATCTCGCTGCTGGCGGGCTGCGTCGCAGCGACCAACACACCTTTACGCACTGAATAACGCACCGGCACCTGACGCCGCACCGCATCAAATCCACTCTCCGCCGGCAGAATAATCAGACTGGCATCATTACCTGCCTCAATACCGTAATTCGCCAGCTGCAGGGTTTTGGCGCTGTTGGCGGTAATCAGCTGCAATCCATTATCAATCTGCTCGTAACCCATCAGCTGACAGACATGCAATCCCATGTGCAGCACCTGCAGCATGCTGGCAGTGCCGAGCGGATACCAGGGATCGAACACATCATCGTGGCCAAAGCAGACGTTGATATTCGCTTCCAGTAGCTCTTTCACCCGCGTGATGCCGCGACGTTTCGGATAGCTATCAAAGCGCCCTTGCAGATGGATATTCACCAGCGGATTGGCGACAAAGTTGATATTTGAGAGCTTAAGCAGACGGAACAGCCGCGACGTGTAGGCATTGTTGTAGGAGTGCATCGCCGTGGTGTGGCTGGCGGTGACGCGCTCGCCGTTGCCATCGCGGTGTGCCAGCGCCGCCACGGTTTCGACAAAGCGCGACTGCTCATCGTCGATCTCGTCGCAGTGCACATCCACTAGCCGATCGTAGCGATTAGCCAGCGCAAAGGTTTTATGCAGCGACTCCACGCCGTATTCGCGGGTAAATTCGTAGTGCGGAATCGCGCCCACCACATCCGCGCCCATGCGCAGCGCCTCTTCCAGCAACGCTTCGCCGTTCGGATAAGAGAGAATCCCTTCCTGCGGAAACGCCACAATCTGGATGTCGATCCACGGCGCCATTTCCGCTTTCACCTCCAGCATCGCTGTTAACGCGGTCAGCGTGGGATCGGAGACATCGACGTGAGTCCGCACATGCTGAATCCCGTTGGCGATTTGCCACTTCAGGGTTTGCTGCGCGCGCTGTTTCACGTCGTCATGGCTCAGTAGCGCTTTGCGCTCCGCCCAGCGCTCGATGCCTTCAAACAGCGTGCCGGATTGGTTCCAGGCGGGTTCGCCAGCGGTTTGCGTGGTATCGAGGTGAATATGCGGCTCGATAAACGGCGCGCTCGCCAGTCCGCCCTCCGCATCCAGCGCGTCAGGCTGGGCTGCAGTTTGCGGCGGCTGCGGGCGAATCTGCGCAATCTTGCCGTTGGCGATTTCGATCTGCCACAAGCCTTGCTGGCCCGCTAAGCGCAGGTTGTTGATCCACTTCAGTGACGGGTTGGCCATGCCGTACTCCTGTAAAACACAAAACCTAAAGCTAGCATGAAAAAGCCTGTCACCGCGGGCACATTCCGTAGCGGTGCAATTTATTGCGCGATGAATCGTGCCGCTACGGAATGTGCGGCGAAGAAATGATTAGGTAATTATCAACCAAATAAGCCACTTAACTAATTCGTTCAAAATCAGTTGCATAACTCGAAATAGGTATATAAGGGTGCGCTTGATGTATATCAATAAGTTCCAAAAGCGCCGCGCTAAGGTAGGCGCAGATACCGCAATTTTTGAGGCAAGCATGAGCAAGCACAGTGTCGTTATTATTGGCAACGGCATGGTCGGCCACCGCTTTATAGAAGAACTTATCGATAAAGATGAATCTAATCAGTTTGCGATAACCGTTTTCTGTGAAGAACCCCGCGTCGCCTATGACCGCGTCCACCTTTCCGCCTATTTTTCCCATCACACCGCCGAAGAACTCTCACTGGTTCGCGAAGGGTATTACGAAAAGCATCAGGTAAAGCTGCTGCTCGGCGAACGCGCCATCACCATTAACCGCGATGAAAAACTGATTCACTCGAATAGCGGTCGCGCGGTGCATTACGACACGCTGATTTTCGCCACCGGCTCTTATCCGTGGATTCCACCGATTACCGGCGCGGAAGGCAGTGATTGCTATGTCTATCGCACCATTGAAGATCTCAACGCCATTGAAGCCTGTTCACGCCGCAGCAAACGCGGCGCGGTAATTGGCGGCGGACTGTTGGGACTGGAAGCGGCAGGCGCGCTGAAAAACCTCGGCGTCGAAACCCACGTCATTGAGTTCGCGCCGGTGCTGATGGCAGAACAGCTCGATCCGCAAGGCGGCGAGCAGCTGCGTCGTAAGATCGAGCAGATGGGCGTATGCGTTCACACCGGCAAAAACACCCAGCAGATCGTCCATCACGCGCAAGGCGGTAAAACGCTGGAGTTTGCTGACGGCAGCGCGCTGGATGTCGATTTTATCGTCTTCTCCACCGGCATTCGCCCGCAAGACAAGCTGGCCAAACAGTGCGGCCTGCAGCTGGGCGCGCGCGGCGGTATCGCCATTGACGATCATTGCCAGACCAGCGATGCGGATATCTTCGCCATTGGTGAGTGTGCCGCCTGGCAGAACCGTATTTATGGCTTAGTCGCGCCGGGCTACAAAATGGCGCAGGTCGCCAGCGATCGGCTGGTTGGCCGCGACAACGCGTTTGCCGGAGCAGATATGAGCGCCAAGCTGAAACTGCTGGGCGTTGATGTCGGTGGCATTGGTGATGCGCATGGCCGCACGCCGGGCGCGCGCAGCTTCGTGTGGCTCGATGAGCAGAAAAATATCTATAAGCGCCTGATCGTCAGCGAAGATAACCGCACGCTGCTGGGCGCGGTGCTGGTCGGTGACACCAGCGATTACGGCAATCTGCTGCAGCTGGCGCTGAATAACATCGCGCTACCGGAAAATCCGGCGTTGCTGATCCTGCCTGCGGGCAGCGGCGAGAAACCGGTAATGGGCGCTGATGCGCTGCCGGACAGCGCGCAAATCTGCTCCTGCTTCGACGTCAGCAAAGGCGATATCGTCAGAGCGGTGCAAGGCGGTTGCCACACCGTCGCGGCACTGAAAACCGAAACCCGCGCCGGCACCGGCTGCGGCGGCTGTATTCCGTTGATTACTCAGGTGCTGAACGCTGAATTGAGCCGTCAGGGCATCGAAGTGAACAATCATTTGTGTGCGCACTTCCCCTATTCGCGTCAGGAGCTTTATCACCTGATTCGCGTGGAAGAGATCACATCGTTCGACGCGCTGCTGGCGAAATATGGTCAGGGCTACGGCTGCGAGGTGTGTAAACCGACGGTTGGTTCACTGCTGGCTTCCTGCTGGAACGAATATGTGCTGAAGCCACAGCTCGCACCGCTGCAGGACAGCAACGATCTGTTCCTCGGCAATATTCAGAAAGACGGTACTTACTCGGTGATCCCGCGCTCGGCCGGAGGCGAAATCACGCCGGAAGGATTGATGGCGATTGGCGCCGTGGCGCGCCAGTACAATCTCTACACCAAAATCACTGGCTCGCAGCGTATTGGCCTGTTTGGCGCACAGCGCGACGATCTGCCGGCGATCTGGACGCAGCTGATTGCTGCCGGTTTTGAAACCGGACAAGCGTATGCCAAAGCGCTGCGCATGGCGAAAACCTGCGTCGGCAGCGTCTGGTGCCGCTTTGGCGTAGGCGATAGCCTCGGCTTCGGCATTGAGCTGGAGCATCGCTACAAAGGCATTCGTACCCCGCACAAGATGAAGTTTGGCGTCTCCGGCTGCACGCGCGAATGCGCCGAAGCGCAGGGCAAAGACGTGGGTATCATCGCCACCGAGAAAGGCTGGAACCTGTATGTGTGCGGCAATGGCGGCATGAAGCCACGTCACGCCGATTTGCTGGCTGCCGATCTTGATCGCGATACGCTGCTGCACTATCTCGACCGCTTCATGATGTTCTACATCCGCACCGGCGATCGCCTGCAGCGCACCTCGCTGTGGCTGGAAAGCATGGAAGGCGGCATTGACTATCTACGCAGCGTGATTATTGATGACAAACTCGGTCTGAATACGCAGCTTGAAACGGAGCTGGCGCGTCTGCGCGCGGCAGTGGAATGTGAATGGACCGCGACGCTGCAGGATCCGCAGCAGCAGCGTCACTTCCGCACTTTCATCAACAGCGATCGCCGCGATCCGCTGGTACAGCACATCAACCAACGCGATCAGCATCGTCCGGCGCAACCCGCCGAGCGCATTGCGGTCACTCTGATTGAGGAGATCGACGCATGAGCCAGTGGCATTCGGTGTGTGAACTCAGCCAAATTCTGCCTGCGACCGGCATATGTGCGCTGATCAAAGGCCAGCAGATTGCCCTCTTCCGTCCGCACGACGATGAGCAACTCTACGCCTTGAGCAATATCGATCCTTTCGCCCAAGCCAGCGTGTTGTCACGCGGTCTGATTGCGGAGCACCAGCAGGCGCTGTGGGTGGCGAGTCCACTGAAGAAACAGCGCTTCCGCCTGAGCGATGGCTTGTGTCTGGAAGACGAAGCGTGCTCGGTGGCGAGCTATCCGGTGCGCGTTCGCGATGGCAAGGTCGAGATCTGCGCCTGACAGCATTCCTTTACTTTATGAGACGTCACTATGTTTACTGACACCCTGAATAAATGCGCCGCCAACGCGGCGCGCATTGTGCGTACGGCGCAGCACAGCCCGCAGGCCTTCTGGATCAGCTCGGCGATGGCGGGCGCTTACGTTGGCCTGGCGATTATCCTGATCTTCACGCTCGGCAATCTGGTCGATCCGGCTTATCGTCCGCTGCTGATGGGCGCGACTTTCGGTATCGCTTTAACGCTGGTGATCATCGCTGGTTCCGAGTTGTTCACCGGCCACACCATGTTCCTGACCATCGGCGTCAAAGCCGGCAGCATCAAGCAAGGCCAGATGTGGTGCGTGCTGCCGCAAACCTGGCTGGGTAATCTTGTCGGTTCAGTATTCGTCGCGCTGATTTATTACTATGCGGCGGGTCCGCTGCTGCCAAATGCCGGATCGCTGCTGCACAGCGCGGCGCTGGCAAAAACCACGCAGCCAGCCATGGCGCTGTTCTTTAAAGGCGCGCTCTGTAACTGGCTGGTCTGCCTGGCGATTTGGATGGCGGTGCGTACCGAAGGCACGGCGAAGTTCATCGCCATCTGGTGGTGTTTGCTGGCGTTCATCGCTTCCGGCTACGAACACTCGATTGCCAACATGACGGTCTTTGCGCTGTCGTGGTTTGGTCAGCATAATGCCGACTTCACGCTAAGCGGCATCGGCCACAACCTGCTGTGGGTGACGCTGGGCAATATGTTCTCCGGCATGGTGCTGATGGGCCTCGGTTACTGGTACGCCACACCGCAGGCGCAGCGCCCGCAGGCCGAAGCGCAAGCCGCGCCGCTCAAAACCGCATAACACTTTTTCAGCCCGCCTTGCGCGGGCTTTTTTCAGGATGAGCTATGGACTACTTTCCGCTGTTTTGCCGCCTGCAAGGCAAGCGCTGTTTGCTGGTGGGCGGTGGCGATGTGGCAGAACGCAAAGCGCGTTTGCTGTTGGACGCCGGTGCCAATTTGCAGGTTGGCGCGCTGGATTTCTCTCCCGCTTTTCAGCAGTGGGCACAACAGGGAAAGTTGACCTTACTCCCCGGCGCGTTTGACGAGCGCTGGCTCGCGGGTTGTTGGCTGGTGATTGCCGCCACCGATGATGATGCGGTGAATCAGCAGGTTGGCGATGCGGCTGAGCGGCGGCGCATCTTTTGCAATCTGGTGGATGCGCCGCAGGAAGCCAGCGCGATTATGCCGTCGATTGTCGACCGTTCGCCGCTGATGATCGCCGTGTCATCTGGCGGTCGCGCGCCGGTGCTGGCGCGTTTGCTGCGTGAAAAACTTGAAGCGATGCTGCCACAACATCTGGGTGAATTAGCGTCCTTAGCCGGATCGTTGCGCAATCGTGTGAAGCGTAGCTTTAACAGCATGGCGCAGCGGCGCGCTTTCTGGGAGCGCTTCTTCGTGAGCGATCGTCTGGCGCAAACCCTGGCGAATGGTGATCGACCACGCGCCGAGCACATTGTCGAGACCTTGTTCGATGCGCCGCTGTCGCAGCAAGGCGAAGTGGTGCTGGTAGGCGCCGGGCCGGGCGATGCGGGGCTGCTGACGTTGAAAGGTTTGCAGCACATCCAGCAGGCCGATGTGGTGGTGTATGACCGCCTGGTCTCGGCGCCGATTCTTAATCTGGTCCGCCGCGATGCGGAGCGCATCTTTGTCGGCAAACAAGCCGGCAATCACTGCGTACCGCAATCGCAGATCAACCAGGTTTTACTTGAGCAGGCGCAGAGCGGCAAGCGGGTGGTGCGACTAAAAGGTGGCGATCCCTTTATCTTCGGCCGCGGCGGTGAAGAGCTGGAACTGCTGGCGCAGCACAACATCCCGTTTAGCGTGGTGCCGGGCATCACCGCCGCCTCGGGCTGTTCTGCTTACAGCGGTATTCCGCTGACGCATCGCGACCACGCGCAGAGCGTACGTTTCGTCACCGGCCATTTGCAGCAGCATGGCGAAATCGAGTGGCGCAAGCTGGCGGCTGAACAGCAAACGCTGGTGTTCTATATGGGGCTGGCGCAGGCGCCGGAAATTCAGCAGCAGCTGTTGCAACACGGCATGGATGCTGCGATGCCGGTGGCGATCGTGCAGAACGGCACCACGCCGCAGCAGCGCGTTAAGACCGCAACGCTGGCGGAACTGGCTACGCTGGCGCAGCAGTTTGCCAGTCCGGCTCTGATTATCGTTGGGCGCGTGGTGGAACTGCGTTCTCAGTTACGCTGGTTCTGAAACGGCAAAAAACTGTACAGCGCTGCGCTTTGTCGCCAGGCTATGGGCCATCTTTCTCGTCAATAAGGAGTTTCCATGCGCGTTGCTTCACGGGTTTGCGCGTTGTTATTGCCGTTAAGCGCGGTTGCTACCGCCGCACCGGTTACCTGGTCGAACGTGGTGGGTGAATGGCAGGTGGTGGCGGTAACGCCTAAGAAGGAAGTCGGTCAGCTGTATATCAAGAATGATCCACAGTTTATGGGCGCGCGCGTGGCATTTAAGCCGAATGCGATCACCTGGACGCGCGGTACTGCTGAGCGCAGCATCAATCCTTCCGTCGATAACTGCAACGCTAAACCGCGCCTGAGCGCCGCCAATGGCGCGGGCCAGGATCGTGATTTCACCTTCCGTTACGGTTTCAATGTGAGTTGTGGCAACCAGGCGTGGGGACCTGCGCCGGGCGCGGTGATCAGCGTGCTGGCTGACGGTAACGCCCGCCTGTTCTGGGATGGCGCGGAACTGGCGTTACATCGCATCAAATAAAAAACGGCGGGTCAAATGACCCGCCGTTCTGTTCTATTCCGCAAACCGCTTACGGCTGTGCGACAAAACCTACCGCTTCATACACTTTCTTCAGCGTTTCCTGCGCATGAGCGCGGGCTTTTGCTGCGCCATCGCGCATCACCTGATTCAGCAACTCTTCATCGTTACGGAAACGATGATAGCGCTCCTGCAGCTCGGTCAACATACCGGAAACCGCTTCAGCCACTTCACCTTTCAGATGGCCGTACATTTTTCCTTCGAACTCTTGCTCCAGCTGCGCAATGGTTTTACCGGTCACGCCCGCAAGAATATCCAGCAGGTTTGATACACCGGCTTTCTCTTTGACGTCGTAGCGCACCACTGGCGGCTCGGCGGAGTCGGTTACCGCACGTTTGATCTTCTTCACCACCGCTTTGGTGTCTTCCAGCAGACCAATCACGTTGTTACGGTTGTCGTCTGACTTGGACATTTTTTTGGTCGGCTCAAGCAGCGACATCACGCGTGCACCCGATTTCGGAATGAACGGTTCAGGCACTTTGAACACATCGCCGTACAGCGCATTGAAACGCTGGGCGATATCGCGGCTCAGCTCCAGGTGCTGCTTCTGATCTTCGCCAACCGGCACCTGATTGGTTTGATACAGCAGGATATCGGCCGCCATCAGCACCGGATAATCAAACAGGCCTGCGGTGATGTTTTCCGAGTAGCGCGCGGATTTATCTTTGAACTGCGTCATGCGGCTCAGCTCGCCAAAATAGGCGTAGCAGTTCAGCACCCAGCTCAGCTGCGCATGCTCTGGCACGTGCGACTGTACAAAGATGGTGCTCTTCGCCGGGTCGATGCCGCAGGCAAGATAGAGCGCTAAGGTATCCAGCGTGGCTTTACGCAGCGCGGTTGGATCCTGACGTACGGTGATGGCGTGCAGATCGACGATGCAGTAAATGCAGTGAAAATCATCCTGCATCTGCACCCACTGACGCAGCGCACCCATATAGTTGCCAATGGTCAGTTCACCGGAAGGCTGGGCGCCGCTGAAAACGATGGGTTTGCTCATGTTATGTCCTGATAATCACAGCCCGATAGCGGGCAAAAGTTCGTCAAAAGAGTCGAGAGTTAAATCGGGTTGGCTGGTAGCAATCGGCTCGCCGTAGTTGTAGCCGAATGTCATACCGATGTTCGGTACGCCTGCCGCCTGGGCCGCGAGAATATCATTGCGAGAATCGCCGACAAACAGTAATTGTCCCGGAAGCACGCCAAAATGGCCAAGGACGAGGAAAATGGCCGCTGGATGGGGCTTTTTCACAATTACGTCGTCACCGCCGATAATCTGCGTGAAGTACTCAGCAATCCCGAGCGACTTCAGCAGCGGCGCCACAAATGGCGTTGGCTTGTTGGTGACGATCGCCAATGGCAGGCCTTTCGCCTGCAAGGCCGCCAGCGTCTCTACTACCTGCGGGAACAGCGTACTGCCCGCTTCTACCGTTTGCGCGTAATACTTGTCAAACAGCGCACGCGCATCGCGTTGCTCTTCGGCATGCGGCTCGCGTCCCAGCGCCCAGGTCAGCGCGCGGGTCATCATCACGTCAGCGCCGTTACCAATCCAGGTAGAAGCCAATGCCAAACCCGGCGGCGGCAGCTGCAGATCGCTCAGCGCATGATCGATGGCTTGTGCCAGGCCCGGCGCGCTATCGACCAGCGTACCGTCGAGGTCAAACGCCAGCGCGCGGATATCAGTGAAATGAGCCATTAACTTTCTCCAGTTCGCCACGCATCTCATCGATCACTTTTTTGTAATCCGGATGACCGAAGATCGCGGAACCGGCAACAAACATATCGGCACCGGCGGCAGCAATCTGGCCGATGTTATCGATTTTCACGCCCCCATCCACTTCCAGACGAATGTTGTAGCCACTCTCATCAATCAGGCGACGCGCCTGACGCAGTTTGTCGAGCGTACCGGGAATGAAGGATTGACCGCCAAAGCCTGGGTTCACCGACATCAGCAGAATGATGTCCAGCTTATCCATTACATAATCGAGGTAGTGGAGCGGCGTCGCAGGGTTGAACACCAGACCCGCTTTGCAACCATGCTCTTTGATCAGCTGCAGCGTGCGATCAACATGCTCGCTGGCTTCCGGGTGGAAAGTGATGAAGGTGGCGCCCGCTTTAGCGAATTCCGGGATCAATGCATCCACAGGTTTAACCATCAGATGCACATCAATAGGTGCAGTGATGCCGTAATCGCGCAGCGCTTTAAGCACCATCGGCCCCATCGTCAGATTGGGAACGTAGTGGTTATCCATCACATCGAAATGGACCACATCACCACCTGCCGCCAGCGCTTTGGCCGTGTCTTCACCCAAACGCGCGAAGTCAGCAGCCAGAATTGATGGGGCCAGTAAAAATTGTTTCATCCGATTCTCCCAATTTTGTGCGCCAGCCTGAGCTGGCGTAATGCCTTGGTCGCGGACGAAACAGGCTAGCGGAAAAGCGCTAGCAGTTCGTCGACTTGCGTGCGACCACTTATGCTTCGGCTGATGGAACGCCGGGCTTTGACTATGTGTAAATCCGCATTCTGATACCACTCACGCGTGAGTACCGTATCGTGGTTTGAAATCAGTACCGGGATGCGATTTTGCTGCGAAAGCTTATTGGCTAACTCAGCCAGATGCTGCTGCTCGCGCAGACTAAAACTGTTGGTGTGGTAAGCGGTAAAATTCGCTGTCGCCGAAAGCGGGGCATACGGCGGATCGCAATAAACCACTGAGCCTTCAACGGCGTTGTTCAGAGTAACATCGTACGATTCACAGACAAAGGTCGCTTTTTGCGCCCGTTCGGCAAACCAGAGCAGCTCCGCTTCCGGGAAGTACGGCTTGCGATACCGGCCAAAAGGCACGTTAAACTCACCGCGCAAATTGTAGCGGCACAGACCGTTATAACCGTGGCGATTGAGATACAGAAACAGCACCGCGCGCTGATATTCATCTTTGCTCGCATTAAAGGCGATGCGCTGCGCGTAGTAGGTTTCTGCAGTGTTGCCTTCGGCGTTGAAAAGCTGTCGCGCGTCTTCAATGAAAGCCGCGGTACGCGTTTTGACGATGTTATACAGATTGATGAGATCACCGTTGATGTCCGCCAGGTGATAGCGGTCATAGTCGGTGTTGAGGAACACGGAACCGGCGCCGACAAAGGGTTCGATTAGACAATCACCTTGTGGCAAATGACGACGGATGTCATCGAGGAGCGGGTATTTCCCTCCGGCCCATTTCAGGAAAGCGCGATTTTTTTTCATGCTGTCGTGGTTATTACATCTTAATTATTGGCTGTGGTGGAACCGACAGCAGCTCTGCGCTTTAAACGGGGCCGCATTTTTGCGGCCCCACATCTCATTACTGGCTTTCTTTCTTCACCTGGCTAAGCGGTTTTACCCACGGATTGGCCGCACGCACTTCCGCTGGCAGCGATGCCACGGCGCGTTTCGCATCGGCTGGCGTGGCGTAAGCGCCGCTCACCAACACATACCAAGGTTCGCCGTTACGCGTGGTTTTATACACGTGATAACCACTCAGGTTCTGTTTTCTCGCCCAGGCGTTCAGGCTCTCTTCTTTCGACGCACCGCTCAACTGCAGCGTGTAGTTCCCGCCCGACGGCAACGATTTGCTGGCACCGCTCGCACTGGCAGGCGCGGGATTACGCGTCGCGGTGGTGCGGGTGTTGTTCTCTTTCACAGCTGCTGGTTTAGTGGCGGTCGGTGTTTTATGCGGCGTCGACGCGTGCGTCTCGCGTGTACCGTTGTTGCTGGTGCGCGCGGGGGTTTCTGAACGCATGGCTGGCGGCGTGATCGCTTTACCGTTGCCGCTGACTGTGGCTGGCGCGGTTGGCAGCGAGCTATTACCCTGCGCGCCTTGTGCTGCGGCATCGACAGAACCTTGCTGATTGTTCAGCGCACTATTGAGATCGCCCGGCAGCGTGACACGTTGTTGATTAGCTGGCGTATCCACAGGCGCAGCTTGCGTCGGCGTCGAGGAGACTGATGGCATCGAGATGGATTGACCATCGCTGCCCGCTGGTGCAGTTGTGCCCGCGGTGTTTTGCGCTACGCTGCCTTCAGCAGAAGGCGTGGCGTTTTGCTGGCCGCTCATGGACGTCGATCCCGAAAGGTCGATGTTCTTTTCGCTGCCACCGGCAGAAGGTGCCGCGCCATTATTTGCGGTATTGGTTGCAGGTTTCTTCTCGTCTGGGCCGGTTAATGCTGAACCAATCCCCAGCACCACCAACAGCAGAACCAAAATACCAATGCCCATCATCATATGTTGACGGGAAACCGGTACTTTCACTTTCGGCGCAGAAGACGATTTGCGTGGCCGCGTCGGACGGCGGTCACTGGCGTCAGGTTTTAACTCGTCTTCCGGTTTGAACTCATCCATTTAGCCTCCTCCGTAAAACGACGCGCTTCCCACACGCCGCATCACCACTCATCACTTCTAATAATCAGGGTTTCTGGCAATCGTTGATTGCTGCCAGCACCATATCATGAGCCACACCGCCACGCACTTCAGAGCGGCCAATAGCGAGAGGCAGCACCAGACGCAGCTCGCCCGCCAGCACTTTCTTATCGCGCATCATGTGTGGCAAATAATCTTCCGCCGCCATGCTCGCCGGGCCATGTACAGGCAAACCAGCACGCAGCAGCAGTGCGATAATGCGATCGGTTTCAACCGAGGTGAACTGCCCTAAACGTTCAGCGGTACGTGCGGCCATCACCATGCCAGCCGACACCGCTTCGCCGTGCAGCCAGTTGCCGTAGCCCATGTGCGCTTCAATCGCATGACCAAAAGTATGGCCCAGATTGAGCAGTGCACGTACGCCGGTTTCGCGCTCATCAGCCGCAACCACTTCTGCTTTTAGCTCGCAGCAGCGACGGATGCAGTAAGCCAGGGCTTTTTCATCCAGCGCCAGCAGAGCATCAAGATTTTGCTCTAGCCACTGGAAGAATTCGCCATCAAGGATAATGCCGTATTTGATCACTTCCGCCAGACCGGACGCTAGTTCGCGCGGTGGCAGAGTGGTCAGGCAATGGGTATCCACTACGACAGACGCGGGCTGATAAAACGCCCCAATCATGTTTTTGCCGAGTGGATGGTTTACCGCGGTTTTTCCACCGACGGAGGAGTCAACCTGAGACAACAACGTGGTCGGCACCTGAATAAAGCGCACGCCACGCTGATAGCTGGCTGCAGCAAATCCGGTTAAGTCACCAATCACGCCACCACCGAGTGCAATCAACGTGGTATCACGACCGTGCGGCTTTTTCAGCAGCGCGGTGAACACCTCGTCCATGACCGCCAGGGTTTTGTACTGCTCACCATCAGGCAAAATGACCTGATCTACCTTAATGCCGGCATTGCTGAGCAGCGCTGACAGGGGTTCAAGATAGATCGGCGCCAGGGTCTGGTTTGTCACCAGCATGGCATTGTCGCCTGCTTTGAGCGGCCAAAAAGAAGCCGGATCGTTAAACAGTCCGGCAGCGATGGTGATGGGGTAACTGCGATCCCCGAGTGAGACAGTGATCTTCTCCATGATGACCGATACCTATTGCTGAGCCCTCAGGGCGCTGGATTAGTTCTTTTCCAGCATGTTGATGATCTGATTGGCCACCACTTTTGCACTCTGATCGTCAGTGCGAATAGTGACATCAGCGATCTCTTCATAAAGCGGATTACGTTCACCAGCTAGCGCTTCCAGTACTTCGCGCGGCGGTGATTCAACCTGCAACAGCGGACGCTTTTTATCACGCTGGGTTCGTGCAAGTTGCTTTTCGATGGTGGTTTCAAGGTATACGACCACACCGCGGGCGGAGAGACGATTACGGGTCTCGCGGGATTTGACTGAGCCGCCACCGGTCGCGAGGACAATGCCTTGCTTCTCGGTCAGCTCATTAATGATCTTTTCTTCACGATCGCGGAAGCCTTCTTCGCCTTCCACATCAAATACCCAGCCTACATCCGCTCCGGTGCGTCGCTCAATTTCCTGATCGGAATCGAAAAATTCCATATTGAGTTGCTGAGCCAACTGACGACCAATAGTGCTTTTGCCGGCACCCATCGGCCCAACCAGAAAGATATTGCGTTTCTCTGCCATTTTATCGGTATTACTAAGAATTCGTTGATGATACCCCGCGTTCAGCATAGCTGGCGGGACAGGAACTGAGACCTCATGAGCGTTAACAAGAGTCAGACGGAAAATTATCTCAACACTCATGGCCGTTTGGCAACCGAATAAATTGCCCCCGGCGACCTCTTAACAGGACCGGTCTGTGGTTCGCGAGACGGTAACGCACCTCCGCTGATCCGCTATATTTCGTGCTACAGGCACGCTGGCCGGGGTCATCCACTGTCATCGCTTACCGATGTAAGCACAGTGCATTCACTCATTTAACGTCTTACTGGAGCTCGAATTATTTTGGCGATATTTCTTTTGACGTCAGTATCGCTTGTGACTAACGTCATTCGGAAGGTTATTCTGCCGCGTTCCGTTACACCGTTTTGAAAATCGCTAAACCTTGTAAGCTAATTCCAGCCCTGCGTCAACGCAGTTGGCCTCACAGAACGAATTTTCCGCTTTATCCGGCAGTAAGCGCTGCTTCCCTGACCAGTCTGGGAGTAATAAAGATCACCAGCTCCTTTTTCTTCTGCTCATCAGTTTGCTGACGGAACAAATTCCCTAATAAAGGCATATCGCCCAGCCAGGGCACGCGTTTTTCGCTCTGCGTACGCTGCTGCTGGAAAATGCCGCCCAGCGCTAAGGTTTCGCCATCGCGCAGCGTCACCTGAGTCTCGATCTCCTGCTTATCAATACTCAGCACCTGGTTGTCGCCAATGTTTACACTGCGCCCTGGCAAGTTCTGGCTCAGCCGCAGTTTGAGCTGGATGCGGCCATTTCCCAGCACCACCGGCGTCACTTCCATGCCTAAAACCGCTTCCTTAAATTCAATGGCGGTGGCACCGCTGTTGCCCGATTTCACCTCATAAGGGATTTCCGTGCCCTGTTTGATGCTGGCGGTTTGCTGATGCGAGGTAAACAAGCGCGGACTGGCGATGATTTCGATTTGGTTCTCCTGCTCCAGCGCACTCAGTTCCAGGTTGAGCAGTTCGCCGCTGACCTGGCCCAGCGTCACGCCCGCGCGAAACGCCGGATTACTCACCGCAAGAGGAATCTCGAGCAGCGGGTTGCGCAACGCCTGCGTTACCACTTCTGCCGGTGACGTGCCCCAGTTAACACCTAACTCGCGCAGATGCTCTTCATTGATGGTGACGATGTGTGCCGCGAGCTCAACCTGCTCGAGCGGCAAATCCAGCGCTTTTAACCAGCGCTCGGTGTCACGCAATGCCTCAGCCGTATCGCGTAGCAGCAAACTGTTGGTGCGGCTATCGACCGTGACGCTACCGCGCGGCGTCATCAACGAACGTTCGGCTTGCAGGCTGCGGTAAATATCGCTGGCGCTGGCGTAATGCAGCGTCACGGTTTGTTGTTCCAGCGGCGTTTGCTGCTTCTCCTCCTCACGCTCCACCTTTTCCTGTTGCGCCTGCTGCTGCTGCCAGCTTTCCGGATAGACCAGCAAAACGCCCTCTTCCTGCACCACGGTGAGTTTTGCCAGCTCCGTCACCAGCGCGAGCGCGCGATCCCAGCCGACATTGTCTAAGCGCAGCGACAGCCGACCTTCAACGCCCGGCGCAATCAGCAGGTTGGTCTGCTGATAATCTGCCAGCGCCTGCAAAATGCGTTCAACCGGCGCATCATCAAACGTCAGACTTAATCGGTCGTCGTTAGCGCGCAGCGGCATGCTCAGACACAGCAGCATCAGTAACGTCATCCATTTCATAAAAACCTCCTTTTATTACCCATGTGATTTGCTGTGGCGTGCAGCTTTGTGCTGCACTCAATACCAGCATGCGCGACGTAAGCTGCACGACTTGCCAGGGCGGCTGGGGAAAAGGCGCTTGATTATCCACCCGATGGCTTTTGCCTTGAGGTGACACCAGCCACGCCACGTAGTGCGGCGCCGTGCCAATAATGCCCTGCAAGCGCCAGCCTTCTGGCGCAGCAACCTGCGTCTGACACAGCGTTGCTGCCAGCGGCTGGAAAGGATCGCGCGCCAGTGCCAGCGAGCTGCAGAGTAACAACAGCAAGGCGCTACTCCGCATCGTCACTCTCCAGCCACAGTTGCGTGTTCAATACGCCTTGCTCGGCTTGCAGCTGAAAGCGTTGTGGCACCGGTAATCGGGTGCTGGCTAGTTCACTAAACAGCGGCAGAAATTGCGGCCAGGCAAGCCTTAATTGCAGCTGCTGCGGCTGGCTATCCGGATGCCAGGCTTCCAGCTGATTGCCGCGCGCTGCCACGATTCGCTCCAGCGTTTGCTGAGTGCCGGTATCCTTCGTGGGTTGCTGCAGCAGGCTAATCTCGCTCTGCAACACATCAATAGCCGGAAGTGAAGCCAGCTGTTGCAACCGCTGTTGCTGCTGTTGACGCATCTGTTCCAGCTGCCGCGCTTGCGCTTCACGCATCTGCTGCTGCGGACGAAGCAGCACGATCCACGTCAGCGCAAACAGCCCCAGCGATAACGTCAAAAGTCCCAGCATGCGCAGCGGCAGCGTGAGCATCAGCCAGCGCTGCAGGAGTTCATTCATCGGCTACCTCCTGCACGCGCGCATGCAAAGCAAAACGATAGTCGCCGCCCGCTTCGCGCTTCACACCGCCCTGCTTTACGCTGCTGAACAGCGGCTGAGTCATGAGCTGATGACGAAAATCACTGACAGCCGCCATGCTCTGCGCCCGCCCTTCCAACACCAGTTGCCCTTGCCGACGTTCGAGGCGATTGAGCCACAAGGTGTCTGGCATTAACTCCGGCAGTTGCTGCCAAAAATGCTGCCAGCGCTGATGCTGATCTTGCCGTTGCAGCTGTGCCTGCTGCGCCTGAAGAAGTGATTCACGCAGCTTCAACAGCGATTGCTGCTGTTCCAGCTGTTGCTGCAGTAAGCTGAGGAGAGAAGTGATATCCATCAGCGCGTCCGTTTGTTGCTGCCGTGCAATGACGCCGCGCCACCACAGCAATGAGAGGATCAGCAAGGTGCAGGCCAGCGTGAGCGACAGCAGCGAGAGACTCTGCTGGCGCCGCCGCTGCGATTGCTGGAGGCGCCAGGGAAGCAGGTTGACCGCCAGCATCAGATATCCTCCGGGCGCAGCGCCAGCCCAAGCGCGATGGCAAAAATACCTTCCTTTGCAGGCAACGGCGGTTGCAAATAGTGCAGCAGCGAAAACGGCTTGCAGCGTTTAACCTGCTCCTCAGGCAAAACCTGAGTTGAGGTGCAGAATACGCTTTCCATCTGCGGGAAGGTTTCGCGCAGCTGTGCGAGGGTGAGAGGTTCGGTGGCCGCGCCTGATGTAGTGCTTTCCCCCACCAGCGTCCATAGCCAATGATCGCTAAGCGGATGAATCAATAAGTGGTTGTGGCGTAACGGCAGGCGCATGGCGATCTGCGTCAGCGCCAGGCTACTCAGTTCGAATACGTCCGGTCGCAGACCTGCCTGCTTGAGCGGCGTCAGCCATTGCGTAATCACCTCGCGCCGTGCCGCGGTAACGTAAAGCGGTGCATCCTTGCCCGGTGAGCGATAATCCAGCGACAGCGAAGCGGGTTCGACGTGAAACAGACGCTGCGCAGAAGCCGCCACATAGCGCCCCAGCGCGGGTTCACGCAGCGAGGTTTCCGGCAGCGGCAAAGTGCGTTGCAATACCAACTGCGGCGGCAGGCCAACGCGCAGTGAATAGCGCTTCGGCAGATGGCGCTGCCAGCGCCCTAACATATCCAGTAACGCAGGCGTGGTTTGCAGCACGCCGTTTCTTAACGTATCTTGCGGCAGCGTTTGTTGCCACCAGTGTCGCAACTGCCAACCATGACGTCGGCGTTCGATGCCAAGGGCACACAGTTGTCCGTTTTGGATATCCAGTCCAATTTGCCAGCGCTGAAAAGCCATACGCGCGATCTCCTTATCATTAAAAGGTCAGAGTGCTGATACCCCGGCAACTTCAAGCCTGACAGGTATATGAATGCGTCAGGCTTGTCTTTATACTACCGCGCGGTTGCTTATAAACTGCTCAAACGACAACAGATGGGAATTCTCAGGTGAAGTTCGTAAAGTATTTATTGATCCTTGCAGTGTGTTGCATTTTGCTGGGAGCCGGCACGGTTTATGGTTTGTACAAATACATAGAGCCGCAGCTGCCTGATGTGAACACATTGAAAGATGTGCGCCTGCAAACGCCTATGCAGGTTTACAGCGCGGATGGCGATCTGATCGCCCAGTACGGCGAGAAGCGCCGTGTCCCGCTGACCCTACAACAGATGCCGCCTGAGTTAATCAAAGCGTTTATTGCCACCGAAGATAGCCGTTTCTACGAGCATCACGGTGTCGATCCGGTGGGGATTTTCCGTGCAGCCAGCATTGCGCTGATGTCCGGTCACGCCTCGCAGGGCGCCAGTACCATTACTCAACAGCTGGCGCGTAACTTCTTCCTCAGCCCGGAACGCACCTTGATGCGTAAGATCAAGGAAGCGTTCCTCGCGATCCGTATCGAACAGCTGCTGAGCAAAGATGAAATCCTTGAGCTCTATCTCAACAAGATTTATCTCGGCTATCGCGCGTACGGCGTGGGCGCGGCGGCGCAGGTCTACTTTGGTAAACCTATTGATCAACTGTCGCTGAGTGAAATGGCGATGATTGCTGGGTTGCCAAAAGCACCTTCGACGTTCAACCCGCTCTATTCTCATACGCGTGCGCTGGCGCGTCGTAATGTGGTGCTGGCGCGTATGCTGGATCAAAACTACATCACGCAGCAGCAATATAACGAAGCGCGTAACTCGCCGCTGACGGCCAGCTATCACGGCCCGGAAATCGCCTTCTCTGCACCTTACTTAAGTGAAATGGTGCGCCAGGAGATGGTGAAGCGTTATGGCGATAAAGCCTATGAAGATGGTTACAAGGTTTACACCACCGTCACCCGCCATCTGCAGGAAGCCGCGCAGCAGGCGGTGCGTAACAATGTGATGGCGTATGACATGCGCCACGGCTATCGCGGTCCAACCAATGTGCTGTGGAAAGTGGGCGAAGCGAGCTGGGATCAAACCCGCATCCAGAATGCGCTGAAAAATCTGCCAACTTACGGACCGCTGAATGCTGCGGTGATCACCAGCGCCAGCGCCGATCACGCCACGGCGATGCTGAAAGATGGCAGCAGCGTTACGCTGAATATGGCCGGCGTACGCTGGGCACGCGCTTACAAATCTGACACGCTGCAAGGCCCAACGCCGCGCAGCGTGACGCAGGTGCTGCAGACCGGCCAGCAGATTTGGGTGCGTAAAGTGAATGACGACTGGTGGCTCGGCCAGGTTCCGGCGGTGAACTCGGCGCTGGTATCACTCAATCCAGAAGATGGTGCGGTTCGCGCGCTGGTCGGCGGTTTCGACTTCAACCAGAGCATGTTCAACCGCGCAACCCAGGCGCTGCGTCAGGTGGGTTCCAACATCAAACCCTTCCTGTATACCGCAGCGATGGATCGCGGTTTAACGCTGGCATCGATTCTCAACGACGTGCCGATTTCGCGCTGGGATGCCGGTGCGGGTGCTGACTGGCGTCCGAAGAACTCACCGCCAACGTATGCAGGTCCAATCCGTTTGCGTCAGGGGTTAGGCGAGTCGAAAAACGTGGTGATGGTACGTGCGATGCGTGCGATGGGCGTTGATTACGCGGCGGAATATCTGCAGCGTTTCGGCTTCCCGGCGCAGAACATCGTGCATACCGAATCGTTAGCCTTAGGCGCGGCGTCCTTTACCCCAATGCAGGTGGTACGCGGCTACGCGGTGATGGCGAACGGCGGCTTCCTGATTGATCCGTACTTCATCGCGAAGATTGAGAATGAACAAGGCGGCGTGATCTTCGAAGAGAAACCGAAGATTGCCTGTCCGCAGTGCAACCTGCCGGTGATCTATGGCGATACCAAAAAGTCGGTCGCGTTGAATGAAGAGAGCGTCGAGAATGTCGCGACCTCCGATCAATCGCAGAACCAAACCGTGCCGCAACCGGAGCTGGAGCAAGTGCCTGCACAGCCGGGTGGCGAGCAGCAGTATGCTCCGCACGTGATCAACACGCCGCTGTCATTCCTGATCAAGAGCGCGCTGAACACCAACATCTTCGGCGAGCCGGGCTGGATGGGAACGGGCTGGCGTGCCGGTCGTGACCTGAAGCGTAACGATATCGGCGGCAAAACCGGTACCACCAACAGCTCGAAAGATGCGTGGTTCTCTGGTTATGGTCCGGGCGTGGTAACGTCGGTGTGGATTGGTTTCGATGATTCACGCGCGTTGGGTCGCTCCACCATGTCAGGCGCGATACCGGATCAAATCTCCGGTTACGAAGGCGGCGCGAAGAGTGCACAGCCAGCGTGGGATGACTATATGAAATCCGCGCTGGAAGGCGTGCCGGTACAGCCGCTAACACCGCCAGATGGCGTGGTTACCGTTAACATCGATCGCGGCACCGGCAAGTTGGCTAACGGCGGTAACTCGCGTCAGGAGTACTTCATCAACGGCACCCAGCCGACCGAGTATTCGGTGCATGATGTCGGCACCACCCTCATGGACAACGGCGAAAGCCACGAACTGTTCTGATCAAAAAAGCCGGCAAATGCGCCGGCTTTCTTTTTTTAATGATGATGCAATTTAGTAGCTTAAACGGCCCTGCTTCACCAGCCACTCACGCACCATAAACAGCGCGCTGACGTTACGCGCTTCGCGGAAGTCGGGTTCATCCAGCAGCGCCAGCAGATTATTCAGCGGCCAGCGATGGACAATTAGCGGCTCCGGCTCATCACCTTCCAGCTTCTCTTCGTACAAACCTTCCGCCACCACGATGTTCATCTTGCTGGAGAAATATGAGGGCGCCATGGTCAGCTTGCCCAGCGCTTCCAGTTTGGTGGCACCAAATCCTGCTTCTTCTTTCAGTTCACGATCGGCGGCTTCAAAGGCGCTTTCGCCAGGATCGATTAGCCCTTTAGGAAAACCCAGTTCATAGCTTTCCAGACCGACGGCGTACTCCTGGATCAGGATCACGTCATCGCCAATAATCGGCACAATCATCACCGCTTCACGGTCGGAAGGTTTCATCCGCTCATAAACGCGGCGCGCGCCATTGCTGAAAACGAGATCGACCGCTTCGATGGTGAACAGGCGGGAGCGGGCCACCGCTGCCACATTGAGGATGTCAGGTTTTTTCATTGGGGTTTTCATATCAGCCTCAAACTTAGCACAACCCTGTGAAACGTGATGACGCCAGCATACCGAAGCCAGAACTATTGTGCGACACGCAGCGTAAGTAAACTATGGTGACACACATTCACTTATGGCTGCTAACAACTTCTTGTTATCTATGCAGTTAAAAATTCACAATAAGTCAACGGCGCGGGGTTAAATTCAGAAAATACCGATATTTAGTTGAGTCATGTCTGGTTAACATCCCGTTAAGGAATGATCTAACAAACTATAATTAAATGATTTTGCGCGTTATTTTATCTGACTTTTCCCTTGTCAGAATGACATCTGCTCGCCAAAATTGACTTGTATTGATGGATTCACCGGGAGTAATTCGTTAACGTGAAGGCAGTTTTTTGGCTGGATTGAGCAAAGCATGAGCACTTATATTGTCATTCTGGCTGTCATGCTCGCCTGTTCCTTATTAGCAGGTATCGGCTATTGGTTCGCTATGCGGCATCGTCCGCCGTTGGCGAAACCACTGCCGTTTATCAGTCCGCCTAATCGCAAGCTCACCGACGAAGAACGCGCTGCCGTTGAAAAGTACATCGCGCTACTAGTGAAACAGCAGCAACACAGCAGCGCGCGATCCGCAAAGAAGCCGCGCGAACCTCAAGCGCTGACGCTCACCGCGCAAAGCAACAATGTTTATCCTGTCACCCGCTCCATCACCCGCTATGGCCTCTCCACCGACGATCCGCAGAAGTGGCGCTACTATCTCGATGAAGTCGAAGTTCATCTTCCGCCGCTTTGGGAACAGTACATAGCCGAAGAGAACCACGTAGAGCTGATCCGCACGCAAACGCTGCCGCTGGTGATTTCGCTTAACGGACATTCGCTGGTGAATTACGCGGTAGAACAACCGGCGCTGCCGCCACTGGTGCGTCCGATGTCCACTAACGCGTCGATTCGTAAAGAAGAGAGCGAGAATGTTGAGCTGCTGCAGGTACGCAAAGAGACCTCAGAAGAGTATCAGCTTTCTCGCGCCGACGGCACGCGTGAAGCGGTCGCCATCTGTTTCGCTTTCCTGCTGTTCTTCCTGAGTCTGGTGCTGCCCGGCAGCCTGATGGGCTGGATTGCGCTGCTCGGCTGCCTGATGATCGCCGTTAGCCTGTGGTTCCTCTATCGCTTCCCTGGCGCCAAAGGTTTGCGCGATGTGCATTGCCTGCGCGGTGCGCCCAAGCGCTGGGGCCTGTTTGGTGAATCCAATCAGGAGCAGAGCAACATCTCGCTGGGCATTATTGATTTAATCTATCCCGCGCACTGGCAGCCGTATGTAGCGCACGATTTAGGCCAAACCACCGACGTCGATATGTACCTCAATCGTCAGGTAGTGCGTCAGGGTCGCTTCCTGTCGCTCCAGGACGAAGTGCGTAACTTCCCGGTGCAGCGCTGGCGTAAAAATCTGGTGCTGGCGTGCGGCTCGCTGCTGGTGCTGGTCATGCTATTCACCTGGATTCCTCTCAGCATGCCGATCAAACTCAGCCTTGCGTGGGTGAAAGGCACCGAGAGCATTGAAGTGAATAGCGTGGATAAGCTGAATGCGCTGCCGCTGCACATCGGCGACATTTTGAAAGTGGGCGGCACCGGCATGTGTTCGGTACCGGGCAATTATCAAAGCAATCGTAGCTACGCCTACATGCCGTTCGACTGCTCGGCGATTTACTGGAATAACGCCGCGCCGCTGCCTCAGCCGCAATCGGAGATCATTGATAAAGCCTCGGCGCTGCTCGATACCACCACGCGCCAGCTGCATCCGGAAACCAATACCGATCCCAAACTCAATCCGCAGCTCGCCTCGGCGATTCAGAAATCGGGCATGATTCTGCTGGATGACTTCTCGGATTTGGTGCTGAAAACCCAGGATCTGTGCAGCCAGCAGCAGGATTGCGTACGCCTGAAAAATGCGCTGGTGAATCTCGGCAACGCCAAAGATTGGGATTCACTGATTCACCGTGCGGATTCTGGCAAGCTGAATGGCATGAACGTCCTGCTGCGTCCGGTGAGTGCCGAAGCGCTGGAAAATCTGGTGAACACCGCCACCTCCAGCTTCTTCGCGCGTGAAACGCGCCGTGCGGCTGAAAACCTTAATAGTCCACCGCCGGGTGGCTTCCTGATTGTCAGTGATGAAGGTCGTCAGATGGTGATGCAGCCGCAGCCGTCGGTACCGCTGTTCGATCTTGATGCGCCTTCGCAATGGCGCGAACTGCAACGCATGTCCGGCATGCTGCTGCATACGCCATTCGCCGCCAGCGGCATCATCACCAGTATCACCACCGATGCCAACGGCACACGCCATATCGCGCTGCATAACGAGCCGGATGCCATGACGCAATGGCGCTATTTGGGTACCACGCTGTTGATGCTGGTGCTGATTGCCAGCGCGGTGATCAACGGCTTGCTGGCGCTGCGTCGTATTCATCGCAATCGCCTGCGCATGGCGGAAATTCAGCAGTATTACGATAAGTGCTTCAACCACAATCTGAACACTATGCAGAGCGTGCGCTCGCTGTTCTGAGCCCTCTCCTTCTGTGCTACCCTGTCGCCCACTTTTTTGCGGCGAGAAAGACAATGCAGGTTACGCTTAACTGGTCAGAGATTGATACCGTGCTGCTGGATATGGACGGCACCTTGCTCGATCTCGCCTTTGATCGCCACTTCTGGCTGGAACACGTTCCGGAAACCCTGAGCCGCGAACGCGCCATCACGCTGGACGAAGCGCATCAGCTGATTGAGCAGAAATACCAGGCCGTGGTGCATACGCTAAACTGGTATTGTCTCGATTACTGGTCGCAGGAACTGGCGCTGGATATTCGCGCCATGACGTGGGAAAAGCGCCACCGCGCGGCAATGCGTGAAGATACGCTGCCGCTATTGCAGGCGCTGCGTGCCGCAGGTAAGCGCACGATTCTGTTGACCAATGCGCATCCTTACAATCTGGATGTGAAACTGGAGCAGACCGGATTAGCTGCCCACCTTGATTTATTACTTTCCACCCATACCTTTGGATATCCGAAAGAGGATCCGCGTCTCTGGCAAGCCGTTCAGCAACACACTGCGTTTGACAGCGCGCGCACGCTATTCATTGATGACAGCGAAGCGATTCTGGATGCAGCAACACGCTGGGGCATCCGCTGGTGCTTAGGCGTCAGCAATCCGGATTCCGGTCGGCCCGATCAATCTTTCCAGCGTCATCCGGCGGTACGCGATTATCGCCAATTGTGTGAGACGCTGCGTTAAAGCAGGAGCCGCAATACCATGAAAGAGAAAGTGAGCGAAGGCGTGCGCCTCGACAAATGGCTGTGGGCCGCGCGCTTCTACAAAACGCGTGCGCTGGCACGCGAAATGGTCGAAGGCGGCAAAGTGCATTACAACGGTCAGCGCAGCAAGCCGAGCAAACTGGTGGAGCTCAATGCTGAATTGACGCTGCGTCAGGGCAACGATGAGCGCACCGTGGTGATCACCGCCGTGACCGATCAGCGTCGTCCGGCCAGCGAAGCCCAGGCGCTGTATGCCGAAACCGCCGCCAGCATCGACAAGCGCGAGAAAACCGCGCTGGCACGCAAGATGAATGCCTTAACCATGCCGCACCCCGATCGCCGCCCGGATAAGAAAGAGCGCCGCGATCTGATGAAATTTAAATTGTCGGGTGATAAATAACGCGCCCCCAACGAGAGAAACACTATGTCTGCAAACGATCAACTGCACCGTTACCTGTTCGAAAACGTCGCCGTGCGCGGCGAGCTGGTCAATGTGAGCGAAACCTGGCGTGAAATCGTCGAAAATCACCACTACGTTGAGCCGGTAAAAACCTTGCTGGGCGAGCTGCTGGTAGCCACCAGCCTGCTAACGGCAACGCTGAAGTTTGACGGTGATATCACGGTGCAGTTACAGGGCGACGGTCCGCTGACGCTGGCGGTGATCAACGGTAACAACCGTCAGGAGTTGCGTGGCGTGGCGCGCGTGCAAGAAGACGCGGAGATCGCACCCGGCAGCAGCCTGAAAGAGATGGTCGGTAACGGCTATCTGGTGATCACCATTTCGCCAGAGAAAGGCGAGCGCTATCAGGGCGTGGTTGGCCTGGAAGCGGATACGCTGGCGGGTTGTCTGGAAGATTACTTCATGCGTTCTGAGCAGTTGCCAACGCGCCTGTTTATCCGCACCAGCGACAAAGGCGCAGCGGGTATTCTGCTGCAGGTGCTGCCAGCGCAAGAACCGAGCCTGGATGATTTCAATCACCTCGCCACGCTGACCGAAACCGTGAAGAGCGAAGAGCTGATTGAGCTGCCCGCCACCGACGTGCTGTGGCGCCTGTATCATCAGGAAGAAGCCACCGTGTTCGATCCGTCGCCAGTCAGCTTCAAGTGCACCTGTTCACGCGAGCGCTGCGGTGAAGTGCTGAGCACGTTGCCGGTTGAGGAAGTGGACGAAATCCTCGCAGAGGATGGCGAAATCGATATGAATTGCGACTATTGCGGATCGCATTACGTGTTCGATGCAGTGGATATTGCCGCCATTCGTAACGCGCCAACCAACAACAGCGATCACGTGCATTAATTACCTGCCGGGCGGTTCATCCGCCCGCATTCCTGCTGAACGTATCCCTATCATTTATCACGGTTATTAGCTAAATAACGCTGACTTTAGTTTCATAAGTGGCAGATTTCTCTACTTGTCACGTTCCAGCTCGCATTTCTGACTATCTTCTCTTTTCCGCTGTGCTCAGAAGAGTACACTGCGCGCGATCTGCCCTGCGTGGCTATGCAGGCAGGCGGCAGAATCACCCATAAAAAATATGCAGTAACAGATACCGATTAAAGGAGCAGTCACATGCGCGTTAACGGCCTGACATCGCAAGACCTCGCCTCTATGGGCATCAGTGGCACCACCGAAGTGGTGTACAACCCTGATTTCGACACCCTGTTTCAGGAAGAAACTCGCCCAGAGCTGGAAGGTTATGCGCGAGGCATTCTGACGCAGAGCGGTGCTATTGCCGTGGATACCGGCATCTTCACGGGTCGCTCGCCAAAAGATAAGTACATCGTTCGGGATGACACCACGCGCGACACGCTGTGGTGGAACGATGTCGGCAACGGCAAAAATGATAACCAGCCGCTGTCACAGGAAACCTGGCAGGCGTTGAAAGATCGCTGCACCCAGCAGCTTTCCGGCAAACGCCTGTTTGTGATTGATGCGTTCTGCGGTGCCAATCCTGACACGCGCCTCAGCGTGCGCTTCGTGATGGAAGTGGCCTGGCAGGCGCACTTCGTCAAAAACATGTTTATCCGCCCGAGCGAAGCCGAACTGGCTGACTTCAAACCGGATTTCGTGGTGATGAACGCCGCGCAGTGCACCAATCCAGACTGGCAGGCGCAAGGTCTGCACTCCGAGAACTTCGTCGCCTTCAACCTGACCGAGCGCATGCAGCTGATTGGCGGCACCTGGTACGGCGGCGAGATGAAGAAAGGCCTGTTCGCCATCATGAACTACCTACTGCCGCTGAAAGGCATCGCTTCAATGCACTGTTCGGCTAACGTCGGCAAAGCGGGCGATGTGGCGGTGTTCTTCGGCCTGTCCGGCACCGGTAAAACCACATTGTCCACCGATCCGGATCGCCAGCTGATTGGCGATGACGAACACGGCTGGGATGACGACGGCGTGTTCAACTTTGAAGGCGGCTGCTACGCCAAAACCATCAATCTGTCTGAGCAGGCGGAGCCGGAGATCTACCGGGCGATTCGCCGCAATGCGCTGCTGGAAAATGTGGTGGTGCGCGCCGATGGCAGCGTAGATTACGCCGACGGCAGCAAGACCGAGAACACCCGCGTCTCTTATCCGATCGAGCATATCGAGAACATCGTGCAGCCGGTGTCGAAAGCGGGCCATGCGAAGCGGGTGATTTTCCTTACCGCCGATGCCTTTGGCGTGCTGCCGCCGGTTTCACGCTTGACGCCGGAACAGACGCAATACCATTTCCTGTCTGGCTTTACCGCCAAACTGGCCGGCACCGAGCGCGGCGTCACGCAGCCAACGCCCACCTTCTCTGCCTGCTTTGGCGCGGCGTTCCTTACGCTGCACCCAACGCAATATTCCGACGTGCTGGTGAAGCGCATGGAAGCGGCAGGTGCGCAGGCGTATCTGGTGAATACCGGCTGGAACGGCAGCGGCAAGCGCATTTCGTTGAAAGACACGCGCGCCATCATCAATGCGATTCTGGCTGGGGAGTTGGATGAGGTTGAGACTGACACCTTGCCGGTGTTCAACCTGCAGATGCCTAAAGTTCTGCCGCAGGTGGATAGCGCGATTCTCGATCCGCGCCGCAGCTGGCCGACAGAAGCGGCCTGGCAGCAAGCCGCGCAGGATCTGGCGCAGCGCTTTATTACTAACTTTGAGAAATATACCGATAACGATGCGGGTAAAGCGCTAGTGCAGGCGGGTCCGCAGTTGTGATGTGAAAACCCGGTGGGCATAAATGCCCGCCGGGTATCACGCACTGTGATTGATACTCGCCACCGCCGTAGCGCTGCTGCCTTCCGGAATCGGCAACCAGGCACGAATCCGCAATCCGCCCCGGTCGCTGTCACCAATCTCCAGCGAGCCTTCATGCGCATCGATAATACGCTGCACAATCGCCAAACCGAGACCGGTGCCGCTGGTACTGCGCGCGCTGTCGCCGCGCACAAACGGCTGGAACAGATGCTGTAGCTGATCCGGCTTGATGCCCGGACCATCATCTTCCACCTGGAACCACGCGCGGTTCAGCTCCTTGCCGCTGCTGACCTTAATCCATCCATTACCATAACGCGCCGCGTTGACCACCAGATTCGCCAGCGCGCGCTTGATCGACAGCGGGTTGATATCCAGCATCAAATCCTCGGACATCACCGCGTTCTCAATCTCGCGCTCGTAGCCGCTCTCTGCCGCCACCACTTCGCCCAGCACGCTGTTGAGGTCGGCACGCTCTGTCTGCATCTCCTGACCGGTACGCAGATAGTCGATGAACTGCTCGATAATCGCGTTGCACTCTTCGATATCTTTGTTGATCGACTCGGCCAGATAACCATCCTGCTCGCCCATCATCTCAGTAGCGAGACGAATGCGCGTCAGCGGCGTACGCAAATCGTGGCTGACACCCGCCATTAACAAGGTACGATCGTCGGCCAACTGCTTCACACCTGCCGCCATTTGGTTAAACGCCCGCGTCACCGAACGCACTTCCGACGCGCCGTATTCACGCAGCGGCGGTGGAATGATGCCTTTACCGACCTGCAACGCCGCATGCTCCAGATCCACCAGGGGTCGGTTCTGGATGCGGATAAACAGCCAGGCGCCGCCAATCGCCAGCAGCATAATCGCCAGCGTGTAGCGGAACAGCGGTGAGAAGTCGCCCTGATGGATTTCGGTGAGCGGCACGCGCACCCAGATATCCGGCGACAGCCAGGTTTTCAGCCACACCACCGGCGAGTTTTTATTCACCTC
This sequence comes from Kluyvera sp. 1366, assembly GCF_054823405.1. Classification (NCBI taxonomy): domain Bacteria; kingdom Pseudomonadati; phylum Pseudomonadota; class Gammaproteobacteria; order Enterobacterales; family Enterobacteriaceae; genus Kluyvera; species Kluyvera sp. 1366. The sequence goes on from NZ_JBTRDW010000010.1 coordinate 83,563, forward strand.
GACACGGACATCGGTGGGACCGCCCAGCTGCTGGCCCATCTGCTCACTGAGGAATTCGTAATGTTGCGCCCAGCGCAAACCGCTCTCTTCCGCCGCCGCGTTGGTATACAACGAGATGCCCAGCTCACGATAAATTTCGCGTCGGAAGGCCGGTGGCACTTCCAACTGCGTTCCGTCTTCCAGCTGCAGCCGATCGGTCATCAACATACGCACTTCGTACGCGAGGACCTTATTGAACTGCTGCAAACTGGGAAGAATGGCGAAATTGAGCACCACCAAATAGGTTGTTACCAGGCTGACGAACAGCAAGGTAACAATCAATAACAAGGTGCGGGCAAACGAACTGCGAGGTGAGAAGCGCAATCGCCTCATGCTTTGCTGCCGTCCGGAACGAATACGTAGCCAAGACCCCAAACGGTCTGAATGTAGCGTGGATGCGCCGGATCTTCTTCCACCATGCGGCGCAGACGCGAAATCTGCACGTCGATGGAGCGTTCCATGGCGCTGTATTCACGGCCACGCGCCAGGTTCATCAGCTTATCGCGTGACAGCGGCTCACGCGGGTGGCTCACCAGCGCTTTCAGCACAGCAAACTCACCGCTGGTCAGCGGCATTGGCTCATCTTCACGGAACATCTCGCGGGTGCCGAGGTTCAGCTTGAACTTACCGAAGGCGATAACCGCTTCTTCCTGCGAAGGCGCGCCCGGCAACTCATTGGCCTGACGACGCAATACGGCACGAATACGCGCCAGCAGTTCGCGCGGGTTAAACGGTTTTGGAATGTAGTCATCCGCACCGATTTCCAGACCGACGATACGATCCACTTCTTCGCCTTTCGCGGTGACCATGATGATCGGCATAGGGTTGCTTTGACTGCGTAAACGGCGGCAGATAGACAAACCATCTTCGCCCGGCAGCATCAAGTCGAGCACCATCAAGTGGAAGGATTCGCGGGTTAACAGTCGGTCCATTTGCTCGGCGTTGGCAACGCTACGCACCTGAAAGCCCTGCTCGGTGAGATAGCGCTCCAGCAACGCACGCAAACGCATATCATCATCGACGACCAGAATTTTGTAGTTCTCTTGCATGTTCAACTCCCAAAGGCGCCATTGCCTGAGCCAATATTGTTAAAAAAAGAGGCCTCAGTGTGACAGTCATTAATGGTTTATATTCTAGCCGAAATTGTTACAAAGCATATTAAACAGCAGCTTATATTTATTTTTGACCCTGAAATGCGCTTCGCTTCGCGTTTTTTATCTGTGCTTTCAAGCCGCTTAGCGCTTATCTGAAAATTTGGCGCATTTTCTTTCTGTTACTGGTTCATGACAAAAAATCCCGCCGCCAGAGAGGCGTTCAGGGCGATTTGACTTAAGGTGATGGTGAAGAATAGGCCTGAGTTGGAGTGATGGCAGCATAAAATAGGGCATTTCTCTTGCGGAATGCGCATCTGTTTTCGGAACAATTCCCGAGCGATGAAAAACAAGGCCAGTGTTAAATTAATTCCTACAAATCAATCAGTAATCTCCTCTTTCCTCGCTTCTCTCGATCTCCGACACTGGATTCGTACCTGTTGTTATTGAGTTCATGTGGAGAGAGAAAAATGAAAAAAACGGTAATTCTGCTGGGCGCACTGGTACTGACCAGCTTCACTCAGGTTCAGGCGGCCACCAGCGCGGGCGAAGCGGCTGGCGCGCAGGCATCCACGACGGCGAAGGGTAACTCTGACGCGATCGGTGTTGGCGCGGTAGGCGCGCTGCTCGGCGTGGCGCTGGCGACCATGGGCGGCGGCGACAAAGGTGGCAGCGGTACCTCAACCACCACCGCGACCCAGGCCGGTAAATAACGCATCACGGCCATTCAGTTCACCTCTGCTATCCAGTACCGCATTACGTCGCGGCGCGATTAATCGCGCAGTCAATTGCGCCGCGACGATGTGTGCGTTTTGCGAAAGAGTGTTGAGTACTACACTAACGGCGATTACCCGTTTCAGGGCGTCTCTTTGACATAGTCGATGCTGTTGACGAACCACAGCTTCTGCCCTTCCGGCGTGTTGACCACCACTTCGTCATCCACTTCTTTCTTGATCAGCGCGCGCGCCATCGGCGAGTCGATCGAGATGTACTCTTTCATCGTCTCGCCATAAATTTCATCCGGGCCAACAATGCGGAAACGCTTCACATCGCCCTGCTCATTCTCCACTTGCACCCAGGCACCGAAAAACACTTTGCCCTCCTGCTGCGGCGCGTAATCGACGATTTTCAGATCGGCGAGGCATTTGCGCAGATAGCGCACCCGGCGATCGATCTGGCGCAGCAGACGCTTGTTGTAGGTGTAATCGGCGTTTTCCGAACGATCGCCGAGGCTGGCAGCCCAGGAGACGATTTTGGTGACTTCCGGACGCTTTTCGTTCCACAAATGGTCGTGTTCGGCACGCAGCTTGTTATAGCCTTCGCGGGTAATCAGTTGGGTTTTCATGACTTCAACTCGTGGTGACGGCGGTTCTTCGCAGCAAAGAGGCTAACAATAAGCGACCGATTGACCATCAGCAAGATTGCGCGCGCTGCATTCAGAAAAAGACGGATTCACAGGCCACCGGCTGGCAATTTTCGGCCTCATTCCGTATAACTGTCCGCTATTTCCAACCCTGTGTAAGCATTGTTAATGATGATGAAAGATTCACTGAGCCAGATTATCGCAGGTGAGCTGAAGGCACGCGCCGACCAGGTTGATGCTGCCGTTCGCTTACTTGATGAAGGGAACACCGTGCCGTTTATCGCACGTTATCGTAAGGAAGTGACCGGCGGACTCGACGACACTCAGCTGCGTTTGCTGGAGAGCCGTCTGAGTTACCTGCGCGAGCTGGACGATCGTCGCCAGTCGATTCTGAAATCCATCGACGAACAGGGCAAACTCACGCCTGAACTCGCCACCGCCATCAACAGCACGCTGAACAAAACCGAGCTGGAAGACCTTTACCTGCCGTACAAACAGAAGCGTCGCACGCGCGGACAGATCGCTATTGAAGCCGGTCTGGAACCGCTGGCCGATACGCTGTGGCAGGACCCATCGCAGGATCCCGAGCAGCTGGCCGCCAGCTACGTTGATGCCGACAAAGGTGTCGCCGACGTGCGCGCTGCGCTGGATGGCGCGCGCTACATCCTGATGGAGCGCTTTGCCGAAGACGCGACGCTGCTGGCGAAAGTGCGTGAATATCTGTGGAAGAACGCGCATGTGGTTTCGCGCGTGGTGGAAGGTAAAGAGGAAGAAGGCGCGAAATTCCGCGACTACTTCGATCATCACGAAGCGCTGAGCGGCGTACCGTCGCACCGTGCGCTGGCGATGTTCCGCGGCCGCAATGAAGGCGTGCTGCAGCTGTCGCTGAATGCCGATCCGCAGTTCGACGAAGCCCCGCGTGAAAGCTATGGCGAAACGCTGATCGCCGAACACCTCAAGCTGCGCCTGAATAACGCGCCAGCGGATAGCTGGCGTAAAGCGGTGGTGAGCTGGACCTGGCGCATCAAAGTGCTGCTGCACCTCGAAACTGAATTGATGGGCACCCTTCGTGAACGCGCCGAAGATGAAGCCATCAACGTATTTGCCCGTAACCTGCACGATCTGCTGATGGCCGCGCCTGCGGGCATGCGCGCCACCATGGGCCTCGATCCAGGCTTACGTACCGGCGTGAAAGTTGCGGTGGTAGATGCCACCGGCAAGCTGGTCGCCACTGATACCATTTATCCGCACACCGGCCAGGCGGCGAAAGCGGCCACGGCTGTGGCGGCGCTGTGCGCCAAACATCAGGTTGAACTGGTGGCGATTGGTAACGGTACCGCCTCGCGCGAAACCGAGCGCTTCTTCCTCGACGTGCAGAAGCAGTTCCCGCAAATCAACGCGCAGAAAGTGATCGTCAGCGAAGCCGGTGCATCGGTCTATTCGGCCTCTGAGCTGGCGGCGCTGGAGTTCCCGGATCTCGACGTTTCCATCCGTGGCGCGGTTTCCATCGCGCGTCGCCTGCAGGACCCGCTCGCCGAGCTAGTGAAGATCGATCCGAAATCGATCGGCGTAGGCCAATATCAGCACGACGTCAGCCAAAGCCAGCTGGCGAAGAAGCTGGATGCGGTAGTGGAAGACTGCGTAAACGCCGTCGGTGTCGATCTCAACACCGCGTCTGTGGCGCTGCTGACCCGCGTGGCCGGTTTAACCCGCATGATGGCGCAGAATATTGTTAGCTGGCGCGATGAAAATGGCCGCTTCCAGAACCGTCAGCAGCTGCTGAAAGTGAGCCGCCTCGGGCCGAAAGCCTTTGAGCAGTGCGCGGGCTTCCTGCGCATCAACCACGGCGATAACCCGCTGGATGCCTCAACCGTGCACCCGGAAGCCTATCCGCTGGTCGAGCGCATTCTGGCCGCCACCGAGCAGGCGCTGAATGAGCTGATGGGCAATGCTGGCGGTCTGCGCGATCTGAATGCCCGCGACTTTACCGATGAGCGCTTCGGCTTGCCCACGGTCACAGACATCATCAAAGAGCTGGAAAAACCGGGCCGCGATCCACGTCCGGAGTTTAAAACCGCGCAATTTGCTGAAGGCGTGGAAACGCTCAACGATCTGCTGCCGGGCATGGTGCTGGAAGGCGCCGTCACCAACGTCACCAACTTCGGTGCTTTCGTCGATATCGGCGTGCATCAGGATGGTTTGGTGCACATCTCTTCCCTTTCCGACAAGTTCGTTGAAGATCCTCATCAGGTGGTGAAAGCCGGCGATATCGTCAAAGTGAAGGTGATGGAAGTGGATATGCAGCGTAAGCGTATTGCGCTCACCATGCGTCTGGACGAGCAGCCCGGTGAAAGTAATGCCCGCGGCAGCAACCGCAGCGCAGGCAAAGAAAACGCCCGCCCGGCGGCCAATAACAAAGGTCGCGGCAAACCTGCCAGCTCGTCTGCCGGCAACAGCGCGATGGGCGATGCGCTCGCCGCGGCATTCGGTAAAAAACGCTAAGTTCCTGCCGTAAATAACGCGCGGAGAAACCCTCGTCTCCGCGCGTATCAGCTTGATAAATCTCCTCATCCAACTACGCTGAAAAAATAACCTTCCGCGTGGCCCAGCGATCCAATGGATATTATCAACGCCTTAATCGATGAGATTTATCACGGCAGCTTTCCGGTCGCGGCGCGTGAACGCCTGCTTTCACACATTCGTGCCGCGCGCGATACGGTAAAACTGCCGCGCAAGGCGCATTGGGATGAGAAAGATGTGGTGCTGATTACCTATGCCGATCAATTCCGCGAACCTGAACAGCCAACCCTTGCCAGCTTCTCGCGTTTTTATCAGCAGCATCTGCAATCCACTTTCAGTCTGGTGCATCTGTTGCCGTTTTTTCCCTACTCTTCCGACGATGGCTTCTCGGTTATCGACTATCACCAGGTCAATCCGATTTGCGGCGACTGGCAGCACATCAGCGCGCTGCACAGCGAAACGCGGCTGATGTTTGATTTTGTCTGCAACCACATGTCGGCGCACAGCCGCTGGTTTCAACACTTTCTGGCGCAGGATCCGGGTTGGGATGATTTCTTTATCAGCATGCCGCCGGCGACCGATCTCAGCGCGGTGACGCGTCCACGCACCTCGCCGCTGCTCACACCGTTTGCGATGGCCGACGGCGAGACGCGCTATATCTGGACCACCTTCAGCGCCGACCAGATCGACCTCAACTTTGGCAATCCGGAAGTGCTGATTCGCATGGTCGATGTGCTGCTCGACTACCTGAACAAAGGCGCGGATTATGTGCGGCTCGACGCGGTGGGCTACATGTGGAAAACGCCGGGCACCAACTGCATTCACCTGCCGAAAACGCATCAGTTGGTGAAGCTGTTTCGCGCCATCGCCAATGAAGTGGCGCCCGGTACGGTGATCGTCACCGAAACCAACGTGCCGCACAAAGACAACATCAGCTATTTCGGTAACGGCAAAGATGAAGCGCAAATGGTGTATCAGTTTTCGCTGCCGCCGCTGGTGCTGCACGCCATTCATTCCGGATCGGCGCGTGCGCTGCGTCAATGGGCCAGCACGCTGGATTTAGGCGGCGGCACGACCACTTTCTTTAACTTTCTCGCCTCGCACGACGGCATTGGACTCAATCCGGCGCGCGGCATTTTGTCGGAAGTGGAGATTGTGGCGCTGGTGCGTGATTTAGCACTGGAAGGCGCGCTGGTCTCCTACAAGAACAATGCCGATGGCACCACCAGCCCTTACGAAATCAATGTCACCTATTTCGATGCGCTCAATCAGCAGGACGATGACGATGACACGCGTTTGCGCCGCTTCCTGCTGGCGCACGCGATTCTGCTGTCGTTTCCTGGCGTACCGGCGATCTACATTCAAAGTATTCTTGGCTCGCGCAACGATAATGAAGGCGTGCGCGCCGCCGGTCACAACCGTGCCATCAACCGGGAGAAGTACAGCCTGCGTGAAATGGAACAGTGGATCAGCGGCGGCAATCCGCTGCGCCAACAGGTGTATGAACGCCTGAGCGCGCTGATTCAATTGCGCACACGGCAACCCGCGTTTCATCCCGATAACCCGATGACGCTGCTGGAAAGCGAAAATAGCCTGCTGGTGTTGCGTCGCCATCAGCCGGATAGCGATGAGGGTTTGCTGTGTGTGTTTAATCTCAGCCATCATGAGGTGACGACACAGTTACCGCTGGCGCGGCATATGCAGGATGTGATTAGCGGGGAGAAGCTGGATGGCAGCCAGCCCTTAACGCTGGCTGCGTGGCAGTTTATGTGGCTGCGGTAAACGTCATGATCAGCTGCGTAAATTCATCGGGGTGAGAAATGAAAGGCGCATGCGCGGCTTTCTCCACCACCACCGAGGATGAAGCTGGCCAGCGTGAATCCAGTTCTTCTGCGACACGACGCGGCACCAGCCCATCGAGATAGCCGTAAATGCGCAGAAACGGCAGCGGCAGATCGTCGAGCGCGGCACGCAAATCGTCCTGACGCAGAATCTCTAATCCCCCTTCCAGCACCGCAACCGACGGCATCGGCTGCGATAACACCACCTCTTTCAACTGACGCGCATCCTGTCGCGCGTTCTCCGTGCCCATGGTTTGCAGTGCCAGAAAGCGCTCCACGGTGCGCTGGAAATCCGTGCTCAACTGCTGCTGAAAATTTTGCAGCGTTTCGGGCTTGATGCCGGGCCATTGATCACGCGCGGTAAAACACGGCGATGAGGCAACAGTGATCAGCGCTGCAACGCGCTCCGGCTGGGTTAACGCCAGCTGGCTGGCCACCAATCCACCCAGCGACCAGCCGAGCAGCACCGCGCGGTCGGGTAACTGCGGCAACAGCTGTTGCGCCATTTCCGCTAAGGTCAGCGGCGCAAAACCCTGGCTGCGGCCGAAGCCCGGCAGATCCACCAGATGCAGGCGAAAATGCGAGCTGAGTCGCGGAACGATGTTTTGCCACACTTCGGCGTTCAAACCCCAGCCGTGCAGCAGCACAAGATCGCGATCGCCCGTGCCTGTGGTGTGCCAGTAAAGCGAACTCATCGGTTACACTCCGGAAAAGTGATAAGGAGGTCGCTATGCTACCAATCCCGGCCCTGTGTTGGCTATGCCGCCTGCCGTTGCAGATTGCCAGCCACGGTTTGTGCAGCCGCTGCGTGCAGCAAATTCCGCGGCTACCGGCACTCTGTCCCTGCTGCGGTTTACCGGCCAGTGGAATGCAGCCCTGCGGGCGCTGCCTGCGCCGCCCGCCGCCGTGGCAGAGCCTGAGCTGCGTCAGCGATTACCTGCCGCCGCTGAGCGATTGGGTGCAGCAGCTGAAGTTTTCTCGCGTAACCGCACTCAGAGTGATGCTGGCGCGGCTGATTTTGTTAAAATTGTTAACAATGCGTCGTGATTACCGGCTGCCGCGTGTAGATTTGGTGCTGAGCGTACCGCTGCATCGTCGGCGCGCCTGGCAACGCGGCTACAATCAGGCGGCGCTGCTAGCAAAACCGCTGGCTCGCTGGCTGGGCTGTGAATATCGCGAAGCGGTAAAGCGGGTGCGACAGGGCGCAGTTCAGCATTCATTGAGCGCCAGCGCGCGCAAAAAGAACCTGCGCGGCGCGTTTCGCCTTGAAATGCCGGTGCGCGGACGCCATATCCTGCTTATCGACGATGTTGTGACGACCGGAAGTACCGTGGCGGAAATTAGCCGCATCCTGCTGGCGCAAGGCGCGGCCAGCGTACACATTGGTTGCCTGTGCCGTACCTTGTAGAGCGTCGGTGTTGGGCGTATTATAACCAAGTAATTTAGTCAACTATTGAGCAATCGCCATGATCGTTATTACTGATGCTGCGCAAGAGCACTTCTCAAAATTGCTGTCCAAACAAGAAGATGGCACTCAGATTCGCGTATTCGTCATTAATCCGGGTACGCCAACCGCAGAATGCGGTGTTTCTTACTGCCCACCCGATGCAGTAGAAGCGACTGATACCGAATTTAAGTTCGAAAAACTGTCAGCCTTTGTTGATGAGCTGAGCGCACCGTACCTCGATGACGCGGAGATCGACTTTGTTACCGACAACCTCGGTTCGCAGCTGACGCTGAAAGCGCCTAACGCCAAAATGCGGAAAGTCTCTGACGATGCGCCAATGGTGGAACGCGTGGAATATCTGCTGCAAGCGCAGATTAACCCGCAGCTGGCTGGCCACGGCGGTCGCGTATCGCTGATGGAAATCACCGATGACGGCATCGCCATTCTGCAATTCGGCGGCGGCTGTAATGGTTGTTCGATGATCGACGTCACGCTGAAAGATGGCATCGAGAAAGAGCTGCTGGCAGCCTTCCCTGAGCTGAAAGGCGTGCGCGATTTGACCGAGCACCAGCGCGGCGAGCACTCGTACTACTGATTAAGCACGCGGCAGCGACCCGACGCTGCCGCGCGTTCTTCAACGCTTCCTGCGCCCGGTATTTACCGCATTCAATAAGCCCGGCACGTTTCCTCTAAACATCTTTTCGATTGTGACGCTTAACTTGCGCCGCCAGTTTGGATATTCATCTACCGTACCCGGCACGTTGACCGGTGAAGTCATAGCAAGCCAGTCTTCAGGTTGCAGCCCCAGCAATGCGCTGTTAGTGCGCGCCAGATAGCGGTGGAAGCCGCGATTGAGCATCGGTGTGAAGGACAATCGGCTGGCAACGGTACCGTGGCGCGCAGGCAACGTATTCATCTGATGCAGCGCATCCAATAGCGCCTGTTTTTGTTTATCCCTTTGCCTTAGCAATGACATGTATACGCTCTCCTGGTACAAGCCCAGTTTGTGACCCAGAAAAAGATCCTCATATCTCCAGAATCCCGCCAACGTCGGCAAATCATGGGTACTGGCGCTGGCAATCGACTGCACGGGATACTCTTGCGGCTGACGATAGCGGCCATCGCCGTGCTGCTCGAAGAACAACACTTTCCACGAGAAAATGCCGCTTTTGCGCAGCAGGCTGACGATCTCTTTTGGCACCGTGCCGAGATCTTCGCCAATGACCATGCAGCGATGGCGCTGACTCTCCAGCGCCAGGATCGCTAGCAGATCCTCAACCGGATAGGCCACGTAAGCGCCTTTATCCGCGCTTTCGCCGTAGGGAATCCACCACAAGCGCAGCAGCGCCATCACGTGATCGATACGCAAAGCGCCGCAGTCACGCATATTGGCGCGCAGCAAGTCGATAAAAGGCTGATAGCCGCGCGCGCGCATCACATGTGGATCGAGCGGCGGCAAACACCAGTTTTGCCCCTGTGGACCGAGGCGATCCGGCGGCGCACCGACGGAAGCGCCGAGTTTATACAGTTCCGGATCCTGCCAGGTTTCCGCGCTGCCTTGCGCCACGCCGACCGCTAAGTCGCGATATAATCCCACTTCCATGCCAAGCTGCTGGCTAATTTGACAGCAGATGGCAAACTGCTCTTGCGCCACCCACTGCAACCAACTCCAGAACTGAATCTCCTCTTCGTGTTCCGCACACCATTGCTGCACCTCCGGCAGCAAAGCGTTGCGCCAGCCTTCCGGCCAGTTGGTCCAACCCCATTCATCAGGATGCTGCTGGCTGCGTTCGGCGAGAATGCCATCAAACGCCGCCTGATAACGCAGATGGTCGCCGCCCTCAACGATAAATTGCTGAAATCCGGCATCTTCAGCGGCGCGCGGCTGAAAGCGCTGCCAGGCAAAGCGCAGCGCGGCCAATTTCAGTTTGGCCACCGTGCTGTAATCGACAAACTCAGCCGCGCGCGCCTGATCCAGCGCTTTGCGTGTTTTCGCCCTTTGCCACCAACGCTGCGCTGCCTCGCTACGCTGAAAATCCTCCAGCCGATTAACGTCGATATACAGCACGTTGAGCCAGCGACGCGAGGTTGGGCTGTAAGGACTGGCATGTTCTGGCTGTGCAGGATAAAGCGCATGCAAAGGATTAAGGCCAACGAAGTCACCGCCATTATTGGCAACGTTCTCCAGCATTTGCGCCAAATCGCCGAAGTCACCGATGCCCCAATTGTCATCCGATCGCAGCGTGTAAAGCTGTACTAACGCGCCCCACAGTTTCTCTCCTTGCTCGACTGATGCCGGGATAAAACAGCGGCGTGGCGCAATGATGATGCGCGTTTGCCACTGCTGGCGACCTTTGCGCAGCGTGAGCTGGTGATAACCCTGTGACAGACGCGGCGGCAGTGTGAGCGGTTCTCCGCCCTGCACTTCGCCGCTGAAGCTTTTGCCCTGTTCGGTTTGTAGCTGCCAGGAAAAGGTGCCGCTGCCTTGTGGCGTCAGTTGGCGCTTGCTGCGAGCGGCAAATACCTGCACCGGCGGCAGTGGTGGCGCTTTACCGGTTGGCGTTTCCATGACTGCCAGCAACGCGCGTTTGGTCTCATCGCTGATGGTTTCCGGCTCGCCGTGCGCATTGATAAAGCGCAGCGAAATGCCGGCATCCTGTGTCGCCTGGTCCAGCTTGTTGAGCGTCATCGTGTCTCCAAAATCATCAATCGTGTCTTTATCGGGCCGCCTGCCAAATCCGCTGCTGATAATCGCGAATTGAACGGTCAGAGCTGAAGCGGCCGGTGTGAGCGGTATTGAGGATCGCTGCGCGCGTCCAGGCGTCCGGGTTTTTCCACAACGCTTCCACCTGCTGCTGCGCGGCGATGTAGTCATCAAAGTCGGCCAGCACCAGCCAGGGATCGCCATTTTTGGTCAGGCTTTGCAACATCAAATCAAACGCATGCTTATCGCCGTCGCTGAACTTGCCCTTCTCCAGCTCCTTCAGCAAACCATCCAGATAAGGATTCTGTTTACGCAGCTTTTTCGGGCTGTAGCCGCCCGCCTTCAGCGCTTTCACCTCGTCCACGCTGTTGCCGAAGATAAAGATATGCTTCGCGCCCACCGCTTCAGCAATCTCCACATTGGCGCCGTCCAGCGTGCCAATGGTGAGCGCGCCGTTCAGCGCCAGCTTCATATTGCCGGTGCCGGAAGCCTCATAACCGGCGGTGGAAATTTGCTCGGAGAGATCGGCGGCCGGAATCATCAGCTCTGCGGCGGTGATGCGGTAATCCGGGATAAACACCACTTTAAGGCGATCGCCGACGAGTGGATCGTTGTTGATCACCTCCGCCACTTTGTTGATGGCATAGATGATATTTTTGGCGAGGTAGTAGCCGGGCGCGGCTTTGGCGCCAAACAGGAACACGCGCGGCACGAAGTCGGGGTTATCCGGGTTGTCGCGCAGCTGGCGATAGCAGTGCAGCATATGCAGCAAACTGAGGTGCTGACGTTTGTACTCATGCAGTCGCTTAATCTGCACGTCAAACAGCGCATCCGGATTGATATCAATGCCGGTCACGCGCTTGACGTAGAGCGTCAGCCGCTGTTTGTTTTGCTGCTTGATGTGGCGGAACTGCTGACGAAACGCCTTCTTGCGGGCGAAAGGTGCCAGCCACGCCAGCGCATCGAGATCGTTGGCCCACTCAACCTGCAGGCTGTCATCGATCAGCGTCGCCAGCAGCGGATTGCACTGTTTTAACCAGCGGCGCGGCGTGATGCCGTTGGTCACGTTGTGGAATTTGTTCGGCCACAGCAGGTGATATTCCGGGAACAGATCTTTCACCACCAGCTCGGAGTGCAGCGCCGCCACGCCGTTGACGGCGAAACAGCTCACCACGCACAGATTCGCCATGCGCACCTGACCATCAGCCACCACCGCCAGCTTGTGCCAGATCGCTTTATCGTCTGGCCACCGTTGCTTCACCACCTTTTTCAGGCGGCGATTAATCTCGCGGATGATCAACATATGGCGCGGCAGCAGGTCGCGCACCAGCTTCTCATCCCAGCGCTCCAGCGCTTCCGGCATCAGCGTGTGGTTAGTGTAAGCAAAAGTGCGGCTGGTGATATGCCACGCATCGTCCCAACTCAGTTGATGCTCATCCAGCAGCACGCGCAGCATCTCCGGGATGGCGATGGTGGGATGCGTGTCGTTAAGCTGGATCACTTCGAAATCTGGCAAGGTGCGAATGGCGCGCCCGGCGAGATGATGACGCCGCAGAATATCGCCCACCGCGCAGGCGCACTGGAAATACTGCTGCATCAGGCGCAGCCGCTTACCTTCGGCATGATTATCATTGGGATAAAGCACTTTGGTCAGCTTGTCGGCTACAATGCCTTGCTGCTCAGCCTCCAGGAACTGGCCGTTGTTGAACGCGGTGAGATCGAACGGCTGCGCGCTGCTGGCTTTCCACAAGCGTAGCGGCAGCGTGATACCGTTGCGATAGCCCACCACCGGCAAATCCCAGGCTTCGCCTTTGAGGTGAATTTTAGGTCGCCAGCTGAGGCTGCCATCGTGGTTCTCTTTGACCTTGCCGCCGAGGCCTACTTGCACATCCAGCGCGGCGTTGTAGCGGAACCACGGATAGCGATCGCGCTGCCAGTCATCCGGCGCTTCCTGCTGCTGTCCGTCGGCAAACGTCTGACGAAACAGGCCGTATTGATAGTTGAGGCCGTGGCCCATCGCAGCCTGGCCGACGGTCGCCATCGAATCCATATAGCAAGCGGCCAAACGCCCCAATCCGCCGTTACCGAGTGCCGGATCCACCTCCTCTTCCAGCAGTTCGCTCAGCTCAACCTGATGTTCCGCCAGCGCGGCTTGCACTTCGTTATACCAGCCAAGATTGAGCAAATTGTTGCCGGTCAAACGCCCCAGCAGAAACTCCATCGACAGATAGTTGACGTGGCGCTGCCCGTGTTTGGCTGGCGCAGGTGGCTGCGTCGCCAGCATTTCTGCCAGCACGCGGCTCAGCGCTTGCCACCATTGCTGCGGTGTCATTTGCTGGGCGGAAGTGAGCCCGAGATGCTGCCATTGGCGGGTGAGCGCGGCGTCGAAACGTGTTTTATTGAATTTTTGCTGCGACATATCAATCCCTTCGAGTCCGTTAACGGTAAAGCCGGGCGAGCGCAAGAGGTGAATGGATAAGTAAAGCTGGGGGCGCAGAAAAAAGCGACAGGGAAATGCAGGTGCGGTGAAAAAAATCGGTGCTGATTTTTGTAGCGGCGCGATTTATCGCGCAATAAATTGCGCCGCTACGGCATTAGCAAAGTTCGAGGTGAACTTCGTGCTGTTCAATCACTTTCAGCACGCTGGCCGGCGGGCTTTGATCGGTATACATGTAATCAATCAGGCTCATATTGCCGAGGTTGACCATCGCATTACGGCCAAACTTCGAGTGATCCACCACCAGCATCACGCAGCGCGAGTTTTCGATGATGGCGCGTTTGGTGCGCACTTCGTGATAATCGAACTCCAGCAGCGAACCATCCATATCAATGCCGCTGATGCCGAGAATGCCGTAATCGAGGCGAAACTGCGAAATGAAGTCCAGCGTCGCTTCGCCCATGATGCCGCCATCGCGCGTGCGCACTTCGCCGCCGGCGATAATTACGCGGAAATCCGCTTTCGCCATCAGCAGAATCGCCACGTTGAGGTTGTTGGTGACAACGCGCAGATTGTTGTGATTGAGCAGCGCATGCGCCACCGCTTCCGGCGTGGTGCCGATATCAATAAACAGCGTGGCGCCATCAGGGATCTGGCTCGCCACACGCTCAGCGATGCGCGCTTTCTCCGCCGACCACATCATTTTACGATCCTGCCATGCGGTATTTTCTGAGCTGGACGGCAGCGCCGCCCCGCCGTGATGGCGCATGATTTTGTTCTGATCGGCCAGGTCGTTCAGGTCACGCCGAATGGTTTGCGGGCTGACTTCAAAGTGATCAACAAGCTCTTCGGTACTGACATATCCCTGACGCCGGACCAGATCGATAATGGCGTCATGACGTTGCGTCTGCTTCACATCTCTCTCCTCGGCTCGTGGCCGCTTCTTTTATTGGTGCTGCTAACGACGCGTAATCTTACGCGTATCAACAAATGCCATCGCTAAACCCACCAGCAAGCCGGTGACGTGCGCGGCGTTGGCGATCGACAGACCAAATGCGCCGTACCAGCCAATCACCAACCATACGACCGCAAAGCCAATCAGGCCGCGCTCGAGATAAATACCACTTTCGGGATCGCGCTCGCCGCGCAGCCAGCAGTAACCCATCAACGCGTAAACCACGCCCGACAAGCCACCAAACAGCACGCCGCTGAACTTGGCCTGCATCCAGCCGGTTAGCAGCGCCGAGATCAGCATAATCACAAACAGCTTGCCGCTGCCGAGACGCTTCTCGACCGCACCGCCGAGATACCACCACCACATCAGGTTGAACAGGATATGCAGTAGCGAGAAGTGCAGCAGCGCATGGCTAAACCAGCGCCACACCTGGAAATATTGCGAAGAATCCGCCGGCCACGCCAGCCAATCCAGCGCCACATCATCACCGACGATCTGCATCAGGATAAATACCGCGACGCAGGCGATCATGATGGTCATGGTGAGCGGACCTGCGCGTTCGCGAATGCTCGCCCAGATGTGGGTGCGCTCGTAGCGCAAGCCACTTTCGGTGTTGCCGCTATGCCAGCTGGCCGCCTGATAGCGCGGATGGTTGGGATCGCGCACGAACTGCGCGAGTTCGTTTTCGACCCTCTCCAGCTTGCTTTCGTCATCCAACATAATGACAAAGTGGCTTTCGCGCTCAATGCGTAGCGTCACGCCGCGGGTCGCCATGTAGTCGACAAACGCCTGCGCCATGCGCGGATTATTGAACTGGGTGATGCGCATCATGCGGTGATCTCCTTCCTTATGCGATGGGCTCAGGCGTCGCCGAGGGCAACCTGCGCCGGGAATGCCGCGCGCCAGGCATCAAATCCGCCGTCAATGCTGTACGCCGCGCTGAATCCCTGGCCCAGCAGGAACTGCGCCGCGCCTTTGCTGCTGTTGCCGTGATAGCACATCACTAGCACCGGCAAAGCCTGATTGGCGTTGGCGATGAAATCCGCCAGATTGTCGTTGGTCAGGTGCTGCGCGCCCGCCGCGTGGCCCATCATAAAGCTCTGCGGATCACGGATATCCACCAGCTGCGCACCTTGTGCCAGATGCTCTTGCGCCTGCAGGACGTTAATACACTCGAAGGTTTCCATGGTGTCTCTCATTACTTCATCACAATTAGCGCCTAGTTTAACCTGAGAACGCGCCGCGATAACCTGACAAGTCCTGTGGTTATGTGATTTTTTTCCTGTCGGAATGTTAGCTATATCACGCAAAAATGTTTTTATTCAGTTAACCGCTGGCGTAGATGTTGGTTTCCGATTATTATTACGCTCGAAAACGAACATTTTAGAACTATTCCGAACATCGGAGGAGATGACGTGGAAACCAAAGACCTGATCGTGATCGGCGGCGGCATTAACGGAGCCGGCATTGCAGTGGACGCTGCAGGACGCGGACTGTCGGTGCTGATGCTGGAGGCGCGGGATTTGGCCTGTGCAACCTCCTCCAACAGCTCGAAATTGATTCACGGCGGCCTGCGCTACCTTGAACACTATGAATTCCGCCTGGTGGGCGAAGCGTTAGCAGAGCGTGAAGTGCTGCTGAAAATGGCCCCGCACATCGCTTTCCCGATGCGCTTCCGTCTGCCGCACCGTCCGCATCTGCGTCCGGCGTGGATGATCCGTATGGGCCTGTTTATGTACGATCGCCTCGGCAAACGCACCACGCTGCCGGGCAGTAAGAGCCTGCGTTTTGGCGCGGATTCGGCCCTCAAGCCGGAGATCACGCGCGGATTCGAATATTCTGACTGCTGGGTTGATGATGCGCGCATGGTGGTACTCAATGCGCAGGAAGTAGAAAAACAGGGCGGCGAAGTACGCACCCGCACGCGCGTGACCCGCGCCTGGCGTGAAGCCGGTTTGTGGATGGTGGAAGCCGAAGATATCGACAGCGGTAAAACCTACACCTGGCGCGCCAAAGGTCTGGTCAATGCGGCCGGTCCGTGGGTAAAAGAGTTCTTCGACGATGGCCTGAAGCTGAAATCGCCGTACGGCATTCGTCTGATCAAAGGTAGCCACATCGTGGTACCGCGCGTCCATCGCGAAAAGCAGGCGTATATCCTGCAAAACGAAGATAACCGTATCGTGTTTGTGATTCCGTGGATGGATGAGTTCTCCATCATCGGCACCACCGACGTGGAGTACAAAGGCGATCCGAAAGACGTGAAGATCGATGACAACGAAATCAGCTACCTGTTGAACGTGTTCAATGGACACTTCAAACAGCAGCTGAGCAAAGATGACATCGTCTGGACTTACTCGGGCGTACGTCCGCTGTGCGATGACGAATCGGATTCGCCGCAGGCCATCACCCGTGATTACACGCTGGATGTGCATGACGACAATGGCCAGGCTCCGCTGCTGTCCGTGTTCGGCGGCAAGCTGACCACCTATCGTAAGCTGGCGGAACATGCGCTGGAGAAACTGACTAAATACTACCCGAATATCGGCCCGGCGTGGACCAAAAACGCGGTATTGCCGGGCGGGGATTTCTCCGGTTCACGCGAGGATTACACCGCCAGCCTGCGTCGTCGCTATCCGTTTATTAGCGAAGGTATGGCGCGTCACTTTGCGCGGACTTACGGTAGCCGCACCGAAGAGCTGCTGGCAGGCGCGAAGAGCATCGACGATCTGGGTGAAAACTTCGGTCACGAGTTCTACGAAGCCGAGCTGCGTTACCTGGTGAAAAACGAATGGGTACGCGAGCTGGATGATGCGATTTGGCGTCGTACCAAACAAGGTATGTGGCTGAACGAAGCCGAGCAGGCGCGCATTGCAGAGTGGCTGGCGGTCAACGCACAGAAACCGGCGTTGTCGTTAGCGTCATAATCTCAGCCAATTAAAAGGCCGTTATCCTGAAGGGATAACGGCCTTTTTTTATGGAAAACAGCGCGATAAATCGCGCCGCTACGAATGCGTGTACATCCCGTAGCGGCGCAATGCATTGCGAGCATTTGCCCTTATAACCCCGCATTCTCGCGGATGTACTTACGCGCTTTCACCGCATATTCGAACGGATTGGCCAACGCCGGATCCTGCTCCGCTTCCACCACCATCCAGCCTTTATAGCCGTAATCATCGAGGATTTTGAACACCGGTTTAAAATCGATCACGCCATCGCCCGGCACGGTGAAAGTCCCCTTCTTCACGCCGTCCAGGAACGACAGCGATTTCTCACGCACTTCGGCTACCACGCTGTCGCGCACGTCTTTCAGATGCACGTGGAAAATACGCGGCAGATATTTGGTCAGCACATCCAGCATCGCCTGCTGTGAACCTTCGGAATAGTAGATGTGGCCGGTATCGTACAGCAGGCCAACATTCTCATTGGTCGATTCCATAAAGCGGTCGATCTCGGCTGGCGTCTGAATCCCGGTGCCCATGTGATGGTGCAGCGTGACGCGCATGCCTTTCTTCGCGGCGATCTCCGCCAGCTCGTTGTAGCCTTCCGCGGTTAAGCGCCACTCTTCATCGCTGAAAATCGGCTTCTGCTCCAGCACCGCCAGCGTGGTGCCCTGAATACTTTTGCTCTGCTCGGAGCAACCAATCACGCGCGCGCCCATCGCATGCAGGAAGTTCATGTGATTGGTGAATTCGTCAATGGTTTTCGCTTTGTCGCCGTTGGCGAAGAAGGTGCTGAACCAGGCGTTGCAGATCTGAATGCCACGGATATCTAGCATCGGCTTGAGAATCGCCGGATCGCGCGGGTATTTGCTGCCCACTTCGCTGCCGGTAAAGCCCGCGAGCGCCATTTCACTCACGGTTTGCTGGAAGGTGTTTTCGCTGCCCAGCTCCGGCATGTCGTCGTTAGTCCAGCCGATTGGCGCAATCGCCAGTTTAACGTTGTCTTTGTTCATCTTGTTGTCCCTGATTCACAGAGGCGGCCGCTGAGCCGCCGAGGAGTATTTAGCGCACAGCTCAGTTATTTAGCGTAGAAATCCGGACGCGGTGGCATGGTTACCGGCTCAATCGCGCCGCTGTTCTGCGCTTTATGGCAGGCATCGGCGGCCACGGAGGCAGCGAATCCATCCCAGGCAGAAGGTCCGGTCAGTTGGCCGTCTTTCACGTCATTAATAAACGCTTGCAGCTCAACGTCATAAGCATCAATGAAACGGTCTTTCCAGTCGGTTAGCAGCGGCACGCCGAGACGCGCGTTTTTGCGCGTTTGGATCGCCGAAGGCTCCGGCAGCTTAGCGATGCCCTCTTCGCCCACCACTTCACACTGAATGTCGTAGCCGTACGCGCAGTTAACAAAGATCTCCACATCAATGCGGATACCTTTCTGCGTTTCGAACAGCACGATCTGCGGATCTTTCAAATTGGCATGAGACTTCGACGTGGTGCGCGGGAACACCACCTGCACGGTTTTGTAGTCGTCTTCGGTCAGCCAGCGCAGCACGTCCAGCTCGTGAATCAGGGTGTTGGTGATCGCCATGTCGGTGGTGTAATTCTCGCCGACGCTCTGGTTGCGGTGCGCGCAGTGCAGCATCAGCGGTTCGCCGATTTCACCGTCAGTGATCACTTTTTTTAGCGCGCGATAGCCGGCATCGTAAGGGCGCATAAAGCCCACTTGCACCAGACGTTTACCGTGTTTGATCTCGGCATCCACAATGCGACGGCAACCTTCAGCGCTCAGCGCCAGCGGCTTTTCACAGAACACCGGTTTGCCGGCCGCGATTGCCGCCAGCGTAAACTCTTCGTGGGTCGGATCCCAGGATGTCACCAGCACGGCGTCAACGTCTGGCGAGTTGATCACCTGATGACCATCCTGATACACCTCGGCTTCGATATTCAGACGTTGCAGCGCCGCGCGCGCCCCTTCCACGTTGATATCAGAAACCGCCACCACTTTGGCACCCTGCAAGACGTTATTGCAGCGACGAATGTGTTCCTGACCAATTGCACCGGTACCAATTACACCGAGTTTGAGCGTCATAATTACACCTGTAGAGTCGGATAAGTTAGGGTAAAACAAGGCCGGAGAGCTCCGGCCTAAAAGAGGTTTTAATACTTACGTGCTTGTTCGATATGCACGTTAAGGTTGTCGGCCACTTCTTGCGTGCGCGTTGACGTAGAGGTTTGCGCCACGCCGACGTGCCACCAGCTGAAGTATTTGTGCACCATGGTTTTTGGCAGCACTTTGATGTCGAACAGCACGGAAACGGTCTGCTTCTGCGCGTCGATCAACGCGGCTTCCAGCTGTTCCAGCGTGGTGATGCGGTAGGTTTTGCAGCCGTATCCGCCGGCAATCGCCGCGAAGTCCACTGGCACAAAGCCGCCATCCAGCTTGCCGCCTTCCGGATTACGGAAGCGGAACTCGGTGGTGAAGCTGTCCATGCCGTGTTCCATCTGCAGGTTGTTGATACAACCGTTGGTCATGTTATCCAGCAGCACCACGTTGATTTTCGCCCCTTCCTGAATCGACGTGACCAACTCGGAGTGCAGCATCATGAACGAACCGTCGCCAACCATGACGTAGACTTCACGCTGCGGCTGCGCCAGCTTTACGCCCAGCGCGGCATTCACTTCATAACCCATACAGGAGTAGCCGTACTCAACGTGGTACGAGTTGTAATCTTTGGTGCGCCACACGCGCTGCAGGTCGCCCGGCAGACTGCCCGCTGCCGCGACGATCACCGCATCCTTTGGGAGCTGCTCGTTTAAGGTGCCCAGCACGCTGCTCTGCGTCAGCACCGATTTCGTCAGGCGCTCAAACTCGGCAAACAGCGCTTCGCGATCGGCGTGGTCGGCGATTTCCGGAATGAAATCGTCGGTGTTATAGGTGGCGGCATAGACGCGCTGCGTCTCTTTCAACAGCTTGCTTTGCGACAGCTCAATCTGGTCGCCCCAATGGTTTTCGAAACCTTGCAGCCCGCTTTCCAGCGCGGTTAAACCTTCACGCGCATCCGCCAGCAGCTGCACCGCATCCAGCTTGTAGCTGTCGAAGTTGCTGACGTTGAGGTTCAGATAGCTGACGTCCGGATTCTGGAAAATCCATTTCGACGCGGTGGTGAAGTCGGTGTAACGCGTACCGATACCAATCACCAGATCGGCCTCTTTCGCCAGCAGGTTGGCCGCCAGGCAGCCGGTTTCGCCCACGCCGCCGACATTGAGCGGGTGATCGGAAACGATGGTGCCTTTACCGGCCTGGGTTTCGGCAAACGGAATGTTGAAGCGCTCGGCAAATTTCAGCAGCGCATCCCCGGCATCGGAATATTTCAGGCCACCGCCGACAATGATCAGCGGCTTGTGTTTACGCGCAATCAGCGCCAGCGCATCTTCTAATTGCGCGGCCGTTGGCAAGCGGCGATCCAGACGATGCACACGTTTCTGGAAAAAGTATTCCGGGAAGTCCCAGGCTTCGCCCTGCACGTCCTGCGGCAGCGCAATCGTCACCGCGCCGGTTTCTGCCGGATCGGTCAACACGCGCAAGGCGTTGATGCAGGCAGTCATCAGCTGTTCCGGGCGGCTGACGCGATCCCAGTATTTGCTCACGGCGCGGAACGCGTCATTGGTGCTGATGCTGAGATCGTGGCTCTGTTCGATCTGCTGCAATACCGGATCCGGTTGGCGCGTAGCGAACACATCGCCCGGCAGCAGCAGTAAAGGAATGCGGTTGGCGGTCGCGGTGGCAGCAGCGGTAATCATGTTGGCCGCGCCGGGACCGACCGATGAGGTACAGGCGATAATCTGACGACGCAGCGACTGCTTGGCAAAGCCAATAGCAGCGTGCGCCATGCCCTGCTCGTTACGGCCCTGATGCACCACCAGATCGCCGCTGTCCTGCTCCAGCGCCTGTCCCAATCCCAGCACGTTGCCGTGACCGAAAATGGCAAAAATGCCTTTCACAAATTTGGTTTCAACGCCGTCAACGTTCAGGTATTGGTTATCAAGAAATTTTACCAGCGCCTGTGCCGTGGTGAGTCTGATTGTGCCCATATGCTTCTTCCTTTACATGCTGGTACCTGCGGCGAGGTACATCGCGGTTCGGGTAAAAACTGCCGTTCACGGCGCCCGCGGATTAAGTGAAACGTGAGGCGATTATAAACAAATATTTTTTTCATTAAACACGATTACAGAAGAAACATTTCATTTTGCGATGGAGATCAAATTCAGCAATGAAACGTGGGCTGCGCAAGCCGCGAAAGGGGGAAAAGTGGAACAGTAACAGGTCATTTGCAGGTCATAACGAAATTTCATTTCACTTCAGTAGCTTCCTTGATTCGCCAGCACTTTCCTGAGACCTGGCTCACAAGCCTGACTATCACTGAAACTCCCGACGATTCAAACGCCGCTTTGCGGCCTGGTCAGAGTTTTACCTGGCTCACAAAATCGTGATGGATGTTTCATTTCATATTGAATTTGGAATTTTTATTCCTCATACTGCGACCAAAGCCAATCAGGCACCTTGAGAACCCGGAAGCAAAGCGCTCGACGTTGGGCGGCAGCGCCCGCAGTGTCTGCTTATCACAGAAGGAAACAATAGGTATGAGTACACAACAGAAGCGGCTTGATGTGATTTGTATCGGACGCATCGCCGTCGACCTCTACGGTCAGCAAATTGGATCACGCCTGGAAGATATGACCAGCTTCAACAAATATCTCGGCGGGTCTTCCGGCAACGTGGCCTACGGTACGGCGATCCAGGGCCTGAAATCGGCGATGCTGGCGCGCGTAGGTGACGAGCATAACGGCCGCTTTTTGCGTGAAGAGCTGCAACGTGCGGGCTGCAATACCGATGGCCTGATTACCGATAAGCAGCGCCTGACCGGGCTGGTGATCCTTGGGATCAAAGATGAAGAGAGCTTCCCGCTGATCTTCTACCGCGACAACTGCGCCGATATGGGGCTGGTGCCGGAAGATATTAACGAAGATTTCATCACCTCTTCACGCGCGGTCGCCGTCACCGGCACGCACCTTTCGCATCCGCAAACCCGCGCCGCCGTACTGAAAGCGCTGGATATCGCCAAACGCAACGGCCTGCGCACCGCGCTGGATATCGATTATCGTCCGGTACTGTGGGGATTGACCTCACTCGGCGACGGCGAAACGCGTTTCATTGAATCGGGCGAAGTGACGCAACAGCTACAGGAAGTGCTGCACTATTTCGATTTGGTGGTCGGAACGGAAGAAGAGTTCCATATCGCTGGTGGCAGCACCGATACGCTGACCGCGCTGAAAAATGTGCGTAAATCGAGCCAGGCCACATTAGTGTGCAAACGCGGTCCGCTGGGTTGCGTGGTGTTTGAGGGCGAGATCCCGGATAGTTGGGAACAGACCAAACTGCAGAGCGGCGTGCGCGTTGAAGTGCTGAACGTGCTGGGTGCCGGCGATGCCTTTATGTCTGGCCTGCTGCGCGGCTGGCTGAATGATGAAAGCTGGGAGCAAGCGTGCCGTTACGCGAACGCCTGTGGCGCGCTGGTGGTTTCGCGCCACGGCTGTGCACCGGCGATGCCGACCAAAGAAGAGCTGGATGATTTCCTAAGCCGCGATAAAGAGGTGAAACGTCCGGATCTTGATGTACGTCTCAATCACCTGCATCGCGTCACCACGCGTAAACAGCAGTGGCCAGAGCTGAATGTGTTCGCCTTCGACCATCGCAAACAGCTGGCTGATATGGCGCGCGAAGCGGGCGTCAGCGAAGCGCGCATCCCAGAATTGAAACTGCTGCTGCTGCGTGCCGCAGAAGAAGCGGCCAATGAAGCCGGCCTGAATGAAAAGAGCGGCATCCTCGCGGATACCACTTACGGCCAGAAAGCGCTGAACGCGATTACCGGTAAAAACTGGTGGATTGGGCGTCCAATTGAGCTGCCAAGTTCACGTCCGCTGCGTCTTGAGCACGGCAACATCGGCTCACAGCTGGTCGACTGGCCAGCCGAGCACGTGGTGAAATGTCTGGTGTTCTACCATCCGCACGACAGCGCGGAACTGCGTAAAGAGCAGGATGAGCTGGTGCTCGATGTGTGGAATGGCTGTAACAAGAGCGGGCACGAACTGCTGCTGGAGCTGATTCTGCCGGAGAGCAATCCGGACCGTAACGAATCTTACTATTACGACATGCTGAGCCACTTCTACAGCCTTGGCATTCAGCCAGACTGGTGGAAACTGCCGCCGCTGTCTGCCGAAAGCTGGCAGGCGATCAGCGGGTTGATCGAGCAGAACGACCCGCACTGCCGCGGCATTCTGCTGCTGGGCCTCGATGCCCCGGAAGAGACGCTGAAAGCCGGTTTCGCCGCCGCAGCGCAAGCGCCGTGGGTGAAAGGTTTCGCGGTAGGTCGCACCATCTTCGGCCAGCCGTCACGCCAGTGGCTGCAAGGCGAGCTGGATGATACAGCGCTGGTTGAGACCGTGAAAGGGAACTACCTGCGGTTGATCGGCTACTGGCGCGCTGTACGCGGTTAAGTGCGAAGTTAGCTGGGAAAAAGCGGCCAATTGGCCGCTTTTTTGATTGTGCTCGCTGGCCCTCATCCTAGCCTTCTCCCGCCAGCGGGAGAAGGGACCGATCCAGCAATTGTTGAGTATTGAACGCGATCCGGTGTACCGCACAAGACGGTTCCCTCGCCCGCTTGCGGGAGAGAGTTAGGGTGAGGGGAAAACCTGCATATTCTGTGAGGCATTTCATAAACCGATGAAATAAGCGTCACGATGATGTCAAACAAATGAAATTTTCCATCCATCTGGTACTATAGCGCTCATTATCCAGCCATATTTTCTTTTCTAGCGGGCCGAAGTAATGACCAATAATCCAACGCAATTAACCTTGTTACAGGACGAGATCCGTCGTCGCTATGAGACGCTGAGCAAACGCCTGAAGCAGGTGGCTCGTTATATCCTTGATAACAGTAACAGCATCGCTTTCGATACCGTTGCTTCCATTGCACAACATGCCGATGTGCCGCCCTCCACGCTGATCCGCTTTGCCAACGCCTTTGGCTTCAGCGGCTTCAACGAAATGAAACAGGTTTTCCGTCAGCACCTGATGGAAGAGACCGTTAACTATACCGAGCGCGCACGTCTGTTCCGCCAGACCGCCACTGACGACAGCGCCACTTCACCAGAGAGCCCGGCCGAAATTCTCAATGTCTTCACCATGGTGAATAGTCAGGCGCTGCAACAGCTGGCGATGCAGGTAAATCCGGACCAGCTCAACCGCGCGGTGAAAATGCTCGATGAAGCCGAGAACATCTACATCATCGGCCTGCGTCGCTCATTCAGCGTGGCATCGTATCTGGTGTATGCGCTGCGCCATCTGGAGCGTCGTGCGTTCCTGATCGACGGCCTCGGCGGCATGTTCACCGAGCAGCTGAGCATGGTGAACCCGAAAGACGTGGTGATCGCCATCAGCTATTCGCCATACGCGCGTGAAGCGGTGGAGTTGGTTGAGTTGGGTGCCAAACGTGGCGCGCATCTGATCGCCATCACCGACAGCCAGGTCAGCCCGCTGGCCGCCTTCAGCGATGTGTGTTTTGTGGTGCGTGAAGCGCAAGTGGATGGCTTCCGTTCGCAGGTCGCCTCGCTGTGTCTGGCACAGACACTTGCCGTGTCGCTGGCGCTGAACAACAACGTGGCCAGCGAATAAATACTCCGTAGAGTCGCCATTTATGGCGGCCACCAACTAAAAAGGCAGCCAAGTGGCTGCCCTTTTTTACGTTGGTACGCATGTTACGAACGCGGATACTGGTCGCTGTTCACCCAGGCGTGATCTTTCTCCCAGGTAAATTTCCACAGACGTTTTGGACCCGCCATCACGTTGAGATAGTAGTTATCGTACCCGGCAATGGTTGCCACCGGATGATAGCCACGCGGCACCGTCACCACATCGCGGTTATACGGCGCCATGCACTCGTCGAGGGAACGGTCGTCGGTATAAACGCGCTGCATGGCGAAACCTGGCTCAGGATCGAAACGGTGATAGTAGGTCTCTTCCAGATAGGTTTCGTCCGGGCTGTTTTTCTGGTCGTGCTTGTGGCTGGGGTACGAACTGGTCGCGCCTTCATCGGTGTAAACTTCCACCACCAGCAGACTGTCGGCCTCTTTATTGTCCGGCAGAATGTTGTGTACCAGACGCTGATTACGCCCTTTACCACGCTGCTCAACACCAACATCTTCCGGCGCAATCAGTCGCGCCGGCAGGTTGCCGCTGCTCGGTGCATTACACACCGCCAGCTCCAGATCGCTATCCGCATACACTTCCACTTCGTCGTTATGCGGTACGTAAACTGAGTAAGGCGGAGTGCGTTCAAACGGCGACAGACGCTTACCCAGATTCGGAAACTCGGCGTGACGGGTTTTCACCGACGCAAAGCCCGCCACCAGCACCAGACACAACTCTTTGTCGCCGCTAATCAGCTTCAGGCTCTGCCCTTTTTTCAGCAGATAGGCATCAAAGCCGACATATTCCCAGCCCGCGCTTTCCGGCGTGACGTGCTGGATGCGGCCGTTGCTGTCGGGTTTTTGCGCTTTCGAAATCAGAGACATCCTGTTCCTCCTTGTTGAGCGAAATTAGCCCAGCGTCGGCATGCTGAACTCAGATACGGTCTGCTGACCGCTCGGCCAACGCACGGTGGCGGTTTTCATGCGGGTGTAGAAACGCACGCCGTCTGGACCGTGCACGTTCAGCGCACCAAATACCGAACGCTTCCAGCCGCCGAAGCTGTGGAACGCCATCGGCACCGGAACCGGCACGTTAACGCCAACCATGCCAGCTTCGACGTTCTGCACGAACTCACGCGCGGTGTGGCCGTTGCTGGTGAAGATGGCGCTACCGTTACCGAATTCGTGGCTGTTAACCAGCTGCAGTGCGCTGTCGTAATCGCTGGAACGCATGATGCTCAGCACCGGCCCAAAGATCTCTTCGCGCCAGATAGTCATATCCGACGTCACATTGTCGAACAGCGTGCCGCCAACGTAGTAACCTTCTGCATGGCCAGCAACCTGTATGCCGCGGCCATCAACCACCAGCTTCGCGCCTTCCTGCTCACCTTTGTCGATGTAGCCCAGCACTTTCTTCTGGTGCGCAGCAGAAACCACCGGCCCCATTTCATTCTCTTCGGCACCTTTCTGGATGCCAGGACCGACGCGCAGCGCTTTGATCAGCGGCGTCAGACGCGCAATTAGTTTGTCTGCGGTGTCGTCACCCACGGCAACCACAACCGGCAGCGCCATGCAGCGTTCACCCGCTGAACCAAACGCGCCGCCCATAATGGCGTTCACGGTGGCATCGAGATCGGCATCGGGCATCACGATGGCGTGGTTTTTCGCCGCGCCAAACGCCTGCACGCGTTTACCGTGGGCGCTGGCAGTTTTATAGATGTGCTCCGCTACGCCGGAAGAACCCACGAAGCTGACTGCGGCGATGCGCGGATCTTTGTACAGCTGCTCGGCATCTTCGTTAGACGAATGCACCACGTTGAATACGCCATCCGGCAGGCCCGCTTCTTTCAGCAGTTCGGCCATGCGCACAGATGCGGAAGGATCCAGCGCCGGTGGCTTGAGGATAAAGGTGTTGCCGCACGCCAGCGCGATGGGGAACATCCACAGTGGCACCATCGCCGGGAAGTTAAACGGTGTGATACCGGCGACAACGCCGACCGGCTGCATCAGCGAATAGCTGTCAACGCCGGTGCCCACGCTCGGTGAGTTCTCACCTTTAATCAGATGCGGAATACCGCAGGCATACTCGATCACTTCGATACCGCGCGTCAGTTCACCCAGCGCATCGGACCACACTTTACCGTGCTCAGACACGATCAGTGCCGCCAGCTCTTCGCGATGTTTTTCCATCAGCGCTTTAAAGTTGAACATCACACGGGCACGACGCAACGGCGCGGTTTTCGACCATTCCGGGAAGGCGGCATGCGCGACTTCAATCGCCTTTTCCACTTCAGCAGCGGTGCTCTGCGTCAGTTCACGCACGACTTTGCCGGTCGCCGGATCGTACACGGGAATGGTTTCATTGCTGGCGCTGTGGGTAATTTTGCCGCCGATAAAGTTTCCTACGATAGTCATGTCGTTGCCTCTTAGATGTGAAGTTCCCTGCAGATAGCCCGTTCGAACCGCGACGCTGCGTGTGCAGGCAATACTTAAAGCGTGCTATGAAGCTATCGTAATGAAATGAATTTTTCAAATACTTCTTTTTAGAAAATTTCCTTTTAGCGGCATGGATCGCATTTTTTCCGCCTGCGCTGACAGCCGGGTGTAAATCAGCTCGTAGCGCTGCACTGCTGGCGCTAAAGGCTCGCCAAACCGCTCTGCCGTTAAGCCGTTGCCCGCACCGAATTTATGTCTGAAATCCAGCTTACCCATGCAACGCGAAACGAAATATGAAATTTTTGCGAGGCAGATCCAATATCTGATATTTCATAATTCAATAATAATGAAATAAATGTTCTCTTTGCAGCACCTAATCCGTATCCGTTTACAGGAGCCGCACATGGCCATCGATCCGACCCGTTTCTGTATTAACCGTAAAATTGCGCCCAGGCTAACGCTGGAAGCCTTCTTTCAGCTGGTGCAACGCCTGGGATTGAGCAAGGTTGAACTGCGTAACGACATGCAGAGCGGCAAGGTAACCGATGATCTCAGCGCGGCGCAGCTGCGCGCGCTAGCGGATAAGCACCACATTGAAATCGTGACGATTAACGCGCTCTATCCGTTTAACCGTGCCGATGAGTCGCTGCTGGTTAAAGCCGACGCGCTGCTACAGGAAGCTCGGGCCATCGGCGCAAAAGCGCTGGTGATGTGTCCGCTCAATGAAGGGATTCAGATTCCGCCCCAGCAGACGCTGGAAGCGCTGCAGGTATTGGCGCCGCGCTTTGAAAAGTATGGCATTCAGGGGCTGATTGAACCGCTGGGCTTCCCGGTCAGCTCGCTGCGCTCGGCGGTGCAGACGCAGCAACTGATTCAGCAAGCAAAAGTCCCGTTTAAGGTGCTGCTCGATACCTTCCATCATCACCTGTATGAGAACGCCGAAAACGAGTTCCCGCAGGAGATTGATATCAACCATATTGGTCTGGTGCATTTATCCGGCGTGGAAGATACCCGCTCAACGGCGCAGCTGACCGATGAACAACGCATCATGCTCAGCGACCGCGATGTGCTTAACAGCGTGGCGCAGGTGAAACGTCTGGAGATGTTGGGCTATAAAGGCGTGTATGCCTTTGAGCCGTTTTCATCCGCGCTGGAGACGTGGAAGCCAGCAGACATTGAGCGCCAAATTCGCTACAGCATTGAGTTGCTGCAAGCCTAAACGAACCCTTATCTGTGTCTAAACAAGGCACTTTTGTTAGTGTTGGCCTCGGTCGGAGGCCTTTTTTTCATACCCGTCATATTTTAAGCCATAGCTGCGTTGGCTGCCCGTGCTCACCCCAGTCACTTACGGGCGTAAGCTCCTGGGGATTCTCACGCTTGCCGCCTTGCTCTGACTTAAACTATTTAGGGTATGCCTGAGTTCAATAGCAAAATTATGCGTTCTCTTTAACCTCCACCATCGGCTCTTCCGGCATCCGCTTAATCATGCGCAGCGTGCAGAACAGCGCTAAACACACCAGCAGTGCGGTGAGGAAATAGACCAGGGACACGCCGGCATAACTCATGATGAAACCGGCGATCGGCCCGGTGATGCCCAGCGATAAATCCATAAACGCGGTATAAGTCGCGAGCGCGCTGCCCTGATTCTGCTGCGGCACCACTTTTACCGCCACCACGCCAATCGCCGGGAATACCAGCGAGAAACCCGCGCCGGTGAGGAACGCGCCCATCTTCGCCATCCACGGGTCGAATGAACCGGCCACCAGAAACAGGCCCATCGCTTCTACCGCAAAGCAGATACTCGCCACGCGCAAACCACCGAGCTTGTTGATGGCATTCGGAAACAGCAGACGCGTGCCGACGAACGCGGCACTGAACATGGTCAACGCGAAGGCGGCACCATCCCAACCTTTATCCTGATAAAACAGCGTGATAAAGGTGGCGATCACGCCAAACCCGGCGGAACCCATCGCCAGAATCAGGCCGAAACCATACACCTTGCTCAGCACGTCACGGAACGGCAGCGGCTTGGCTTTGCTGCCTCTCACTGATGCGCGCGGCAGCGCCAGCGCAATTGCCAGCACACAAATGGCAATGATGATGCTGGAAAGCAGCAGCAAGCCGCCGCTGCGGAAAATCACCACGCCGAGCGGCGCACCAATCGCCATCGCGCCATAGGTGACAATGCCGTTCCACGAAATCACCCGGCCAATATGCAGCGAACCGACGCGCGCCACGCCCCACAGCGACGTACCGGTGCCGGAAAAACTCTGTCCGATGCCGAGAATCACGCGCCCCAGACACAGCAGCACCAGGCTCAGCACGCCCTGCCCATCGCTGAGCGCCGACAGCAAAATACAGATGCCGCTCAGCAAGCATCCCACCAGCCCCAGCACCACCACTTTTTTCGGCCCCCACAGATCGGCATAGCGTCCCGCGTGTGGGCGACTGAGCAGCGTGGCGATGTATTGCAGGCTGATCACCAATCCGGCCCAGAAGGCGTTGTAGCCCAGTCCGTCATGGACAAAACCGGGCAGCACCGCCAGCGGCAAGCCGATGGTGAGATAGCTGGCAAAGTTGAACTTCACGATGGAAAGGATCAGTAAATTGAGGCGAAAACGGCCGTGTTCAGGTGCGGCGGCAGGCGAGTCAGGCATGAGTGATTGCGCTCGTGGGTGACGGAATTTTTATAACAAGAGGATAACTATACGCCATTTGGTTTTATCCGCATCAGTGAAATGCCCAGTTTTATGGTCATCATTTCGTCATATCGCGCTCGTAGACTCGCCCCCAATCAAATCCCAAAGAGGATAACAATCTGATGACGCCCCTGATTTCTCAGGCGCGCGTGCGTAACGCTCACGCCTTCGCGGGAGGTGGCCGATGACGCATGCCGCGCTGCCTATTGAACTGAAAAATCTCAGATGGTCGGTGGATAACCTGACTATTCTGCACGATCTCTCCCTGACCATTCCCGCAGGCGAAATTCTGGCGCTGCTCGGCCCGAGCGGCTGTGGCAAAAGCACGCTGCTGAAACTGCTGGCGGGTTTGTTGCAGCCCACCGCCGGCGAACTGTGGATCGGCCAACGCTGCGTGGCCTCACCGCGCCACTGTGATGCGCCGGAAAAACGTAACCTTGGCATGGTGTTTCAGGATTACGCGCTGTGGCCGCACATGTCGGTGGCGCAAAACGTCGCCTTTCCGCTGCGTATGCGCGGCATGAAAAAAGCCGCCGCGCGGCAACAGGCCGATGCCGCACTGGCGCAGGTGGGCCTTGAGGATTTTGGCGATCGCAAACCGGCGCTGCTTTCAGGCGGCCAGCAGCAGCGCGTGGCGCTGGCGCGCGCGCTGGTGGCGAAACCGGCCATTCTGCTGTTCGACGAACCGCTCTCCAACCTCGACCGCGACCTGCGTGAAACTCTGGTTCACACCATGGCGGATTTGCTGCGCGCGGCGCGCATCACCGCTGTTTACGTTACGCACGATCGCGACGAAGCCAACACGCTGGCCGACCGCATCATTCACCTGGCGCAGGGCCAGATTGTTTCCGTTACTCACCTCTCAGGGGACTGCAATGCCATCTCTCAAGTCAGTTAAAACAGGAGCCATCAGCGCGATAATGTTGACTTCCGCCATCATGATCAACGACGCCCAGGCGCTGACTGTATACACCGCCGGTCCGGGTTCGCTGTCGAAAAGTCTTGCCGCCGGATTTGAAAAACAGACCGGCATCAAAGTGAATATTTTCCAGGCCACCACCGGCAAAGTGATGGCGCGTCTGGAAGCGGAACAGGCCAATCCGCAAGCCGACGTGCTGATCTCGGCTTCGTGGGATACCGCCGAAGATCTGCAACAGCGCGGCTGGCTGCTGCCGTTCAACAGCGCCAACGCGGCGAAGGTGCCGGATCAGTTCAAAACCGCCAACTATGTCGCGCAAGGCATTTCCGCGCTCGGCATCGTGTGGAATACGCAAAGCAACACGCCAGAGCCGAAAACCTGGCAGGATCTCACCGCGCCCGCCTTCAAAGATAACGTCACCACGCCGGATCCGGCGCTGTCTGGCGCGTCACTCGATCTGCTGATTGGCCTGCAAAACAGCGAAGGCGAAAAAGCCTGGCAGCTGTTTGACCAGCTGAAAGCCAACGGCATGGTGATGAGCGGCCCCAACGCGCAGGCGGTGACGCCGGTGCTGCAAGGCGCGAAAGCGGCGGTGTTTGGCGCGGTCGATTACGTCACCTATAACAACATCGCGCAGGGCGAGAGCGTGAAAGTGATCTTCCCGGAAAACGGTACCGTGGTCGCACCGCGTCCGATGATGATCCTGAAAAGCAGCCAGCACCCAGACGATGCGAAAAAGTTCGTTGATTACGTGCTGTCAGATGAAGGTCAGGAGCAAGTGGCGAAAGCCTGGCTGATGCCGGCGCGTACCGATATCAAAGCGCAACGTCCGCTGTTTACCGAGATCAAGTTATTGCCGTCTAATCAGGATGGCAGCAGCGAACGTTCGGCGGTGCTGAAGCGCTTTGGCGCCCTGTTCGGACAGTAAGCGATGTCGCGTGCCCTGAATGGCGTGATTCTGCTGGCGTTATTGCTGCTGGTGGCGCTGCCGCTGCTGTTTATCGTGCTGCAAGCGTTGTTTCCCTACTTAGGTGAAGGCAGTTGGCGCGGCGCTTTTAGTGCTTTTCCGGCGCTGCTGGACGATCCGCAGCTGGCAGCGATGTGGCTGGGCACGCTGAAAATCGGCGGCGGCGTGGCGCTGTGCAGTTTGCTGCTGGGCTTGCCGCTCGGCGCACTGCGCGGCCTGTTCCGCTTGCCGGGCGCGGCGCTGTGGGATCTGCTGTTTCTGATCCTCTTTCTGACGCCGCCCTATATTGTGGCGCTGTCATGGACGCTGGCGCTGCAACGCAACGGGTATATCGAACAACTCACCGGCATCAACTTCGACAGCCTGCTGTTTAGCAGCAGCGGCATGATTGGCGTGATGACGCTGAACATCTTCCCGGTGGTCTATTTCGCGGTGTCGCGTTCGCTGCTGGCCAGCGGGCAACGTCTCGCCTGGGTGGCGCGCGTGCATGGCGCATCGGCGTGGCGCGGCTTCTGGCACATCACCTTGCCGCTCACCTTACCGGCATTGGCGGGCGGCGTGCTGCTGGCGTTTACGCTGGCGATTGAGGAGTTCGGCGTGCCTGCGGCGCTCGGTGCGCAGGCGAAGTTGACGCTGATGACCGTTGGCATTGAAACCAAACTCGCCGACTGGCCGATCGATCTGCCTGGCGCGGCGTCGCTGTCACTGATGCTGAGCCTGATGGCGCTCACGGCGTGGCTGCTACAGCGCAAACTGACCGGCAGCAGCGATGTGACGGCGGTTGGTGGCAAACCGGTGAGTCAGGAACTGGCGCATGCGGGACGCTTACAAATCTTAATGCTGCTGCCGTTTGCTGTCACCGTGCTGCTGGCGGTGGTGCTGCCGCTCGGCGCGATGACCCTGAGCGGCTTGCTGAATACGCTCTCCGGCGGATTACATCTGAGTAATCTGACGCTACGCCACTTCGGCGCGCTGTTCAGCCAGCAAGGCGATGCGCTGGCGGCCTTCTCCACCAGCATTGGCCTGGCGCTCGGCGCGGCGCTGCTGACCGGCGCGCTGGGTTTTCTGATCGCCTGGCGCGTATCGGAAGGGAAAACCCGTTTGCTGGCAATGATGGATGGCCTGGCGCTGCTGCCTGCGGCGATGCCCGGCGTGGTGGTGGGCGTGGGGTTGATTCTGCTGTGGAACCGCGGTTTCTGGCCGGTTTCGCCCTACAACACGATGTTTATTCTGCTGCTGTCGTACAGCTGTTTGCTGCTGCCGTGGCCGGTGCGTTATGTCAGTAGCGCGCTGCGCCAGCTGGCACCCACGCTGCAACCGGCGGCGCGCGTGCACGGCGCATCACGTGTGCAGGCGCTGCGTCTGATTGTGCTGCCGCTAGTCGCGCCCAGCTTGCTGG
The DNA here is from genome assembly GCF_054823405.1 of Kluyvera sp. 1366. Taxonomy (NCBI): domain Bacteria; kingdom Pseudomonadati; phylum Pseudomonadota; class Gammaproteobacteria; order Enterobacterales; family Enterobacteriaceae; genus Kluyvera; species Kluyvera sp. 1366. Next base: position 117,068 of record NZ_JBTRDW010000010.1, read on the forward strand.
CGGCGATGATGATGGTGTTTGCCGTAGCGTCGCGCGAGCTGGTGACATCGCTGCTGCTGGCTCCGGCAGGCACGCAAACCGTGGCGATCTTTATCTGGCGTCAGTTCGAACAGGGCTCGGTGGGACAAGGTATGGCGATGGCCACGCTGACGCTTTGCGCCAGTTTGAGTTTGATGTTGGCGGCCACGGTGCTAATGCGGCGTCATGCCCGGTGATGATAATAATGGCGCCCCTACGGCACGGCGATCCGGATTTCTCTTTATCTTAAAAAACAGATGGTTAATTTTCATCAACTACACTCTCCTGAGAAATTTTGTCTCAGGAGAGAGAATGAATAACCTGCTTCAGGAAAAAATTGGCCAGAACATCCTGGTAAAACTGGCGATGCTGGTGATTATTCTGGCGGGCATTCGCGCCGCCTCGGACATTCTGGTGCCCTTCTTACTCGCCAGCTTTTTAGCTATTGTGCTCAATCCGCTGGTTACGATGCTAATGCGACGCGGCGTCAAACGTGGCCTGGCGATTACGCTGGTGATCACCGTGATTTTTATCGTCGTACTGTTACTCATTGCTGTACTCGCCAGCTCGGCCAGTGACTTCAGCGATACCTATCCGCAAATCCGCGCCATGCTGGAGCAGAAACTGGCGGTGGTGCAACATTTTGCCGCGCGTTTTCATATCAACATCTCTACCGAAGCGCTGGCTGCGCGCCTCGATCCCAACGTGGTGATGGACATGGCCACATCGGTGCTGAAGCAGCTGTCCGGCGCGATGACCAACGTCCTGCTGCTGATCCTCACCGTGGTGTTTATGCTGTTTGAAGTGCGTCATCTGCCGTACAAGATGCGCAATGCGATGGTTAATCCACAAATCCGCATCGCCGGTCTGCACCGCGCGCTGAAAGGTGTGACGCACTATCTGGCACTGAAAACCCTGGTGAGTTTGATTACCGGCCTGGCCGTTTGGCTGTCGCTGCTGCTGCTCGGCGTGAAGTTCGCGCTGTTCTGGGGCGTGGTGGCGTTCATCCTTAATTTCATCCCCAACATTGGCCCGATCATCGCCGGTATTCCGCCATTTATTCAGGCGCTGGTGTTAAATGATATTTATGACGCCATGCTGGTGGCGGCGCTGTTCAGCGCGATTCATATGGTGTTCGGCAACATGCTGGAGCCAAGATTGATGGGGCGCGGGCTGGGACTCTCGACGCTGGTGGTGTTTCTGTCGTTGATTTTCTGGGGCTGGCTGCTGGGTCCGGTCGGCATGTTGCTGTCGGTGCCGCTCACCAGCGTGACCAAGATTTTGATGGAAACCACGCCGGGCGGAAGCCGATTGGCGATTATGTTGGGTAATGGGCGGCCGGGCAAACGGGCGCGTTAAGGCTCTTTTACTCAAGGTCGCGCAATAGATTGCGCCGCTACGGTTCAGTTCACGTTGTCGTAGCGGCGTGATTTTACGTTATTGCGTTTGAAACACGCTGTTGTCGGTAATCGCCTGTACATCAACTTTGTTTGGCAGGATATTCAACTCGCTAAACAAGTCCGACACCTTCTGCACCTTTGCCACATCATCCGGCGTCACGCCACGTACACCGTGGGAAATACGCGCAGTAATCTGCTGCGCGTCCGCCGGTTGCAGGCGCGTTAACTGCGCATATACCTCGTTATACTGCTGCGGATGCGCCAGCGCCCACTCGCGCGCTTTGGCCAGACGATGGGTGAAATCGGCAATCGCCGCGCGCTTCGCGGGATCGTCGAGCGAGCTTTGCGTGGCGGTGACAAACGACAGCGCGGTTGTCAGCCCTTTGCCGTCACGCAGCAGACGCGCGCCATGCTTTTCCGCAATACCTAAATAGGGATCGAAGGTCGCCCATGCGGTAATCTGCCCGGAGTTAAACGCCGCGCTGGCGTCGGTTGGCAACACAAAACGCACCGGCACCGTATCACGTGGCACTTTCGCCTCTTCCAACGCCTCATACAGCAAGTGCTGCGAGATACTGCCGCGCGCCGACGAGACAACAACCTGCTTGCCAGCCAGATCTTTCACGCTGTGGATCGGCGAATCGGCAGGGACGATCAGCCCGTTCGAACCGGCGTCACCGACGTTGGTGGCGATGATCTTCAGCGGTACGCCGCCCGACGCCGCCATCAGCACCGGCAAATCGCCAGCGTACGAGGTATCGACCGCACCCGCACGCTGCGCTTCAAACAGCGGCGCCGCGCCCTGGAAATTCGCCCAGCGATAGTGATAAGGCGCGTCTTTCATGACATCTGCCGCTTCGATCAGCGAACGCAGATTGCGTGCCTGATCGCCCAGCACCAGCGTGACTTTACTCAAATCAGGCGCCGCCTGACTGCCAAACGCCGCGCACAGCAGCAGCGCAGAAACTACCGGTTTTAGCCATTTCATCGGGGAGATTCTCAGAGTGCGTTGCGGTTGAGCTGGCGGATGTAAGCATCCCAGTGCAGCTGATATTTGCGATTGCGGATGCTGTTATCAAACGCCTGCGCGGCTTTCTCGGAAACGGCGTCCGGCAGAATGATCAGATCCGCGCCACCCGATTGTGCCGCCAACTGTGCCTGACAGGCGCGCTCGAGGTAATAGAGGTTGTAGAAAGCTTCTTCAATGCTGCCGCCGCTGGTCAGCAGGCCGTGATTGCGCAGGATCAGCGCGTTAAGATCGCCGAGATCGGCAACGATGCGCTGCTGCTCGTCGAGATCCAGCGCGATACCTTCGTAATCGTGATAGCCGAGGCGATTATGGAAACGCGTGCTGTGTTGCGAAATCATCAGCAGGCCGTTTCGCTGCGCCGAAACGCCAATGCCAGCCGCGGTGTGCGTATGCAGCACCGCATGGGCATCTGGCCGCGCGCGGTGAATCGCACTGTGAATAACAAACCCGGCAAGGTTAATTCCCAGCCCGGTTGGGTCGTCAATAATATTGCCGTCGATGTCGATTTTAACCAGCGTTTCCGCCTGGATTTCATCGAAGGTTTGCCCGAAAGCGTTGATAAGAAAGTGCGGCTGATCGCCCGGTACGCGCAGGGAAAAATGGGTGTAAATATGGTCGGTCCAGCGTAGCTTCGCCGCCAGATGATAAGCCTGCGCCAGTTTGATGCGCGCCTGCCATTCGCCTTCGCTGATGCGCTGCCGTAATGATGTGATATCCAGGGTTTCCGTGCTCATTTCCGCTCCTCATTTCAGGTCAATGTGCTTACCTAACATCGTGGCATAGCGTTTTTGCCGCTGGGAAATGCCAATAACGGCAAAACAATGTCATTAAACGCAAAGTGAGATTGATCATTGACCTGTATCAGACCGGTTTATTCTTAAATCGCTACCCTACACAGCCCTGTGAAAATGGTATGCTGCTGACGCCGCAAGCGCAGCTTAAACCGACTGAGGATTGTCTGGTGCCACTGAAAAAACGACATCACGATTTTGATTGGGTCTTAATCGTTTGTGCCGGGTTGCTGCCGTTGGTGCTCGGCATCCTTTGTACGGCCATCGAAGCGCGTCACACCGTCAGCCAACAGCAGATTTCAACCGCCAATACCTTGATTACTCAGGCTGAAAAGATGAGTGACAACGCCTGGAATATGATCACTGAGATGCGCCAGTATCAGTACCAGCCTTGTGCCAAAATCGAAGATCAGCTGCAGCGCGCCGGTACGCTTAATCCCTATTTTCGATCCATTGGTATGATGAAAGGCAATGACATCATTTGCTCGTCCGCCTTTGGCCTGCGACATGGCACCCTGACTGAGATGATGATGCAGCCGCCGCCGATAACCGGCAAAGCCTGGTGGAGCATTTCGGTGCGCGGAACGGTTGGCGTGCCGAATCGTCCGGCGGTGGTGTTTATGCGTCAGCTTCCCGATACCAGCGGTTTTTGGGCGGTCATCGACGGCCAATATTTGATGGATTTCATGAACGCCATTGGCGGTTCACGCGGTTACCACATGAGCCTGCAATTTAGCGGTGGCGCAGTGATCGCCAGCGGACCGGCTGACATGCAGCCAAAGCTGTATATGAAAAGTGAATCTTTTCAGGCCGACTCCAGCCGCTATCCCATCACCGTTAATGTAACCGTTCCGGCTTCTGAGCTGCTCAAAGCCTGGCGTCAGGCGCTGTTCATCTTCCTGCCGATGGCGGCGATTTTCTCGATTTTGCTGATGATCCTCACCGCCAATTGGCTGCGTCGTCGTATTTCCTGGCACGATGAAATTGGTCGCGCTATCCGCGCCCGCCAGTTCTCAGTGCATTATCAGCCGGTATACAGCAATACCTTGCACGCCTGCGCCGGTGTTGAAGCCTTACTGCGCTGGCAACGGCCCAATGGCGTGATGATTCGTCCGGATATCTTTATCAGCGCAGCTGAAGCCGAAGGGATGATTGTGCCGTTGACGCAGCATCTGCTGGAGTTGATGGCCGAAGATATTCAGAGCTGGCAGGTCGAGCCCGGATTTCACCTCGGGCTAAATCTGGCGGCGGAGCATCTGCAGCATGACGATTTCGTGGCCGATATTGAATTGTTTGCTGAGCGCATCAAAGACAAACAGCTGTGCATCACGCTGGAGCTGACTGAACGCAGCCTGATTGAAGAGGGTGAAAAGGTGGCGTGTAAGCTGCGTCATTTGCGCGCGCAGGGCATGAAGGTGGCGATTGATGATTTCGGTACCGGCCACTGTTCACTGACCTACCTGCTCACCTTCCCGCTGGACTACCTGAAAATCGATCGCGGCTTTATCAATGCCATTGAAGGCCTCGACGTGGAAACGCCGGTGCTGGATGCGATTATTAATCTGTGCCACAAGCTGGAACTGGATGTGCTGGGCGAAGGCGTCGAGACCGCAACACAATTTGAGTACCTGCGGCAGCGTGGTGTGATATTTATTCAGGGCTACTATTATGCCCGTCCGCTGGATAATGACCGGCTGCGTGCCTGGCTCAGCGAGCAAGGGCACAAGCCACTTCTCGTTGAGGAACATTATGAGCCTGAACTGCATCATTCTTGATGACTACCAGAACGTCGCCCAGTCGCTTGCCGATTGGGCGTCTCTCGCCCCGCTGGTGCACACCACTTCCCTGACTGAACATTTCGCCGACCAGGATGAATTGGTTAAGCGCATCGCGCACGCCGATATTTTGGTGGTTATGCGCGAACGCACGCCGCTCAGCGCCAAGCTGATTGGCCGCTTGCCCAATCTGAAAATGGTAGTCACTTCCGGCATGCGTAATGCCTCCATCGATTTACATGCCTGCGCGGAACGCTATATCGCGGTGTGCGGTACCGCCAGCAGCAGCGCGGCACCGCTGGAACTGACGTGGGGATTGTTGCTGGGATTGGCGCGCCATATCGTGCCGGAGAATCAGGCGCTGCGCAGCAACGGCGCGTGGCAGCACACCGTTGGCATGGGCCTGCAGGGCAAAACGCTGGGATTAATTGGATTGGGTAAAATCGGCGGCGAGATGGCAAAAGTGGCGCAGGCGTTTGGGATGCGCGTGTGTGCGTGGAGCCAGAATTTAACCGCCGAACGTGCCGCCGAGTGTGGCGCAGAACGTTCGCCATCGCTGGCGGCGCTGCTCAGTAGCAGCGATGTGGTGTCCATTCATCTGGTATTGAGCGAGCGCTCACGCCATTTAATTGATGCAGCGGCGCTGGCGCAGATGAAACCCGGCGCGCTGCTGATTAACACATCGCGCGCCGGCATTGTCGATCAACAGGCGATGATCGCCGCGCTGCAATCGGGTCAGTTAGCCGGTGCGGGATTAGATGTGTTTGAACAGGAACCGCTGCCCGCCAATCATCCGCTGCGTCAGCTGCCGAACGTGCTGGCGACGCCGCATCTCGGCTATGTCGCCGACAGCAATTATCGCACCTACTTCACGCAGGCGGTGGAAGATATTCAGGGATGGTTAACGGGTGCGCCGCTGCGCTCGCTGCTCTGAACGGCCTGCGCGCCGTTTTTCCGCAATGCGCAGCGCCACTTCAAGGCTGTCTTCCGCCAGCGCGCCATTCGGCACATCGCGCTGGGCATTGAGACGTTGATTAATGCGCTCCAGCGTCGGCGTTAACTGCCCCACGAACTGCTGATATTCATCAAGCTGCGTGATGGGTTGGTTACATGCGATGCTGGTTTGCGTCAACCGTTGCAGCTGACGCAAGCTCTCGGTCGCCTGGCGGGAGAGTAATCCGGCCTGACGCCAGCTTTTCAGGCGCTGCAGCAGTTCATCGGGTTGTTGCGCCAATAATGCCAGCTGCGCATCGGTTCGTTCGCCACAGTTAATCCACGCCACCGAGCTAATGGAAACGGCAGTCGTACGCTGTGCCGCAGGCACAAGATTGATAAGATTGCTTTCTACACTGTCGCTCATCGACAGCCAGGGATTCTTAAAAGACTGGGCGTTTATCCTCGACATGAACACTCCACCAAAGCACGGCGGCAGAGTATTACCCAATGTTTTGGAGCTGGCAAGCAGAGGTTGCCGCCTCGCTTAATAGTAAATTTTTCTTATTTATTTGCGCATCAATTAGGTATGGCAATAAAGCCGCGGCATACCAGAATAATTGATTATTTGATCGCCATTGGGGAGTTGATACATCTGATAATAATCACTGTGGGATTCTCGCGCCGAGGTGAAAAGTATCTGCGCAGCGAGTGGCTCGGGCACCGTATCATCGGCCATCGCCTGCACTTTACGGGTATTCACCAGCATAAAATCGCCCTGACGATGCCAGCTACTGACAGAAACGCGATTTAAACGATATTGACGATCCGGCAATGTCACCGTGCCGATTAGCGTTGATGCGCCGCTACCATCCGCTTTAAAACGTGTGCGTACCGTCGCATCCAGCGTACCCGTTGGCTTCCCTTCATTATCAATGCGATAGGGAACATCACACCATTCGGGTACCACAACGGTTGGGCGGACCAACAGAACCCACGCCCAGGGAAGAATGAACGCAATAATAACAACCAATGTGAGTAATGACTTACGCATCAGGTAGCTCCTGATTAGATATCAACCATGAAATACATCCATTATTCTTTTGCTCGATGGGTTGGAGGCAAAGGAAAGCACTGCTGAAGGCACGAATGCGTGAACGGTTGATGTACAGCAACGGCGGGACTGAGCCATCCGGCAGGCGCGGTTTTAACTCGCGGAATCGGCGCATAGCATCCTGAACGACAAAAGAATCGGCAGAAAGTCTTTCATTGATAAAGACCTGCGTCTGCGCTTCCTGGCCATAAAATTTAAATTGCATGCCATCATGTTCGGTTGGCGCAAACTCCTGACGGATAATTAGTGCCAGCGCCACATTTAGCAGTAATAATCCCGCCAGCACGCCACGCCACAGCCAGGATTTTTTCTTCACGGCGACCGCTTTCACAGCAGGTTCGGGCTGCACCGTGACCGGCTTTTCAGCTTCAGCAGCAGGCGTAGCGACCTCATTGAAGGATTCGACATCGACCTGCTCGGCCAGCACGCAGCCAATCAGCGGCACCTGATGTACCAATGCACCTGGCGCGTGCGCCTGCTGCGCCAGACGATTGATCTCAGCAATGGTCAACGTTAAGCGATCGGCAAAGGGGATCTCAGAAGGTTCGCGCTGAAACAGCACATGCAATGCCTGATTACGCACCAGCTTGCCTTGGGCATTGAGCACGCGACGTAATACCGCGCTTTGCAGCGGACTTAATGCCACGCGTTGAGCGGGAGAATTGAGTGGATAAAACACCTGTTGGTCGGCATCAAAACAGAGACTTTTGGCAAATAAAACAAAGCGCGCCATATGAAACCTGATTTCCAAAAAAGCAACTCACGCAAGTATATGTAGTTTCGCGAGATGGCGCACGCTTACTGCAAATCGCTGCGTGAAATTGCGGCCTTTTTTCGACGCGTTTTAAGCGCTAACAGGCCACAGCATTAGCTAAAAAATAGCCAGTTAATGGTGAGAACATGACAAATATCACACAAAATCGGTATACTCTGTCGCGGTTGGCAATCATTACTTTCCTAATAATTGCCCGGCAGGGCAGGGAAAAAGCGTTATTTCCCCGCTATGCTTTAATTTTCTCAACGCCGCGGACTGTTGGCATTGTTTGAGTCCGCAGCGTTGAGGATTTTTCGAATTCCAATACAGGGTATCTGCATGAAACTACGTAGGAAGCGTGTAAAACCTATCGGGATTGATGATGTCACCATTATCGATGACTCCCGTTTACGTAAAGCCATTACCGCGGCTTCGCTGGGCAACGCGATGGAATGGTTTGATTTTGGTGTTTATGGCTTTGTGGCTTACGCGCTGGGTAAGGTGTTCTTCCCGGATGCTTCTCCAAGTGTACAGATGATTGCTGCACTGGGTACGTTCTCAGTTCCGTTCCTGATTCGTCCACTCGGTGGTTTGTTCTTCGGCATGTTGGGCGATAAATATGGTCGCCAGAAAATCCTTTCTATTACCATCGTTATCATGTCGATCAGTACCTTCTGTATCGGCTTGATACCGTCCTATGCCTCAATTGGTATTTGGGCACCGATTCTGCTGCTGTTGGCAAAAATGGCGCAGGGCTTCTCGGTCGGCGGTGAATATACCGGTGCATCGATCTTCGTTGCCGAGTACTCGCCTGACCGCAAGCGCGGCTTTATGGGCAGCTGGCTTGATTTCGGCTCCATCGCCGGTTTTGTGCTCGGTGCGGGCGTCGTGGTGCTGATCTCCACCATTATCGGTGAAGAGAAATTCCTCGAGTGGGGCTGGCGTATTCCGTTCTTTATTGCGCTGCCGCTCGGCATTATCGGTTTGTATCTGCGTCATGCCCTGGAAGAAACGCCGGCGTTCCAGCAGCACGTTGACAAGCTGGAACAAGGCGACCGTGAAGGTCTGCGCGACGGCCCGAAAGTGTCGTTTAAAGAGATCGCGACCAAACACTGGAAAAGCCTGTTGGCCTGTATCGGTCTGGTGATTGCCACCAACGTGACCTACTACATGCTGTTGACCTACATGCCGAGTTACCTGTCACATAACCTGCACTACTCGGAAGATCACGGCGTATTGATCATCATCGCCATTATGATGGGTATGTTGTTTGTGCAGCCAGTAATGGGCATGCTGAGTGACCGCTTTGGACGTCGTCCATTTGTCATCATCGGCAGTATCGCCCTGTTTGCCTTCGCGATTCCGGCCTTTATGCTGATTAACAGTGGCGTGCTGGGTCTGATTTTTGCCGGTCTGTTGCTGATGGCTGTGATCTTAAACGCCTTTACCGGTGTAATGGCATCCTCGCTACCTGCGATGTTCCCAACCCACATTCGCTACAGCGCATTAGCAAGTGCCTTCAATATTTCGGTGCTGATTGCCGGTCTAACACCGACATTCGCCGCTTATTTAGTGGAAGCCACCAACAATCTGTATATGCCGGCATACTACCTGATGGTTGTCGCGGTGATTGGTTTGATTACCGGTATCTTCATGAAAGAGACCGCCAACAAGCCGCTACGCGGTGCTACGCCAGCCGCGTCGGACATGGATGAAGCACGTGAGATCCTGCAGGAGCATCACGACAACATCGAGCAGAAAATCGAAGATATTGATGACGAGATCGCCAAGCTTGAGGCGAAACGTAAAAACCTGGTGCAGCAGCATCCGGACATCAACGAGTAATCTTCCCTACTCCCGCCACCCGGCGGGAGTTTTCGTTTCCGCACACAATCCTTCATGCACAGCCGCGAAAAGGGGTAAACTATTGCCACTTTTTTAACCTGCATAAGTTGTAAAGCATGTCTGAATTTAATCTGATCCAGCGCCCAAGAAGGCTGCGCAAAAGCGCGTCAATGCGCGAAATGTTCCAGGAATCTCACCTCAGCATCAACGATTTGGCACTGCCCATTTTCGTTGAAGAAGGCGTGGACGAGTATGTGCCCATTAACGCCATGCCGGGCGTGGTGCGTATCCCCGAGAAACGTTTAGCTTATGAGATTGAACGTATTGCCAAAGCGGGCATTCGTTCAGTGATGACCTTCGGTATTTCCCACCACACCGACGCCACCGGCAGCGATGCCTGGAATGAAAACGGTTTAGTGGCGCGTATGTCACGTATCTGCAAAGACACCGTGCCAGAAATGATCGTGATGTCTGATACCTGCTTCTGCGAATACACCAGCCACGGCCATTGCGGCGTGCTGTGCGATCACGGCGTCGATAACGACCAAACGCTGATTAACCTCGGCAAGCAAGCCGTGGTTGCGGCACAAGCCGGCGCAGACTTTATCGCTCCTTCTGCCGCGATGGATGGCCAGGTGAAAGCCATTCGCCAGGCGCTCGACGCCGCCGGCTTCACCGATACCGCCATCATGTCTTATTCGACGAAGTTCGCGTCCTCCTTCTACGGCCCGTTCCGTGAAGCCGCAGGCACCGCGCTGAAAGGCGATCGTAAGACTTACCAGATGAATCCGATGAACCGCCGTGAAGCGCTGCGCGAGTCGCTGCTTGATGAAGCGGAAGGTGCAGATTCTCTGATGGTAAAACCAGCTGGCGCTTACCTCGATATCCTGCGCGATATCCGCGAACGCACCACGCTGCCGCTCGCTGCGTACCAGGTGAGCGGTGAGTACGCGATGATCAAATTCGCCGCGCAGGCGGGTGCCATCGACGAACGTAATGTGGTTCTGGAGAGCCTTGGCGCGATTAAACGTGCCGGCGCGGATCTCATTTTCAGCTATTTTGCCCTTGATCTCGCTGAGCAAAAAGTGCTCTGATTATCGTTACGCCTGGCATCGGACATCGCATACCGTTGCCAGGCGCTTTCAGCCTTTGTGGCTTAAACACCAGTGTTTCTGTAATTCCATAATTAATAAGAGTAACGCGATGAAAGCACCTGCACTGCCTGCAGACGAGTCATATCGTCTGGCCCAGTTACGTGCGCTCAACATTCTGCACACGCCTGCCGAAGAGCGTTTCGACCGTTTAACCCGCCTTGCCCGTCGTTTGTTTGGTGTACCCGTTGCGCTGGTCAGCCTGCTGGAAGAGGACCATCAGTGGTTCAAATCCACTGCGGGTTCAAGCGATACCACCGCACCGCGCAATACCTCTTTCTGTGGCCACGCCGTGCTGCAGGATGATGTGATGGTGGTAGAAAACGCGCTTGATGACGAGCGCTTCTTCGATAATCCACTGGTTAAAAATGCCGAAAATCCGGTGCGTTTCTACGCCGGTTGCCCATTGCGCACGCCGGCTGGTGCGAAAGTCGGCACCTTGTGCATTATCGATCATCATGCGCGCCAGTTCGATGCGGATGATATCCATACATTGCGTGATTTAGCCGCAATGGCGGAAGCGGAGCTGGTGGCGTTCCAGACCGCAACATCCGATGAACTGACGCAAATCACCAATCGCCGTGGCTTTATGACGCTCGGCCAGTTGGCGCTGAATGAGTGCCAGCTGAAGCAGTTACCGGCCAGCCTGACTTTCCTCGATCTCGATCGCTTTAAAGCCATTAACGATACGCTCGGTCATCGCGAAGGCGACCGCGCATTAATGGACTTTGCCAACGCCATGAAGGTGAGTTTTCGCCATGCGGATATCTTTGCCCGTTTGGGCGGCGACGAATTTGTGGTGCTGTTTAATGGCTTGCAGCAAGCCGATGCCGAAGGTGTGTTGGCGCGCTTTGATGGTTTCCTGCAACAGCAAACCCAGAACCTCGAGCGCCGCTACGCTCTGCACTTCTCATCGGGCATTGTTGAGTTCGATCCCGATCATCCGCAGTCGCTGGAACAGCTGCTGGAAGGTAGCGACGAACGGATGTACGCCGCTAAGAACGGGAAAAAGAAGCTGAGTTGATGTTGGTCGCCGTGAATGGCGACCCTGCAATTAATGACCCACTAAATCCGTGATCAATGCCTGATTAAACGTCTGCGGTTCTTCCATCTGCGGCGCGTGCCCCATGCCCGGGAATTCGATTAAGCGTGCGCCGGGAATCAGTTGCGCCACCTGCTTGCCCAATACATTGTAATGCCCGAGTTTTGCTTTCACTTCCGGCGGCGCGATATCACTGCCAATCGCCGTGGTATCTGCGGTGCCAATCATCAACGTGGTCGGCACGCGCAGATCTTTAAACTCGTAATACACCGGCTGAGTGAAAATCATGTCGTAGATGAGCGCCGAGTTCCACGCCACTTTCTTGTGGCCTGGCCCGCTGTTTAGCCCAGCCAGCATATTGACCCATTTGTCATACTCCGGCTTCCACTGGCCGCTGTAATATGTCTGCTGTTCGTACTTCTTGATGCCCGCCGCATCCAGCTTGAGTTCACGCTGATACCACTGATCCACCGAGCGCCACGGCGCGCCTTTGGCTTTCCAGTCTTCTAAGCCGATGGGATTGACCAGCACCAGCTTCTGCGTTTGTCTGGGATACATCAGCGCATAGCGCGTCGCCAGCATGCCGCCGGTCGAGTGCCCAACCATAATGGCGTTGTCGATACCCAGTTGCTGCAACAGTTGATGGGTGTTCTGTGCCAGTTGCTGGAAGGTGTATTGATAGTTAGCTGGTTTAGTTGAGCTGCAGAAGCCAATCTGATCTGGCGCGATGACGCGATACCCTTTCTGGCTCAGCGCTTTGATGGTGTCATCCCAGGTTGCGCCACAGAAGTTCTTGCCGTGCATCAGCACCACGGTTTCACCGTTGGCCTGCTGCGTAGGTTTGACATCCATATAACCCATACTCAGCGCTTGCTGCTGCGAGGAGAAGTTAAAGTGCTGCAGCGGATAGGGATAGTTAAAGCCTTCGAGCTGTTCACCATACACATTGCCGGCGAGCGCCGGAGCAACAGCGCCTAACGCCACTGATGCCAGAATCACGGCAAGTGACTGTTTTGGCTTGAAACGAAAACCCATTAGGTGATTCCTCAACAGTGAAAACCTTCAGTGTGGCACGTTAATCCGCGTTAAGTATTGATGAGGTGTGCCGCCAGAAAGCACACCTTTTACTATTAAGCGCCGCGAAGCGATGAAAAATTTGAGTTAATAATAACGCCCGTTATTACGATAAATACTCAACATCATCACAACAAGAAAACCTGTAAATTCACGAAAACCAAGACCGGTCTTGATGACAAATATTAAAACAGCCAAATAACCAGAAAACTTTACATTAATTGCAGATTGGAAAGATTAATTAAATTACACTCTGCCACTGTTAATGGAGGACTATGATGACACAGCAAAAATATAATGAAGGGGTAATTGATTCGGTAACCGAATGGATTATGGCTAACCTGGATCAACGTTTAACGATTGATGATATTGCACTGAAGTCTGGCTATTCGAAATGGTATTTACAGAAACTCTTCGCCCGTTATCACAATGAGACGCTGGCACGCTACATCCGAAAAAAGAAACTGGCTCATTGCATTAATGACTTAAAAGACAGCAATGTGCCAATTATTAGCCTGGCAGTGAAATATCATTTTGAAAGCCAACAATCTTTCACGCGCTCATTTAAACATGTGCTGGGCTGCACGCCTCTTTATTGCCGTAAGCGCCAGCTGGATGAGGAAGCCAAACTTGCAATGCGTGAAAGTAGCGATCCCTGTGTGCTTTGCCGTCAGGCGGAATTTGACGCCACGGAACGCAATAAAGCAATTATCACGCCCGCGGTACGTAACGATAAATATATGCCGCGAATTGGTTGTGCGATGCGTTGATAAATAATTGACTCTTTTTTGGCGCCATTTGACGCCAACAGACTTCTTCATTCCAATTCATGAACGCTTTAATTGAATAGAAACGGATGGCATACCATCCGTTTCTCAATTAGTAACTCGATTTATTCAGCGCATTTACGCTCTTTTTAAAATGCGCGAGCCGATTATCCAGCGCATCGGTATACAGCATGGTATCCACACCGACGGCAACGAAATTAGCTCCCCAATGAATAGCGCGTTCCGCCATCTCCAGATTAACCGCCAGAAAACCGGCCGCTTTTCCTGCGCTGCGGATGCGTTTGATACTCTGCTCAATCACTTTCTGCACTTCAGGATGCCCGGCATTATCGGGATAGCCCAATGAGGCTGACAAATCAGCCGGACCAATAAAGATTCCGTCAACGCCCTCAACCTCCAGCAACGCATCGAGATTATCAATCGCCGTTTTGCTTTCGGCCTGAATCAGCAGGCATAACTCTTCATTGGCGCGCGCCATATAATTTTCCACGCGCCCCCAACGTGCCGCCCGCGCCACGCCTGCGCCGACGCCGCGCGTGCCATAAGGCGGATAGCGCGTCGCCTTCACCAGCGCCTGTGCCTGCTCAGCGGTATCGATCATCGGCACCAGCAAGGTGCGCGCACCGATATCCAGCACCTGCTTAATCAGTGCGGTCTGGAATTCGATTGGCCGTATCACCGGCTGGCTGCGATAAGGCGCAACGGCCTGCAATTGATGATAGAGATCCTGTACGGTATTCGGGGCGTGTTCGCCATCTATCAATAACCAGTCGTAGCCGCTGGTGGCAGCAATTTCGGCCAGATACGACGATGTGCTGCTCAGCCACAAACCAATCTGCGTTTCGCCTTTCGCCAATCCGGCTTTGAAGGGATTATTTAACGGATCCTGCATAGCTGCTCCTTACTTAATGACTTGGCTGCTGAGAGTGTGGCAACTGACGCTCCACTTTCAGGCTGAGGATAATGAGTGAACCGATGGCGGCAATTAGCGCCAGCGCCAGCAATCCGGCAGCGCTGCTGTTAAAGTGCATTTCGGCATTTACGCGAATCAGCGGTGCGAGGAAGCCACCTACAGCACCAAACAAATTGACGAAGCCGATGCCCGCCGCCAGCGCAGTGCCAGAAAGCAGCTGCGTCGGCATGGTCCAGAACACCGGCTGCACGGCAATAAAACCCACCGCTGCGACGCTAAGCGCAATGATGGCCAACAGCGGCGAAACCAATCCGGACAAACCAATCCCGACGGCAGCAGCCAGCAAGGTGAACGCCGCGACCCGGCGACGCTCGCCGCTGCGGTCGGAATAGCGCGGAATCAGCCAGGTGCCAAACAGCGCGGCCACCCACGGAATGGCCGCCACCAGCGAGGCGAGGAAACCGACTTTGGTGCCCAACAACGCTGCGACCTGAGAAGGCAGGAAGAAAATCAGGCCATAAACCGCTATCTGAATGGTCATATAGATAATGGCGAGCTGCCAGACGCGACCATTGCGCAGCGCATCACGCAGATGTGAAGTCGGCTTCTGCTGCTCTTCGCTCTCCAGCTGACGTTGCAGCGCCCGCTTCTCCTCGGCGCTGAGAAAACGCGCTTTCGCCGGTGTGTCGTCGATATAGCTGAAAGTGAAAACGCCGGCTGCCACCGCCAGTAATCCTTCAATGATAAACATCCAGAACCAGCCGGGATGGCCTAGCACGCCGTGCATTTCCAGCAGTGCGCCAGAGAGCGGTGAACCCAGCGTCAACGCCAGCGGCGCGCCCATGTAGAACAGTCCCATGACGCTAGCGCGCTGCTGTTGCGGGAACCACAGCGAGGTCAGATAAATCATGCCCGGGAAGAAACCCGCCTCAGCGGCGCCGAGCAAGGTACGCACCAGCAGGAATTTGGCTTCGGTATCAGCAAATGCCATCGCCGCCGAAAGCAATCCCCACAGCAGCGTGGTGCCGCCAATCCAGCTGCGCGCGCCAAAGCGTCGCATCAGCAAATTGGCCGGCACGCCAAGCAGCGCGTACACCACAAAGAAGATTCCAGCACCTAACGCGTAAGCTTCATTACTCAGGCCGGTATCAAGTTGATATGCCTCTTTGGCGAAACCAATGTTGGCGCGATCGAGAAACGCCAGCACGTAGAGCATCAACATGAAAGGAATAAGACGTGCGCGATTCTTTTTAACCGCGCTTAACACCAGATTATTCATGGTAAACCCTCACGCAGGGCTGCGACGCGTCGCCGCAGCCGCTGCGATTAGTGTTGATAAGGACGCTTCAGTCCATCGCGATTCAGCTCCACGCCGAAGCCCGGTTTATCCAGCACCGATTTGTGCATGCGACCGTTAACCGGTACCGGTTCGTTGATCAGCAGCGGATCAAACTGCGGGCGCAGCGTGCTGCAATCCGGGCTGGTCATCAGGAATTCACTGAATGGGCTGTTGGTGAAGGTGATCACCGCGTGATGCGAGTAAACCGAGGAGCCGTGCGGCACCACCAGCTGGCCGCGTGATTTCGCCAGCGCCGCCACTTCCACCAGCGTGGTCAGGCCGCCGCACCAACCGACATCAGGCTGCAAAATATCGATGCCGGTTTCAGCCAGCGTGCGGAAAGATTGCAGCGTGCCGTGATGTTCGCCGCTGGTGATCAACATGCCCTGCGGCGCTTGCTGTTTCAGCTGGGCGTATCCTTCGAACTGTTGCGGCGGCAAACACTCTTCCAGCCACTTGACGTTATAAGGTGCGCAGGCGTGGGCCAGCCTGGTGGCGAAATTGACGTCCTGGCTCATCCAGCAATCAAGCATCAGCCAGAAATCCGGGCCGCAACTTTCGCGATAGTGAGCGATGCGCGCCACCTCTTTACGGATGCCTTCATCGCCATCGTGCGGTCCCCACTGCACCGCCATTTTGCCGCCGATAAAGCCCATCTGCTGCGCCAGGTCCGGACGCGCACCGGTGGCGTAGAACTGCAGTTCATCGCGTACCGCGCCGCCCAGCAGTTTGTACACCGGCAGATCGGTGACTTTGCCGAACAGATCCCATAGCGCCAAATCGACACATGAAATGGTGTTCATCACCAGGCCGCCCGATCCGGCGTAATACAGGGTGGCGTTCATCATCTGGTCGTGAATCAGTTTGATATCGCTGACGCAGCGTCCTTCAAGGAAGCGGTTGAGATGCTTTTCCACGATGAAGCAGCCCATTTCGCCGCCGGTGGTAATGGCAAAACCGGTTTGACCGTTATCGGCTTCGACTTCGACAATTAGCGTGCCTAACACGTTGATGCCAAAGGATTGACGCGACTGCTCATACTGCTTGTATTTGCTCATGGGCGTGGCGACGTGGTCGTCAATCCAGTGATTGGCACCTTGATCGTGATAATCGCCGCCAGCCGCTGCTTTATCCGCGGTAGCGCCACCGGCAAAGTAGGCGCGGACAGTTTTAATTTTAGGTAGGGACATGCTCTTCTCCTGGTTACGAGGCGTGTTTTTCCGCCGGGCTACGCCAGCCCAGCAGACGGGAAATATCGCGGGCGCAGGCAATCGCCTGGCCAGCAAGGTAATCGCGTTTGTCGTCGTCAATGTCGAGTCGGGTGCCCACCAGCGAAATGGCGGCGACGAGCTGCTGGCGGGCATTGAAAATCGGCGCGGCGACGCAGCGCACATCGGGATAATCTTCACCGTTATCAAAGCTCCAGCCCTGACGGCGAATGCGTGCCAGCTCGGTACGCAGCGCGTCGGCATTACGCAGCGAGGTTGGCGTCACCGCCACAAAACGCAGGCCGCTGATGATGCGTTCCTGCTCTTCAGGTTGCTGCCAGGCAAGCAGACATTTGCCAATGCCCGAGCGATACAGCGACAGGCTTTTGCCTTCGTGTGAGCGCACGCTGATGGTGGCGGCGGATTCGAGTTTGAGGATGTAACAGGCGTGACCACCCTCGAGGATGCCGAGGTGGCACAGCAGATTGGTCTGCTGCATTAAACGTGTCAGAGGTGGACGCGCAATATCGCGGATATCCATGCGCTGCAGTGCGTGACCGGCAAACTCCACCAGCCGCGTCCACAGGCAATAGTTGTTGTTGCGATCGATAGTGATCAGACGCTGTTTTTTCAGTTCAGCGAATAGCAGATAGGCGCTGCTTTTGGGAAGCGCCAGCGTTTCGATGATCTCGGCGGCACTGCACGGTCCGTGCTGGGCAATAAAGTCGAGAATCGCAATGGCGCGCGTCAGCGCGGGGACAGGCGTAATTTCCAACATGCTGGACTCCAGTCTGATGATCTGGAGCGCAGTGTTGTAGTTTTACTTCGTGATAAGTGTGCGCCGCTTCAAATTACGCGGCGCTGAGCGCGTTTGCTGGCAGCGCGTGTGCGGGAATGTGAATCGCGCCGCGCTGAGAGTACAGCCGACTGTACTCCTGCCGCAGGAGCACAAGATCTAAGAGAAAATGTATTTGATCGCTGCAATGACCATCGTGGTGGTCATCACCATTAGCAAACGTTTGATCCAGCGCATATCGGTTTTTAAAGCAGAGACATCGGCTTTGATAACTTCAATGTCTTTTTCTATGCGATCAAGGCGAGCTTCGACTCTGGTCAGGCGAACATCGACTGCTTTAATCTCACTACTCAGTCGAACATCCAGATTAGTAAGCCGAACCTCCAGTTCTCGAATAGCAGCACTAAGCCGGTCATCCAGCTCTTTAATCGCACCACTCAGCCGCTTATCCAGTTCTTTAATCGCACCAGTAAGCCGAATATCCAGCTCTCTGATATCGCCGGTAAGTCGAACATCCAGTTCTTTAATGCTCCCTGTAATTCCTTCACCGGCCTTCATTAAATCAGCACGAGATAACGCATTATCCTGCTGCATCTCAGTAAAGATCTCGACCATGGCTTCGGCCTGTTGGTCGCTGACGCCGGCCAACTGCAGTGCTTTAAAGGCTTTGTGTGTGTTCATCATCGCGAGTGTCATCCGTGAAGCTCCTGAGTTGATGTGAGGCGCGTGCCAACATCATGCTCAGCGAGCGATTGCTGCACCATGTGACTGTGTGTATTTTGCGCGGCGCTGCGAAAAATATCAATTAGTACAACAAGTAACGTCCAAGCGGATGCGGGGCGTCTCGCAAAATTGGCGTCAGATTCTGCTGCGAAACGTTTTGCGATATGGGAGCGGGAAGGTGTTGAGCGGCTTCTTAAAACGGCGGCGCAGCTTTTAATCCCTGCGCTGCCCGTTCAATAATTACTGAACCGGCTGGCCCGGTAGCAATTTCTCAGACATCAAACGGCGGCAGGAGAGTCTTTCCTGCCGCGCTTGTTGCTGCTGTTCGGGCGACAAATCCTGCCACACCGCTTGCAGATGATCAGCCAAACCCTGTTGGAAATGAATCTTCTGCAATGCGTAATCTGCATTACTGCCTTCAATAATCTGCTGCATATCCTGCGCGGTATTGCCGCGTCCGTCGTGAGTCAGCGAACAGAACATGGCGATGTAATAGCCTTTGTCCTCATCGCTGTAATGCGGCATCAGCCACCAAACCGCGGCACTGATGACGATCAGCAACGGCACAATAAATTTGAGTTTTAACATGAATGGTTTATCCGCTGGAAAAAGGAAACGCGCGATAGTAACAGCATTCGGCTGGCCGCACATATTTTGCCGGCCGCATCCATAACGTAACCAGTTAACTGTGATCAGCTGCCGAGCGATTCATTTTGCCCGTCAAAACAAGACAGGTCTTAAATAGCTCGACTAACAGGTCACTATAAGTTGCAAACCCTTTCGCCATAAATCGACCAGATACGATGAACCTGACTCAGCTGACGCTGGCTATCGGTGCACTTTGTAGCTTCGAGCCGTTATATGCTAAAGAGATAAAACCCTTTTCTTCAGACATTCCACCGCTTCCTGTAACCCCCCTTTCTCACTCATCAACCGAAGCGGTTTTAGCGCCTTTATCCGAGCATCCCCACTCCGATTCGCTGTTGCATAACGTTAAACATGCAGCCGCTGACAGCTTAAAAATGGTGGGGAAATTTTTCGCACGAAACAGCTGGTATGATGATTTCAATCCGGCGGCTAATCGCCCGCATATTCAGGGAAAGCTTGCCGGTAGCAGGCCCCATTTATTTTGGTTTTACCGGCTGCAGAGCTCGATGATTGCTCCGCTTCCACCCGATCCGGATCTGATCGACCCCGTGCTCGATGGCAATCCACCTCCCCCGCCGCCGCCCTCCGTGCCAGGACCTAAGCCACAAATCCCAGCTTATGCCGCTCTGCCTGCCGCACTCTTTGGTATGGATGAAAATCTGCAAGCACGCTTTATCTATGATGCACAACTTGCAGGTCGGGATGGTCGCCATGACCTGTTCATTTCGGGTTTTAGCGTTGATGAGCGCTATCGCAGCGAAGCCAATCACAACCAGAGTGAAAACCGCTATTACGGCTGGCTGGTAGGCTTACGTGGATTACTGACGGAAGATGAGCAACGACAGCTGGCACTGAGTGTGGCGATCAGTAAAGGTCACTTCACTCTGGAGCCCTCACAGTCCAGCGGCAACAGCCACGGGCAGGTTGATACTCAAGGTATCAATGCCATGTTGAGCTGGCAGCCACAGCATGGCCTGCAACTGGCTCTGCCGATTAGCGTCGGTCACTATCGCGGCAATATAAGCAGTGATGAAAAAGATAAGGTGGCGCAGGTAAAAGCCCGCAGCGCCAATATCGGTATGGATGTTGGCTGGCGCTGGCAGCAGGGTTCACATGCGTTCACCCCAGTGCTGGGCGCCACCATGCAATGGGCACGCATCAAGGATATTCATGACAACGACAATCTACATATTGGTTATTCACAGCAAAAACAGCTGCAGTTCTCTGGCGGTATGAAATATGACTTCAGACCAACAGATAGCCTGAAATTTGGCCTTGAAACACGCTATGTGCAGTACAGCGGCCATGCGGGCAATGTTGCGGTAGATAAAGATAATCTGCGTACTGGCCGAGGCGGTAAGCACCTGCAATATAGCGGCGACGTTGGCTGGCAACTGACTGAGAATGTTCAGCTTAATAGCCAGCTTAAGTGGCAACATCGCCTAAGTCAGGAAGGTGCCAGCAACTGGCAGACACAACTGGGTGTAAAGATTACCTTTTAAAGCGCCTGCGCGCACGCCCAGGCCGAGCTCCACGCCCACTGGAAGTTGTAGCCGCCCAGCCAACCGGTAACGTCCACCACTTCGCCGATAAAGAACAAACCTGGCACATCGCGCGCTTCCATGGTTTTTGACGACAGTTGGGTGGTATCGACGCCGCCTAGCGTCACTTCTGCGGTGCGATAGCCTTCGGTGCCGTTTGGCTGCACGCGCCATTGATGCAGCGTGCTGACCAGTTCGCCCTGCTGCTTGCTGTTAAGCTGCTTCAGCGTGACGTCAGGAATCTGCTTTAGCTCCTGCAGCACTTCCACCAACCGTTTTGGCAGAATTTTCGCCAGACTGTTTTTCAGGCTGAGATTGGGATGCGCTTCGCGCTGCACATGAATGAAATCATCCAGCGAAGTGGCAGGTGACAAATCAATGGTGACGAATTCACCCGGCTGCCAGTAGCTGGAGATTTGCAGCACGGCGGGCCCCGATAAGCCGCGATGGGTAAACAGCATCGCTTCTTTAAATAAGGTGCCGTCCTGCGCGGTGATGGTGGTGGGCAGCGCGACGCCCGACAGCGTGTTGAGCTGTTCCAGCAGCGGTTTATGCAGCGTGAACGGCACCAATGCCGCACGCGTCGGGAACACTTTCAGGCCGAACTGTTCCGCCACTTTATAGCCAAACGGCGTGGCGCCGAGGCCTGGCATCGAGAGCCCGCCGCTGGCGATCACCAGTTTTTCTGCCTGCACCGATGTGCCGTTCAGCTGCAAGGTATAACCGTTATCGTCGCGCTCAACGCTCAGCACTTCACTGCGCAGGCGCAGCGTCACCTGGCCGGCATCACACTCTTTCAACAGCAGATCGACAATCTGCTGTGCGGAGTCATCGCAGAATAATTGCCCGAGCGTTTTCTCGTGATACGCAATGCCGTGGCGATTGACCAGATCGATGAAATCCCACTGGTTGTAGCGCGCCAGCGCCGATTTGCAGAAATGCGGATTGTGCGACAGATACGCCGCCGGTTCGGTGTGCATGTTGGTGAAGTTGCAGCGACCGCCGCCCGACATCAAAATCTTGCGACCGGCTTTTTTGCCGTTATCCAGCAGCAATACGCGGCGACCCAATTGCCCTGCCTGCGCAGCGCAGAACATGCCGGCTGCGCCTGCACCAATAATGATAACGTCAAACTTTTCCACTGCTTTTATCCGCCTTGCTCGAAAGGCGCTGATTGTAGGGATTTGCGGCTTTTAGCGCCAGCTTCAAAAAAATGCCGTAAATGTGTCATAATGTAACTTACTAATTTTAAGCTGTTTTCAGCTAAATCTATACGCTGCATTACAATTTTAAGACAATAAAGAGCTATATTTTTCTTTCATATCGCGCACGTTGTCGCAGATAATGCGCCGCGTTCATGTCCTCCCAAAATGGCGTAACGTTTATGCTACATCTGTTTGCTGGTCTCGACCTCAGTACCAGCCTGTTACTGATTCTTGCTCTGCTGTTTGTATTGTTTTACGAAGCAATCAACGGTTTTCACGACACTGCTAACGCGGTCGCGACTGTCATTTATACCCGTGCGATGCGGGCGCAACTGGCGGTTGTCATGGCGGGTGTTTTCAACTTCTTAGGTGTTTTGCTTGGTGGATTGAGCGTGGCGTATGCCATCGTTCACATGCTTCCGACCGATTTACTGTTGAATGTCGGTTCGGCTCACGGACTCGCCATGGTCTTCTCCATGCTGCTGGCCGCGATTATCTGGAACCTTGGCACCTGGTATTTGGGTTTGCCGGCGTCCAGTTCTCACACATTGATTGGCGCCATCATCGGTATTGGTCTCACCAACGCCCTGATGACCGGCACCTCGGTGGTTGACGCGCTCAACCTGCCGAAAGTCATCAATATCTTCATGTCCCTGATTCTTTCGCCGATTGTAGGTCTGGTGATTGCAGGCGGTCTGATCTTTATCCTGCGTCGCTACTGGAGCGGAACCACCAAGCGTTCACGCATCCACATGACGCCTGCTGACCGTGAAAAGATTGATGGCAAGAAAAAGCCCCCGTTCTGGACGCGCATTGCCCTGATCGTTTCCGCGATTGGCGTGAGCTACTCACACGGCGCTAACGATGGTCAGAAAGGCATTGGCCTGATTATGCTGGTGCTGATCGGCGTTGCGCCGGCTGGTTTTGTGGTGAACCTGAATGCGTCGGGTTATGACATCACCCGCACGCGCGATGCCGTAAACCATCTGGAGCAGTATTATCAGCAGCACAACGAATCACTGACGCACATGGTGCAGATGGCGCCGCCTGTGGTGCCAACGCCAGATGAATCGCTTGGCGGTCCGCAGGAGTTCCATTGCGACAGCAGCCGTGCGCTGCAGGCTATCGATCGTGCGCAGCTGCTGCTGAACAATCTGCAGAGCTACGATCAGCTGACGGTTGATCAACGCAGCCAGATGCGTCGCCTGCTGCTGTGCGTTTCCGATACCGTAGATAAAGTGGCCAAGCTGCCGGAAACCAGCGCGGACGATAAGCGCTTCCTCAACAAGCTGAAAAGCGATTTGCTGGGCACCGTTGAGTACGCACCGATCTGGATTATTGTGGCTGTGGCGCTGGCGCTGGGCATCGGCACCATGATTGGCTGGCGTCGTGTTGCCACCACCATTGGTGAGAAAATCGGTAAGAAAGGCATGACGTATGCGCAAGGGATGTCGGCGCAGGTGACGGCCGCGGTATCGATTGGCGTGGCCAGTTACACCGGTATGCCCGTTTCTACCACGCACATTCTGTCGTCGTCGGTGGCCGGTACCATGCTGGTCGATGGCGGTGGATTGCAGAGTCGCACCATCAAAAATATCGCTATGGCGTGGGTGTTCACCTTGCCGGTGTGTATTTTGCTGTCGGGTTCGCTCTACTGGATTGCACTGAAACTGATCTAAGCAAAGCGCAGAAATATTCGAGGGCGACGCGATGTCGCCCTTTTTATTGCCAGATCGCCATCGCAATCAAACTCACCACCACCAAAAAGCAGAGCCCGCTGGTCAGCACAAACTGCCCGCGCACGCGCTCACAGCGGCGAATGAACTCGTCGTCATGATGATCGTGATAGCGCTTCTCCCAGATATAGCGCACCAGCCGCACCTGCTTACTCGGCTGCCCGTGCGACGTAAAGAAACCCGCACCATCCACGTATTGATATAACAGCGGATCGCAACCGCGCAAAACGGCTAAAAGTGAGCGCAAAGAAGAGAAATAGCGCGCCATATTCACCAGACAAACCACACACAGAGCCCAAAAAAGCGCGATAGTGCTGATCATGTTCCCCTCCCGGCTGGAGCCGCAACGACGTCGAACGCAGCGGGGAATTGCTGTAGACGCCGCACGGGAAATAAACCAGCCATTGAATGATGTCGATTGCATTGTTGTTATGCGAACCTGAGTGCGCAACGCATATGGCAGTGGCACTTATTTTCAGTGTAGGAGATCTGTTGAATTTTTTTCCAGCGATGATTTTCGTTCAGGGCGAGTGAAAAAGCCGATAACGCTTGATCTGCCTCACAAGCGAACTTGCGCTTGCAGCATTTGTTAACAACTCTGGCTATACTCAGGACATAACAAAAACCGCCTGCAAGGCTGAAATAGTTGGTTGGTGGCGCTTCATCGCCGTCTCGCGCAAAGGAATCGCCGACCGTGAAAGCAGGAAGATTGCCCCGAATCTTGAGAAAGGAGTTTTATCATGGCTTATAAACACATCCTGATTGCAGTAGACCTTTCCCCGGAAAGCCAGTTGCTGGTTGATAAAGCCGTTTCGCTGGCCCGTCCTTATGATGCAAAAATCTCGCTGATCCACGTTGATGTGAACTATTCAGACCTCTACACCGGGCTGATTGATGTCAATCTGGGCGACATGCAGAAGCGTATTTCTGAAGAGACGCATACCGCGCTGAAAGAGCTATCGATCAATGCCGGTTATCCGATCAGTGAAACCCTGAGCGGCAGCGGCGATCTTGGCCAGGTGCTGGTGGATGCGATTAAGAAATATGATGTGGATTTGGTGGTGTGTGGTCACCATCAGGACTTCTGGAGCAAGCTGATGTCATCGGCGCGCCAGTTGATTAACACCGTGCATATCGACATGTTGATTGTGCCGTTACGCGACGAAGACGAAGAATAAAAATCAGGCCGGGTTACCGGCCTGATTTTTTGTAGCGGCGCAATGTATTGCGCATTGTTTGCGTTATTACCCCAGCGGCGGATAAATATCAAAACGATGGCTTTTGGTCACCACCGCATCCTGCGTCACCACGCCCGCTAACGGCGGCGCGTAATCCGGACGCTTCACCACAATGCGCTTCTTCGCCAGACGGCGCGCCGGTTCCAGCAACGCATCAGCATCATCATCCGCACCGACCAGCGACTGAAACACCCGCATCTCTTTCTTCACCATCGCGCTTTTCTGGCGATGCGGATACATCGGATCGAGATAGACCACATCCGGCGCGGGCGTGATATCGCTCAGCGCTTGCTGGCTAACAGCGTGCAGCAACGTCAGCCGATCGCGCAGCCAGCCGCCAATCTCCGCATCCTGATAACCGCGACGCAAGCCATCGTCCAGCAAGGCCGCCACCACCGGATGGCGCTCCAGCATGCGCACGCGACAGCCCAGCGCCGCCAGCACAAACGCATCGCGCCCCAAACCGGCCGTTGCATCAACCACGTCTGGCAGATAACCGCTTTTGATGCCGACCGCTTTCGCCACCGCTTCGCCGCGACCGCCGCCAAACTTACGCCGATGCGCCATCGCGCCAGAGACGAAATCCACGAAGATGCCGCCGAGTTTCGGCTCATCCAGTTTACGCAGCTCGAGATGCTCAGCGGTTAACACCAGCGCCATCGTCGCCTGTTCGTCCTGCTGCAAACCCCAGCGCTCGGCTAAATGTAATAAGGCGCCGTCTCCGGCGCCCGTTTCATCGATTAAACCAATTTTCACAAGCCGGCTTATCCCTGAATTCCGTAGTGTTCCAGCATCGCATCGAGCTGCGGTTCACGGCCACGGAAGCGTTTGAACAGCTCCATGGGCTCTTCGGAACCGCCACGCGTCAGGATGTTGTCGAGGAACGACTGACCAGTCTGACGGTTGAAAATGCCCTCTTCTTCGAAGCGCGAATAGGCATCGGCAGCCAGCACGTCGGCCCACAGATAGCTGTAGTAACCGGCCGCATATCCGCCAGCAAAGACGTGGCTGAAGGCGTGCGGGAAACGGCCCCATTCCGGGCTTGGCACCACGGCAACCTGCTTCTTCACTTCACGCAGGGTTTCGAGGATGCGCGCACCTTGGGCGGGATCGAACTCGGTATGCAGACGGAAATCGAACAGGCCGAACTCCAGCTGACGCAGAATAAATAGCGCCGCCTGATAATTTTTCGCCGCCAGCATTTTATCCAGCAGTTCCTTCGGCAGCGGTTCACCGGTTTCGTAGTGGCCGGAGATAAACGCCAGCGCTTCCGGCTCCCAGCACCAGTTTTCCATAAACTGGCTCGGGAGCTCGACGGCATCCCACGGCACACCGCTGATGCCAGACACGCCCGGCGTTTCGATGCGCGTCAGCATGTGATGCAGACCGTGACCGAATTCATGGAACAGCGTGATCACTTCATCGTGCGTGAACAGCGCCGGTTTGCCCTGCAGCGGACGGTTAAAGTTGCAGGTGAGATAGGCCACCGGCTTCTGCAGACTGCCGTCGGCTTTACGCATCTGGCCGACGCAATCGTCCATCCACGCACCGCCACGCTTGTGTTCACGTGCGTAGAGATCGAGGTAGAAGCTGCCGCGCAGTTCACCGCTTTCGTCGAACAGGTCGAAGAAGCGCACGTCTGAATGGTAAACATCGACGTCTTTACGCTCTTTAGCGGTGATGCCGTAAATGCGTTTAACCACCTCGAACAGACCACTCACCGCGCGCGCTTCCGGGAAGTACGGACGCAGCTGCTCGTCGCTGATGGTGTAAAGATGCTGTTTCTGTTTCTCGCCGTAATACGTCAGATCCCACGGATTCATCTCGTCGACGCCGTACTCTTTCTTGGCGAAGGCGCGCAGCTGAGCCAACTCTTTTTCACCCTGCGGACGGGCACGTTTCGCCAGATCGGTCAGGAAGTCGATGACCTGCGCCGGATTTTCCGCCATTTTGGTTGCCAGCGATTTGTCGGCGTAAGAGTCGAAGCCCAGCAGCTGAGCCAGTTCATGACGCAGCGCCAGCTCTTCCGCCATCACCGGACCGTTGTCCCATTTGCCGGCATTCGGGCCCTGTTCGGAAGCACGCGTTGAATATGCGCGGTACAGCTCTTCACGCAGCGCAGCGTTGTCGCAGTAAGTCATCACCGGCAGATAGCTTGGGATATCCAGCGTCAGCAGCCAGCCTTGTTGCTCTTTGGCTTCGGCCTGCGCTTTGGCGGCGGCCAGCGCGCTTTCCGGCATACCCGCCAGCTCCGCTTCATCGGTCACCAGCTTGCTCCAGCCCATGGTGGCGTCGAGCACGTTGTTGCTGTAGGTCGAACCCAGTTCAGAAAGACGTGCCGCGATTTCGCCGTAGCGCTTTTGCTTCTCTTTATCGAGGCCAATACCGGACAGCTCGAAATCACGCAGGCTGTTATCCACCGCTTTCTTCTGCGCGGTATCCAGCGCCGCGTAGCTATCGCCCTCTTTCAGGTTGCGATAGGCCTGATACAAACCTTCATTCTGGCCGACCCAGGTGCTGTATTCGGACAGCAGCGGCAGCGTTTGCTCGTAAGCTTCGCGCAGTTCCGGGCTGTTTTTCACCGAGTTCAGATGGCTGACCGGCGAGAACAGGCGACCTAAGCGATCGTCAACTTCAGCCAGCGGCTGCACCAGATTTTCCCAGGTGTAAGGCGCGCCTTGCGCCACAACGCGCTCCACCGCTGCGCGACAGTCGTTCAGCGCTTCGGTAACCGCAGGAACCACATGTTCAGGTTTGATAGCAGAAAACGGGGGCAGCGAAAAAGGCGTGAGTAACGGATTGGTCATAAGCGCAGTCCTTTCATGATGAAGTAGTGGCGCGAATGCTCGCGCGACGCATTTTACTAACATGCGGCTTGATGACAGGAAAATCAATGCCACTGAGACCGGACCCACGAAGAAAAGGCTGCGCTAAGACTCAGGCGGAGAGTAAAAACACGGTAATAATCCAGCATCACGGCCGATGACGTTGTCTCATCACATGTTCCTGTCACGGCCAAAAAGCAACAAAGGCTTCAGCGCTATTGGTTTAATAGTGCTGAAGCCCATGCAAAGCGGGAATTATCGTACGGCAGCTTAATGCTCAGGGGGTTAAATACAGATGTTTAACCGGCCTGACGAATAATCAGCTGTGACAGACGTGTCTTAATACGGAAGCACAATTCACGAATCTGGAATTGATAACGCGGCATCACTAAGTCGTTAATATCCGCGCCAATGGAATCTTTAATTTGCAGGTATTTATTGGTCTGGGCACCGATTTTCTGGAATTCGACCTGATAGCTGTCAAATGACGCCTGGCTATACAGACGCATCGCGTCGAGCTCTTTACGGCACTGCTGAATGTTGCTGGAACGGTCGTCACTGAGTGAAGCCGTCGCGGGTTGCGCCGGCGCTGAAGCCACAAATGGCGTACCTTGCTGCTCTGGCGCGGTTTGCGCGGCGGATTGTTCGTCCGCAGTCGGCGGCGTTACTAAACTATGAACGGGTTGTTGTTTCGCGCAGCCAGTCAGTACCAACAGGCTTGCCACCGCGACACCAGTCATTTTTTTCATTATTGTCACCAGGAGTTGTTTGAGATGCTTTAAGCAAAAAATTATACGGTCTTCACCGGAAAGTTTCCTGCCAGAACCACCTGGCATTTCGCTCATGACCGCTTCGTTATCGGAAACTAACTTACTTAATCCGTGATGAAATTTCGAGTATCACGTCATTTCGTAGCAAATTACCGACAAGAAGTCTGATCGCAACCGGCTATAGCGGCGCATGGGCGCAAAACTTAAGCGGCAGCCAAAACGTCAGCAATTTTTATGCAGCGCGGCTATAATCGCGCCACACACGATGTTTTCACTCCCTTTGATCCAACCGCGGACCCCCTTTTTTTATGCTGAGTTATCGCCACAGTTTTCATGCCGGCAACCATGCCGACGTGCTGAAACACACCGTTGAAAGCCTGATCCTCACCGCCCTGATGGAGAAGGAAAAACCTTTCCTCTATCTGGATACCCACGCCGGTGCCGGACGTTACCTGCTGAGCGGAGAGCACGCCGAGCGTACCGGTGAATATCTGGAAGGCATTGGCCGCATCTGGCAGCAGCCGGATGTGCCGGAGTTGCTCAAGCCGTATCTTTCGGCGGTGCGTAATCTCAATCCGCACGGCACCTTAAAGTACTATCCTGGTTCGCCGTTGATTGCCCGCTTCCTGCTGCGTGAAGAGGACAAAATGGAGCTGACCGAGCTGCACTCCAGCGATTACCCGCTGCTGCGCACCGAGTTCAGCAAAGATTCACGTGCGCGCGTGGCGCGTGGTGATGGCTACCAACAGCTGAAAGCCAAGCTGCCGCCGCTGAGCCGTCGCGGCCTGATTCTGATCGATCCGCCATATGAGTTGAAAAGCGATTATCAGGATGTGGTGAAAGGCATTCAGGAAGGTCACAAGCGTTTCGCCACCGGCGTGTTTGCGCTGTGGTATCCAGTGGTGATGCGTCAGCAGATCAAACACATGGTTAAAGATCTGCAGGCCACTAATATCCGCAACATTCTGCAGATTGAACTGGCGGTGCGTCCAGACAGCGATCAGCGCGGCATGACGGCTTCCGGCATGATCGTGATTAACCCGCCGTGGAAGCTGAAAGCGCAGATGGAAGAGCTGCTGCCGTGGCTGCATCAGAAGCTGGTGCCCGCCGGAACCGGTCACTTCAGCGTCACGCAGATCGTGCCAGAGTAAGTTCGCCTTACCGCGTCGCCAGCCTATCAGGACTATTATCATGTGGATCATTCTGGCTGGCGCGCTTGCTATGCTATCGCCCGCCAAACGTTTTTCGGTACTGCTGCTCACGCTCGCCACCATTCTTGGGCTGTTCCAGGATGTGCTGGATTGGCCGGCGATGCTGCTGCTCGGCGCCATTGCCGTCATCGCCTGGATTCGCGTGGAAAATAACGCGCGCTGGATTCAGTGGGTGAGTGAAGCCGCGCTGGTTGCCATTGCCATCGGCCTGTTTGTACACTTTTTCCCGGGCTTCAAAAATCCGCGCCAGGTGGAAGATGTGCAGGCCGGGCCGCTCAGCCTGCCCTTTAGTTTCTCGTACAACTTCGATAAAGCGCTGATTCCGTTTGTGCTGCTCATCTGCTTGCCGCAGCTGTTCCGCACCCAATCCGCGCCGCCGCGACTTAAAATTTTGTGGCTGGCGCTGCTGGCGGCGATTCCGCTGCTGTTGTATGTCGCGGTGCAGTTGGGTGGCCTGGCCGTTGAACCCCACTGGCCGGAATGGTTGGGCCGTTTTATGCTGGCGAACCTGTTCTTCGTGTCACTTGCAGAAGAAGCGTTCTTTCGTGGCTATCTGCAACAGCGTCTGCGCCAGCACATTGGTGCCGTGGCGGCATTGCTGTTGACGTCGCTGCTGTTTGGTCTGGCGCATTTCCCTGGCGGACCGCTGCTGATGATCTTCGCCACGCTCGCCGGATTGATTTACGGCCTGGCGTGGCAGTGGAGCGGACGCCTGTGGGTCGCCACCGGCATCCATTTCCTGTTCAACATGACGCATCTGCTGTTCTTCACCTATCCGGCGCTACAGCACTAAACCTCGAACACCGCGAAATCATGTGCCAGCTCGGTCGCCGCAAACACCGACTGGCACTCCGCCAGCAGTTTTTCCCGATCCTTCGATAAATAGCGCGAGCTGAAATGCGTGGCGATCATGCGCTTCGCCCCCGACTGTTTCGCTACTTCCGCAGCCTGAATGGTGGTTGAGTGGCCGCGTCCATTGGCTTTCTCCTGCAGCGCCGCCTCCAGCGTGGTTTCATGCACCATCACATCGGCATTCGCGGCCAGCTGGAGCGCCACGTCGGTGGGCGCGGTATCACCAAATATCGCCAGCACTTTGCCTTTGGTTGCCGGGCCAAGATAATCCGCGCCGTTGATCTCGCGACCATCTTCCAGCTGGATACGCTTACCCGCTTTCAAATCCTGATACCACGGCCCGCGCGGTACGCCTTCGGCTTTCAGGCGCGGCGCATCAAGGAAGCCTGGTTTATCGTGCTGCTCGATGCGATAGCCATAACACTCAATCACATGATTCATCGGCCAGGCCGTCACGCGCACTTCGCCGTCATCCAGCACTAAACCGGCGTCGATCTCGATAATCTCCAGCGGATAAGAGGTGTACGAGCCACTCAAACTGAGCGCCGTCTCAATAAACTGGCGAATACCTTTCGGCCCGTAAATGGTCATCGGTTCGGGGATGCCGGCCATGGAGCGGCTGGTGAGCAAGCCCGGCAGTCCAAAGATGTGGTCGCCGTGCAGATGGGTGATAAAGATTTTCTCCAGCTTGCCCGGCTTTAACGCAGAGCGCATGTATTGATGCTGCGTCGCCTCGCCGCAGTCAAACAGCCAGGTGTCGCCACGTTTCGATAGCGTCAGCGCTATCGCCGTGACGTTACGTTGCAGGCTGGGCGCACCGCCGCCGGTGCCGAGGAATGTCAGTTGCATGCTATGCTTCCCTGTAATCGGACATAAAAATCAATGCTATTACAATCATAGGTGCAATCTTTGCGTCAATAATCGTCATAGCGTTAAACTCTATGCCAATTTTCTTCCAACAGACGGACATAACGGATGACCAGACATTTTGACTACCTCGCCATCGGCGGCGGCAGCGGCGGTATCGCCTCGATTAACCGTGCCGCGATGCACGGCCAGAAGTGTGCGCTGATTGAAGCCAAAGAGCTGGGCGGCACCTGTGTCAACGTCGGCTGCGTACCGAAAAAGGTTATGTGGCATGCGGCGCAAATCGCTGAAGCTATTCATCTTTATGGGCCAGATTATGGCTTTGATACCACGGTAAACCGGTTTGACTGGTCAATTCTGGTGAAAAACCGCAGCGCCTACATCGACCGCATTCACAGCTCGTACGACAACGTGCTGGGTAAAAACAAGGTTGAGGTGATCAAAGGTTTCGCGCGCTTTATCGATGCCAACACCGTGGAAGTGAACGGTGAAACACTCACTGCCGATCATATTCTGATCGCCACCGGCGGGCGTCCAAGCCATCCAAAGGTGCCGGGCGCGGAATACGGTATCGATTCTGACGGTTTCTTCGAACTCGATGCGCTGCCAAAACGCGTGGCGGTCGTGGGCGCGGGTTACATCGCGGTTGAGCTGGCGGGCGTGGTCAATGCGCTGGGCGCGGAAACGCATCTCTTCGTGCGTAAGCATGCGCCACTGCGCAGCTTCGATCCGCTGATCGTCGATACGCTGGTAGAAGTGATGCAGGCCGAAGGCCCAACGCTGCACACCGAATCGATTCCAAAAGCCGTGATTAAAAACGCCGACGGCAGCCTGACGCTGCAGCTGGAAAGCGGCCACGAGCAAACCGTGGATTGCCTGGTGTGGGCGATTGGCCGTGAGCCGGCGACCGACAACCTCAACCTGGCAGCAACCGGCGTGGCGCTGAACGACAAAGGTTACATCAAGGTCGATAAGTTCCAGAACACCAGCGTGAAAGGCATCTACGCGGTGGGCGACAACACCGGCGCGGTGGAACTGACGCCGGTGGCCGTGGCGGCAGGTCGTCGTCTCTCCGAGCGCCTGTTCAACAACAAACCGGACGAGCATCTGGATTACAGCAACGTGCCGACCGTGGTGTTCAGCCATCCGCCGATTGGCACCGTGGGCCTGACCGAACCGCAGGCGCGCGAACAGTACGGCGACGATCAGGTGAAAGTGTATAAATCTTCTTTCACCGCGATGTATACCGCCGTTACCCAGCATCGCCAGCCGTGCCGTATGAAGCTGGTGTGCGTTGGCCCGGAAGAGAAGATTGTCGGCATTCACGGTATCGGCAACGGTATGGATGAGATGCTGCAAGGCTTCGCGGTGGCGCTGAAAATGGGCGCAACCAAGCAAGACTTCGATAACACCGTAGCGATTCACCCAACGGCGGCGGAAGAGTTTGTGACGATGCGTTAATATTTCCCGCCGGAATTGAAAAACCAGCCGTTTAATATGGCTGGTTTTTTTATGGCTGCAATTTATATACCTTTTTCTTCACTACTCAATAATCCACGCACAGGATAAGATTTATTTCTGTGCTGCAGGGCGCGCATTAATGCGCACCGCAAACTTCATGGCATTGCCAGCTTATTTATTTTTACGGGGAGAACGGTGTGAGCAAAGGTCGGAATCGGGCATGAATATTATTGATATCATTATGTCCGCAGGCAAAGCCTCGGTAGACGTGGCGCTCTACACATTGATTCCTATTATGGTGGTGATGTTATTCATCATGAAATATCTGGAGGTCAAAGGCGTACTGGATTTTGTTGTACGTCATGCCACACCGTTATTAAAACCCTTCGGTATTACCGGGCTGGCATTTTTTGCCATGATTCAACTTAATTTCGTCAGCTTCGCGGCCCCGCTGGCGGCGCTGGCCATCATGGAAAAGCGCGGTACGTCCGATCGTCATATGGCGGCCACGCTGGCGATGCTGTTTGCGATGGGCCAGGCCAGCACCTTTTATCCCCTGATTCCGGCGGGATTACACTGGAGCACAGCGCTAATTATTTCGATCTGCGGCGGTGTATTAGCAGCGGCGGCAACCTATCACCTGTTTGGCCGCAAACTTTCCGATGCGGCGCTATTAAATGAAGATGAGGCCGTTACCAACAGCGAAAATAAAATGGGGCTGATTGGCATCATTAATAGCGCCGGATCCGATGCGATTCGTCTGGCGCTGGGTTCGCTGCCGATGCTGATTATTTCATTATCGGTGGTTGGCATGTTGAAAGAAGCGGGCGGGATTGAAATGCTTACGCGTCTGGTGTCGCCGCTGCTGGATAAGCTGAATATTTCCAAAGTCTATATTCTTCCGGCGCTGACCAAATGTCTGGCGGGCGGCACCGCCTATTACGGCGTGGTGGCGGGATTGGTGGAGAAAGGATTATACAGCGCGCACAACATCAACGCCTCGGCGGGATTACTGATTCAGACCTTTGACCTGCCCGGCATCGGGATTTACCTTGGCCTGTCGAGCCGATTCCCGCGCCTGTTCCGCTTTGCCGTGCCTGGCATTCTGCTCGGTATTGCGCTGCGTGCGACGGTGCACGCCATTCTATTCTGAAGATGGCTCAAAAGCGTTGATGATGGATAGCCGCCAAACCCTCTGCTTTGTGATTATATAGAACTAAAACACAGTAAAAATCTATATACATTGCAGATATAGAAAATAATATCTATAATATCTAAATCCAGTGAGGAGTGTTTGTAACAAGTGAGGTAAGGGAATGCCAGAGCTACATTGGCGCAAAGCTGCTCTGAAGCAGATGCGAGCCATTGCAGACGCTAACGAAAGGAAGAAGCTGAATGAGCAAGTGAATGAGTTAAAAAAGTTTCCGCTTGTTCCGCCCAATCTGGATGTTAAGTCTTTGAAAAATGGTCAGGCTGACTATCGGCTTAGATGGGGAAATTATCGTGTTTTGTTCGACTATAACAAAGGCGAGGAACCGAAAATCATCGCTATTCAGCAGGTAATGAGACGTACCAGCGGAACATATAAATAATCAAGGTAGAGATTTGCTGCCTTAATTCACAGATTCTCAACTCGTTTTCAAAAAACTGATAACGCTGAATACTGGAACATACATCCTATGATCGAATTCATCACTGACAGTGCTGGCAACCGCAAAGCGGCAATTGTTCCCATCGAGCTGTTCGAAAAAATGACTCAACATGCTGATTTCACTGAACTATGGGAATCAATCCCTTACGAATCCGGTATTAATGATGACGCCTTGATTCCAGGTGACGTCGTAGACATCGCCATTAATAAGGGTGTCACCCTTCATGCCGCATGGCGTATTTATCGTAAGCTGACTCAAAAGCAGGTTGCTGAAGCGCTTGGCATCACGCAAGCGTCTGTCTCCGCCATGGAAAAAAGCGAAAAACCGCGTGATTTTAATCTCGCCAAGCTCGCTGAGCTTTACGAGTGCATGCCAGAACAACTTACCGATGATTAAACAAAAAGCCGGTCTTCCCGGCTTTTTTGTGCCACGCGTTCTGCATGGCACTCGCGTGATTTTTAAATTATACGATTACACATCCGCGCCGAATGCCACATCGCGTTGCCCGCGCAGCTCCGCCAACCGCCCTTCCAGCGCCGCTTCGATGTTCTGATACGCCGTACTGCCAAGCGCTAAACGCAGCGGCATGCTGGCCTGATCCAGCGTGGCGATCATCGCCGTAACGCATTTCCCGGCATCGCCGGCAATGGTGAAATCGCCTGAAAGAATTGCCTGCCGCAATTGGCCAGCAGCGTTTTCACGATAAACTTCTAGCGCATCTGCCACGTCCAGCCCGGCGCCAAAATGGGTTGCGGTGGGGCCCGGCTCGACCAGCAGGAAATCGATACCGAAACTGGCGACTTCCTGGCGTACCGCCTCGACAAATCCTTCAATCCCCCATTTCGTGGCGTGATACAGGCTGAAATTGGGATAAGCGACCTGGCCGCCTTCCGAGGAAACCTGTGCGATGCGCCCGCCGCCTTGCTGGCGCAGGAGCGGGATCACCGCGCGAATCAGCTGGATTGAGCCGGTAAGATTGGTGGCGATCTGCCGATCAATCTGCGCATCGCTCAACTCTTCAGCTGCGCCGAACAGGCCGTAAGCGGCATTGCTCACCACCACATCAATGCGATCGACGGCGGCAAAGGCGCGTTCAATGGTGGGCGCGATGCTGGCGGTGTGCGCCAGATCGAGCGTAATAACCTGCAGCCGTTCGCCATAGGTTTGCTGCAGATCGGCCATCACCTGTTCACGCCGCACCGTCGCTACTACGCGATCGCCACGCGCCAGTAAACGTTCACTCATCAATCGGCCCAGCCCGCTGCTGGCGCCAGTAATCAACCAGGTTTTCATCTTGTGCTCCTCATATTGAAAACCTGATGGTAGATCGCTTTACTGGTGGAGATAATCCACCTAATCGCGCATGATCCGGTGAGGAAAAGCCACCAATGAGACGTCCTTCCTGGCACGAACTGCAGGCCATCAAAACGCTGGGCGAGCAGCGCAGCTTTCGTCGTGCCGCTGAAATGCTCGGCCTCAAGCGCTCGTCACTCAGCCATCTGGTGAAAACGCTGGAGCACAATCTGGGCGTACAGCTGTTTCAACGCACCACACGTAGCGTGTCGCTCACCGATGCCGGGCAGCAACTGCTGGATCGACTGTCGCCGCTGCTGAACCAGATGGATGATGTGCTGCACGACATCTCCGCCAGCCGCCATCAGCATTACGGCACGCTGCGCATCAGCGCCAGCGATGCCGCGATCGCTTTGCTGCTGGAGCACGTGGTGGCGGACTTTAGCGCGCGCTATCCCGATATCCAGCTCGATTTTGCCGCGCAAGGTGCGTTGGTGGATATCACCGCCGCCGGTTTTGATGCCGGCATTCGGCTGATTGAGGATGTGCCGCAGGATATGGTGGCCGTTCCGCTTGGCGGCCCGCTGACGTTTGTCACCGTCGCCGCGCCCGCTTATCTGGCGAGAAACGCGGCGGTTAATCATCCGCGCGATCTGCTACAGCAACAGTGCATTCGCCAGCGCTTACCGAGCGGAAAACGTTATCAGTGGGAATATGCGCAGGCGGAAGAAAAGCAGGAGATTGACGTGCCAGGCACGCTGACTTTGGACAGCAACGCGCTGATGGCGCAGGCCGCTCTCGCCGGTTTAGGCATTGCTTATGTGCCGTCGCTGTATGTCGAGAAAGAGATGCGCAGCGGCCAGTTGGTGGAGCTGCTGGCCGATTGGCGGGTGCAATCGGCGGGGATTGCGCTGTGGTTCCCACCCAACCGGCATCAATCCATGGCGCTGCGGCTGTTTATCGATGCGCTGAAAATCAGCCTGCCGCGTCATGCGTGAGGCGAGCAGCACGGCTTTTGTCTTAAAACCTGTAGCAATGGCGTTGATCACCTCATGCCCGGCGGCGTAACCTGTCGCCACAAAACCTAAAAAATACACCATCGCAAAATGATCGTACGTCCTCACCAACACTGGTTTCTCCGGCTATTTGACTGGCATGGATCGGTGCTCAGCAACATCGTGTTCCGCCTGTCGCTTAACCTGCTGATGTCGCTGATCGCCATCTTTGGCTATCCGTGGTACTCCACTTTCGGCATTCACCTCACCACCGCGCCTTTTAGCCTGGTTGGGGTGTCGATCGCCATCTTCCTCGGCTTTCGCAATAACGCCAGCTATGCGCGCTTTCTTGAAGCCCGCACCTTGTGGGGCAGCCTGCATATCACCCAGCGCTCGCTGCTGCGGCAGATCAAAAGCATGCGTGGCGTGAGCGAAGAACAGGTGCGGGAATTTACCGGCTTGCTGCTGGCGTTCTGCTGGTGTCTGAAACATCGCCTGCGTAAAACCGATGTGCAGGCCGATTTAAAGCGTTTGCTGCCGGCTAACTGGCGCAGCGCGGTGTTGCATCATCCGATGCCGACGTCGCAGATTTTAGTGTGTTTGAGTGAATGGCTGGCGCTACGCCGCGATGAAGGGTTGGTGTCGGATATTGTCTGGCAAAGCATTGATGAGAATCTGAATCAGCTATCAGCGATTCTGGGCGGTTGCGATCGCATTGCCAGCACACCGATTCCGTTCGCCTACAGCCTAATTCTGCATCGCACCGTTTATCTGTTCTGCACGCTGCTGCCGTTTGCGCTGGTAGCGGATTTGCACCTGATGACGCCGCTGGTGTCGATGTTTATCTCCTACACCTTTTTATCGCTGGAAGCGCTGGCGGAGGAGCTGGAACATCCGTTTGGCACCGCACCGAATCATCTGCCGCTCGATGCGCTGTGCGTCACTATCGAACGCAATTTGAAAGCGATGAATGGCGATATGCCACTACCGGAACCGCTGCAGCCGGATGCGCATTTCAATTTGACGTAATTAACTCTGATTATCCAACCAACGCACATACGCCTGATCCCACAACGCGGCAGGCGTGCCCGCTTTGCCGAGACCAAAACCGTGACCGCCGCTGCTGAGCTCAATCAGCTCAACCGGCACGCGCATGCGGCGGCAGGTATCGCGCATCAGTTCAGTATTATGAGGATTGGAGGTGCGATCGTCCTCGGCCTGCGCGAGGAACGTGGGTGGATATTGGCGTGTGACGTAATTTTGCACTGACCAGTTGGCTTCCTGGGTTGGCGTGGCGTTTTTCCCCACCATCATCAGATGCGTGTTGGTGTGCTGATACGGCGCTTCAAGGGTGATCACCGGATAAATCAGGCCAACGCTATCCACCTTCGGCCTGATTTGGTCAAGCGGATCCTGCGCCGGATAGGATTCGAAATCCGGACGCGCCGCCGCCATACCAAGCAGATGGCCACCGGCAGAAAAGCCCAGCACATGCACTTTGCGCTCCATCGAACGCACCAGACGAATGGCGCGCTGCGCATCCTGCAGCGGTGCCAGATTGCCCGCCTGCCACTTCTCACCCGGCAAACGGTAGCTGAGCACATACACGGTATAACCGTTGGCATTAAGCCAGCGCGCTACCGGCCAGGCTTCGCGGCCCATGCCGATAAAACGATAGCCGCCGCCCGCCGCCACAATCACCGCTTCGCCGTTGGGATTTTCCGGGCGGAAACGCTGAATCGCGGGTGAAACGATATTGGTCCAGGAGCCGTGCGAATTCACTTTAAGCAAGCCGGAAGGACCGCCGCCGCCCGGCGGATCGTCGGGCCACAACGGAATGACGTCATCGCGGGCAAACAGCTTGCCCGCGGTCATCGAGAGAACGGTTGCTCCAGTAGCCAACAAAAAGTGACGACGTGTAATCATCTTGCCCAGTGCCAGTATGCAAAAAATGCCAGCTTCAACAGCTGAATCTCATTATGTGACGCGTGTCTGATTTCGACGTTGGCGATTATGTACGTAAATCGTACAAAAAAGCCATAAAAAACGCGCCTAAAAAGGCGCGAGCTTTTTCGAATACCCTAAATAATTCGAGCTGCAGGAAGGCGGCAAGGGGGTGAATCCCCAGGAGCTTACAAAAGTAAGTGACTGGGGTGAACACACGCAGCCAACGCACCTGCAGCTCGAAGTATGACGGGTATTAATCTTGTTGCTGGAATTGCGTCATCACTGTTTGTTCGCACTGCTGCTGATCTTTACGCAGTTTGCCGCGCTCATCCTCGCCCAACTCCAGCCACGCGCTAATCACTTCCTGCGCGATTTCTTCATTGAATTCAGGCTGCTGCATGGCCGAAGAAGACTGGCTGGCCGCGAGTTGCGACTTCAGCTTCTCGGTGTAGCCATCCAAATCGCTGGTCTTCTTTTCACTGCTCACCAGATGACACAGCTGGCTGGCATAAACATTCTCTTCCTGATTATTGTCACCGTCGGCAGCCAACGCACCGGCCGACAGCGACAGCCCAACGAGGGCGAGTAATAACGCTTTCATAATAGGCTCCAATAATTTCCAATAAATCATTTTTCGTTCTGTTCGGCGCGGGCGGCCTGACGGGCAGCACGCCAGTTTAACAATGGCGTGACCGTGATGCCGTGCAACACAATGCTGCACACCACTAACGTCAGCGCCATGTCCACCATCTGTTCCGCCTGCGGTCCACGCATGCCGTGCACCCATGCATAGGCAATATAATTGATACTGCCGATGCCGCGAATACCCAACCAGCCAATTAGCAAGCGTCGCATCAGCGGAATATCGCAGCGCCATGTGGTGATCCACACCGCCAGCGGGCGCACCACCACAAACAGCAGCAGCGCCAGGCCAATGCCGGTGAGATTCCAGTGCTGCGCCAGCGTAATACCGAGCACCACCATCATGCCCGCCGCCAGCAAACGCTCGATAGTATCACCAAAGGAGAGCGCATCGCCGATCACCAAACCCACCGATTTCACCATGCCGCTGCTGCCCTGCGCCATCCGCTGACCGGTATTCACGCGCGCTTCAGCCGGTAAGAAACGCTCCTCTTCAGACATCTCATCTTGCGGATAGTGCTTCACCACGCGCAATTCCGCACGACGTAAACCGACGCCAGCCGCAAAGGTGGCGAGGAAGCCCGACGCATCCACCGACTGCGCGGCGGCATAGCTGAGCGCAATCAGCGCCAGCGCGAACAGATCGTTGGGTGCCAGATCCTGATTGGCGGTACGTAAATGCGTCGCCAGCTGGCCGATCAGCCAGCCCA
This sequence comes from Kluyvera sp. 1366, assembly GCF_054823405.1. Lineage (NCBI taxonomy): Bacteria > Pseudomonadati > Pseudomonadota > Gammaproteobacteria > Enterobacterales > Enterobacteriaceae > Kluyvera > Kluyvera sp. 1366. The sequence continues at coordinate 157,355 of NZ_JBTRDW010000010.1, forward strand.
GCGCAAAGCCGATTCCCAGCCCGCCGCCAATCGCCCACAGCGCATCTTTGGCGAACCATTCACCGAGCGCAGCGGTGCTGAGTTCGCCCGGCTGCAACAGCAAAATTGCCAGCATCAGCAGCGGCAGCGCCGAGCCGTCGTTCATGCCCGCTTCGCTGGAGAGCGCCACGCGCAGGGCATCGTCGTCACGCGCATCGTTCACTGAAATCAGGCTGGCGAGCACCGGATCGGTCGGCGCGACAATGGCACCAAACGCCAGCGACATCGCCCAGTCAAAGCCGGTGATCCAGTGCACCAGCACCGTCATGCCGCCGACGGTGAGCAGCATCGCGGGAAACGCCAGCCTGACGCCAAGCCGCCACGAATGCGCGTTGAGCGGTAAGCGCAGTTTCAGCCCGGTGATAAACAGCGAGGCTGCCATCGCGATTTCAGTAAGATGCGCGGCGAGGTTGGCGTGACCGATGATGTCGACTTGCAGCAGATTGAGCATCCACGGGCCACACAGAATGCCCGCGAACAGGTAGAGACCAAATGAGGTCACTGGCCCGCGGTGTATCCAACCGGAAGCCAGTGACATAAGAAGTAAAAGACCGCCGGTGGCGGCGGTCCAGGCCAGGAAATTCATAACGCTCCGTTTTTAAATAACATTCTCCTTTAAGCCTGGCACATGTTAGGCGATCAGTTTTTCAGATGACGGCTTGCGAGGCGAATCATCAGGGCAAGCGCAGCGGCCAATGTTGCGAGTGCAACCACGCCGGTCCAGCCCCAATGTGCCAGCGCCAGGCTACCCAGCGCCGCGCCGGTCGCCATGCCGATGAAAACAACGGTAAACATCAAGGCGTTAAGGCGGCTGCGTGCTTCTGGCGCCAGGCTGTAAACCAGCGTCTGATGCGCCACCAGCGTGGCCTGCACCCCCAAATCAAAACCGATGGTGCTGATGATAATCAGACCAAGCTGAGCCGGCATCGGCAGCAGCGGCAGCAGGAACATCAGCGCGAACGACACCATCACCAGCGTGGCACCGTACTGCGTAACACGCGCCGGACCGATGCGATCCGCCACGCTGCCCGCTAACGGCGCGGCTAGAGCGCCTGCCGCACCCGCAAGGCCGAATGCGCCAGCGACCGCGCTATCCAGATGGAAGCTTTGGCTGAGCATTAACGCCAGCGTTGACCAGAAGGCGCTAAAGCCCACCGACAACAAACCTTGTGCCAGCGCGGCGCGGCGCAGCGTTTGATGGTGCTGCCACAGATGCGCCAGCGACAGCAGCAAACGCGGATAGCTCACCGACGTGCCCGGCGTAAAGCGCGGCAGCACGCGCCACAGCGCCACGCTAATCAGCAACACCGCCGCCGCCGCAATCATGTACATGGTGCGCCAGCCGAAATACTCCGCCACCACGCCGCTTACCACGCGTGACAACAAAATCCCCACCAGCAATCCCGTCATTACCGTGCCGACGATTTTGCCGCGGCTGCGCTCCGGCGCTAACGCCGCTGAAGCGGGCACGATGTCCTGCGCCACGGTGGCGGTTAAACCGGTGACGAAGCTGGCGATCAGCAAGGCGTTCAATCCGCCCGAGAAGCCACACAGCAGCAGCGCGGCAACCAGCAGCAAACCTTTAATCAGAATAATGGTGCGACGATCGTGGCGGTCGCCGAGCGGAGCCAGCAGCAGAATCCCCAGCGCGTAACCGGCTTGCGTCAGCATTGGCACCATGCCGACGCTGCCAATCCCAACGTTGAATTGTTTGCTGATGATATCCAGCATCGGCTGGCTGTAGTAAATCGATGCGACGCTGAGTCCGGCACCGGCCGCGAGCGTGAAGACCAGCGGCGCGGGCAGTTTTTCAGCTGGCATGGCTGACGTTGATATAGCTGACATAGTGGATTCCCCCGTGAAAGTGCGCTTATTAAAGCGCGTTGCCGCCATACGCGGTAGACTGCTCAAACACAGAACTGTTATGCGCGGTGCGTATGAACAACCCATCCAGCCTTGATCGTATCGAACTGATGCAGACCTTTATCCGCATCGTCGAGAGCGGCTCGCTCTCCGCCGCCGCCGCCCAGCTCGGCACCACGCAGCCCACTATCAGCCGACGGCTGCAGGCGCTTGAGCAGCGGCTTGGTCTCAAACTGATTATGCGCACCACGCATGCGCTGAAACTCACCGACGATGGCGAGCGCTGTTATGCGCAGGCGCGTCAGCTGGTCGCGACCTGGCACGCGCTGGAGGATGACCTCACCGGTGCCAGCGACGACCCGATTGGCACCCTGCGCGTGCGGGCACCGCATGCGTTTGGTCAGGATCAGCTGATTGAACCGCTGATTGATTATCTGCATCGCTATCCACGCTTAAACGTGGAGTGGACGCTGAATGACCGCACGCCAGACTTCATCAGCGAAAACATCGACTGCGCCATTCAGGTCGGTGCGCCCAGCGATGCTTCAATCGTAGCGGTGTTACTGGCGGAAGTGCCACGCTTTGTGGTGGCGGCACCGTCGCTGCTGGCAGCGCACCCGCCAGTTGAGGACGTCTCGCAGCTCACCAACCTGCCCTGGCTGGCGCTGACCAGTTTTTATCGCAACGAAATCGCCCTGCAGCGTATTAACGATGGTCAGCCGGTGAACCTGGCGATTGCCCCGCGCCTCGCCAGCGACAGTTTATACGCGGTGCGCAAAGCCGCCGTTGCCGGGATGGGCGCGGCGGTGGTGTCATCGTGGGTGGTGCAGGAGGATTTAGCGAAAGGGGATTTGATTCAGCTGTTGCCGGAGTGGCAAGCGCCGCCGCTGCCGGTGTGGCTAACTTATCCGTGGGCCAGCTACTATCCGGCGCGGTTACAGAAGTTTTTCGCCATGATTCGGGACGTGATGCCGAAGTTAGCCGGGACGCAGCCAGCGACGCGGTAGCGGTTGTCCCTCACCCTAACCCTCTCCCAACGGGAGAGGGAACCGATGGTAGCGCGGTCAGCCCCCTCGCCCGCTTGTGCCGATGGTAGCACGGTTAGCCCCCTCGCCCGCTTGTGTACAGTCCGGGGACATGGTAGACAGGTGTTCGGGGACATGGTGAACACTTTTTAACATCCTTTACCCATGGTGATCGACTTTTTCTTCAGGTC
>NZ_JBTRDW010000011.1:0-134742 GCF_054823405.1 Kluyvera sp. 1366
GAAGTGAAACGCCGTAGCGCCGATGGTAGTGTGGGGCCTCCCCATGCGAGAGTAGGGAACTGCCAGGCATCAAATAGTGAAGAAGCCCCGGACGAGAGTCCGGGGTTTTTTTGCGTCTGAAATCAGCTAAAATCGCATAGAATAGAGCGATTCAGTGTATGAAAATCACGCAAATTTCATCTCAAACTTTCATTTCAAGAAGCAAATCCAGCATAAATACGCCACGACTTATCCCAAATCCCATCTAAAGCTGAAACATTTTCATAAACCGCATGAAGACTCGACATTCTCGACATAACACGTTAATGTCGGGCATCTGGATGTCTAAACGTTTATACGGTTATCAGTACGAGGTGAGCAGGTTATGCCAATCAGGATTCCCGACGAATTACCGGCAGTGAATTTTTTGCGTGATGAAAACGTCTTTGTCATGACGTCGTCGCGCGCCAGTGTTCAGGAGATCCGTCCGCTAAAAGTGCTGATTCTTAACCTGATGCCAAAGAAGATTGAGACAGAAAATCAGTTCCTGCGTCTGCTCTCTAACTCACCGTTGCAGATTGATGTGCAGCTGCTGCGCATTGATAGTCGCGAGTCGCGCAACACGCCGACGGAGCATCTGAACAACTTCTACTGCAACTTCGAAGACATCCAAAACGATAACTTCGATGGACTGATTGTGACCGGCGCGCCGCTGGGATTGGTCGATTTCAATGATGTCGCTTACTGGCCGCAGATTCAGCGCGTGCTGCATTGGGCGAATGAACACGTTACCTCCACGCTCTTTGTCTGTTGGGCGGTTCAGGCGGCACTCAACATTCTGTATGGCATTCCTAAGCAGACGCGGCAGAACAAATTGTCCGGTGTTTATGAGCACCAAATCCTGCATCCCCACGCCTTACTAACGCGCGGGTTTGACGACAATTTCCTGGCCCCGCATTCACGCTATGCTGATTTTCCGAGCCAGCTGATCCGCGATTACACCGATCTCGAGCTATTTGCCGAATCGGAATCCACCGGCGCATATCTGATGGCGAGCAAAGACAAGCGCCTGGCGTTTGTCACCGGCCATCCGGAGTACGATGCCCTGACGCTCTCGGGTGAGTATCATCGCGATTACGATGCTGGCCTGCAGCCGGACGTGCCGTTCAATTACTTCCCGCACGACAACCCAGAGCTGCCACCGCGCGCCACCTGGCGCAGCCACGGCAACCTGCTGTTCTCCAACTGGCTGAACTACTACGTTTATCAGATCACGCCGTTCGATCTGCGCCGGATGAATCCAACACTCGAATAGATCAAACACCTCGTTTGATCCTGCCGCGCTAGCCGAAAGCTATCGCGGCTTTTTTTTTGCCTTCAATTCACCAGTGGAAGTTATTGCCTTTAATTCGAGAGATTAAATTACATAAATATCAATCTGATAAATTAACATAAACATTAAAATGGAAATAGTTTTTGAAATTAAAATAAAAATCATTATGCTCTGATCTTGCAGGTTATAAAACACCCTACATCCGGATCCGATCGTTAAACGATGGATCAACTCAGGAGGCAGCCCGCATGACAGACTCGGTTATCAGCAATACGCTAACCTTCAGCCAGCCCTTTACCCACGCGGAAAAGCAGCTGCTTACCCCAGAAGCGATCGACTTTATACACGCATTAGTGGTGCGCTTTGCACCAGAGCGCGAACGCCTGCTGAAAGCACGCCAGCAACGACAGAAGCGTTACGATCAGGGTGAGTTACCCGGCTTTGATTCGGAAACCGCTTCCATTCGTGAAAATGCGTGGCAAGTTCGTCCTATTCCGCAGCTGCTGCAAGATCGTCGCGTAGAGATCACCGGGCCGCCGGATCGCAAAATGGTGATCAACGCGCTCAACGCGAACGTCAACGTCTTCATGGCCGATTTTGAAGATTCACTGGCGCCAACCTGGCAGAAGCTAATCGACGGACAATTAACACTGCGCGATGCCACCAACGGCACGCTGAGCTTTACCAGTGAAACCGGCAAGATCTATCAGCTGCGCGCCAATCCGGCGCTGCTGATGTGTCGGGTGCGCGGTCTGCATCTGAATGAAAAGCATGTGGAGTGGCGCGATCGGGCCATTCCCGGCGGATTGTTCGACTTTGCGCTCTACTTTTTCCACAACGTTGAAGCGCTGCTGGAGAAGGGCCACGCGCCATGGTTCTATCTGCCGAAAACCGAGCATGCCGCTGAAGTGGCGTGGTGGCGTGAGATCTTCCGCTTCAGTGAAGATCGCTTCGATCTGCCGCGCGGCACCATCAAAGCCACGGTATTGATCGAAACGCTGCCGGCGGTATTCCAGATGGATGAGATCCTGTGGGAACTGCGTGATCACGTCGTTGGCCTCAACTGTGGCCGTTGGGATTACATCTTCAGCTACATCAAAACGCTGGGCCAGCATCCCGATCGTATCCTGCCGGATCGCCAGCAAATCAGCATGGATCAGCCATTCCTCGATGCCTATTCACGCCTGCTGATTCGAACCTGTCATCGTCGTGGTGCGCTGGCGATGGGCGGTATGTCGGCGCTGATTCCGAGCAAAGACGCGGAGCGCAATTTATGGGTGACGCAAAAGGTGCAGGAAGATAAAGCGCGAGAAGCGGGCAACGGTCACGACGGAACCTGGGTGGCGCATCCCGGCCTGGCTGATATCGCGATGGAGGAGTTTGACCGTCGGCTGGGCGATCAGCCCAACCAACTGCACATCACGCGTGAGCAGGATGCGCCAATCACCGCCGAACGTCTGCTGGCGCCCTGTCGCGGCAAGCGTACTGAAGCCGGCATGCGCGCCAATATCCGCGTGGCGCTGCAATATCTGGAAGCCTGGATCAGCGGCAACGGCTGCGTTCCGATTGATGGGTTGATGGAAGATGCCGCCACCGCTGAAATCGCCCGCACCTCCATCTGGCAATGGATTCATCACAAACAAATTCTCAGCGATGGCCAGCCGGTAACGGTGGCGCTGTTTGAACGGCTGCTGGAGGAAGAGCTGGCCACCTTGCAGCAAACCGTTGGCGCAGAACGTTTTCAAAATGGACGCTTCGACGATGCCGCCGCGCTGATGGCGCAAATTACCACCGATGACGAACTGGTTTCCTTCCTCACTCTGCCGGGCTACCGCCTGCTGCCTTGAACCTGGAGATATGACGATGAATCGTACGCAACAGATCAAACAACTGGAATCGAGCTGGAATGATGCGCGCTGGCAGGGAATTACTCGCCCGTACAGTGCGGAGGATGTGGTCAATCTGCGCGGTTCGGTCAATCCCGCCTGCACGCTGGCGGAGCGCGGTGCCACCAAACTCTGGTCGCTGCTGAATGGTGAATCGAGCAAAGGCTACATCAACAGCCTCGGCGCGTTGACCGGCGGACAAGCGGTGCAGCAGGCGAAAGCCGGCATAGAGGCGATTTACCTCTCCGGCTGGCAGGTGGCGGCAGATGCTAACCTGGCCGGGCAGATGTATCCCGACCAATCGCTGTATCCGGTGAATTCGGTGCCAAATGTGGTGGAGCGGATTAATCAGAGCTTCCAGCGTGCCGATCAAATTCAGTGGGCCAGCGGCGTATCGCCAGAAGACAGTGATTTTATTGATTACTTCCTGCCGATTGTCGCCGATGCGGAAGCGGGCTTTGGCGGCGTACTCAATGCGTTCGAGCTGATGAAATCGATGATTCAGGCCGGTGCCGGCGCGGTGCATTTTGAAGACCAACTGGCGGCGGTGAAGAAGTGCGGCCACATGGGTGGCAAGGTATTAGTCCCAACGCAGGAAGCGATTCAGAAACTGGTGGCGGCGCGTCTGGCCGCAGACGTCATGAACGTGCCGACAGTGTTGCTGGCGCGCACCGATGCGGATGCCGCCGATCTGATCACCTCAGATTGCGACCCGCGCGATGCGGCGTTTATCACCGGCGAGCGCACCTCGGAAGGCTTCTTCCGCACGCGTGCCGGGATTGAACAGGCGATCAGCCGCGGGCTAGCGTATGCGCCTTATGCCGATGTGCTGTGGTGCGAAACCTCAACGCCAGATCTGGAGATGGCGCAGCGCTTTGCCGACGCGATTCACGCGCAGTATCCCGGCAAGCTGCTGGCTTACAACTGCTCGCCTTCGTTCAACTGGAAGAAGAACCTCGACGATCGCACTATTGCCCGTTTCCAGCAGGCGCTGAGCGAAATGGGCTATCGCTTCCAGTTCATTACGCTAGCCGGGATTCACAGCATGTGGTTCAACATGTTTGACCTGGCGCACGCCTATGCACAGGGCGAAGGCATGCGCCATTACGTGGAGAAAGTGCAGCAGCCGGAGTTTGCGGCGCGCGATAAGGGTTACACCTTCTCATCGCATCAGCAGGAAGTGGGCACCGGCTATTTCGATCGCGTCACCAACGTCATCCAGGGCGGACAATCCTCCGTGACCGCGCTGACCGGCTCCACCGAAGCCGCACAATTCTGAAGCCGTTGTAAGGTCGCCATTCAATGGCGACCACTTACCGCTAAAGGAGCGTTGCCGATGACGCCGAGAGAATCGCTGATTGCCCACACCATTCTGCAAGGTTTTGACGCGCAGTATGGCCGCTTTCTGGATATCACCGCCGGTGCGCAACAGCGCTTCGAGCAGGCCGACTGGCACGCGGTGCAGCAGGCAATGAAAGCGCGTATCCATCTTTACGATCACCATGTTGGCCTGGTCACCAACCAGCTGCGCATTCTCAATGACACTTCGGACTGGGATGACGCGTTCTGGTTACGGGTGAAAAGCCATTACGAAACCTTGCTGCCCGGCTATCCGCGCCATGAAATCGCCGAAAGCTTCTTCAATTCGGTCTATTGTCGCCTGCAGGGCCACAGCCATTTGTCGTCCGAGCGTCTGTTTATCTTGCCGTCGCAGCCCTATGCGCCTGCACCGGTTGCGCCGCGCCCGCTGTCGCGCCTCTATCGTCCGCAGCAGAATTGGCAGGAAACACTGCGTCAGGTGCTGAATGACATTCCGCTGCGTCTAACGTGGCAGGATCAAACGCGCGATATCGGCTGGATTGTGCGCCATCTGCACGAGCAGTTTGGTGCCACACAGCTGGCGACGGCGACGCTGGATGTCGCCAGCGAACTGTTTTACCGCAACAAAACCGCGTGGATTGTGGCGCGCCTGCAGCTGAGTGATGGCATGGTGCCCTGTTTGCTGCCGATTCAGCGCGATGATGCTGGCCGTTTGTGGATTGATACCTGTCTCACCGACAGCGATGATGCCAGCATCGTGTTTGGTTTTGCCCGCGCCTATTTCATGGTGTACGCGCCGGTGCCAGCCGCGCTGGTGGCGTGGCTGCAACCGATTCTGCCGGGAAAAACCGTGGCAGAGCGCTACATGGCGATTGGCTGTCAGAAGCACGGTAAAACCGAATGCTACCGTGAATACCTGCACTATCTGGCGCACAGTCAGGAAGATTTCACCGTCGCACCCGGCATTCGCGGCATGGTAATGATGGTGTTCACGCTGCCGGGTTTTGATCGCGTATTTAAGGTGATCAAAGACCGCTTCGCACCGCAAAAAGAGGTCACCGATGCGCAGGTGCGCGACTGCTATCGCATGGTCAAAGAGCACGATCGCGTGGGTCGTATGGCGGATACGCAGGAGTTTGAGCACTTTGCGTTACCGCGCGCGCGAATTCCGGCCGAGCTGATGGCGGAGTTTGAGCGCGATATCCCGGAAAAGCTCGAGCTGCGCGACGATGTGGTGATCATCCGCCATTTGTGGCTGGAACGCCGCATGGAGCCGCTTAATCTGTGGCTGGCTCAGGCTTCGCCGGAACAGCGGCAGCACGCGATTGGCGAATACGGTGATGCGATTCGTCAGCTGGCGGCGGCAAATATTTTCCCCGGCGACATGCTGTACAAAAACTTTGGTATGACGCGTCATGGCCGCGTGGTGTTTTACGATTACGACGAAATCCGCCCGATGACCGAACTGGTGTTCCGCGATGTGCCGCAGGCGCGCTATGAGGAAGATGAGCTGCAGGCCGAGCCGTGGTACAGCGTCGGGCCGGATGATGTGTTCCCGGAAACCTTTCGCTATGCGCTGTGCAGCGAACCCTCGACCGGCAAACTGCTGCAGGCGCTGCATCCGCAGCTGTTTGATCCCAACTGGTGGCGCGCGCTGCAAACGCGCATCCGCGAAGGGCATATTGAAGAGGTCATTGCGTGGCGCGCCAGCCAGCGTTTCAGCGCGCGCTATGCGTCGGTGGCCGCTTAGCGGCCAGAATAGGTTTGGGTCACCTGCTTCGCGGCGCGGATCACCAGCGCACCCAGCTCGGTGATACGGTCGTCAGTCATGCGCGCAATCGGGCCGGAGATTGAGATGGCGGCGAAGGGTTCGCCATGTTCGTCATAAATCGGTGCCGCAACGCAGCGCAGACCCAGCGCGTGCTCTTCATCATCGTGCGAAAAGCCCATCTTACGAATCAGCGCCAGATTCTCCTTCAGGCTGTGCGGCGACATCAGCGTTTTCGGCGTGTAGTGATGCAGCCCTTTTTGATGCAGCAGCGCGGTAACTTGCTCATCGCTCAGATGCGCCAGAAACGCTTTGCCGGCGCCGGATGCATGCATCGGCAGCTTGCCGCCAATCGGCGCGGACATGCGCATCAGCTGCGTACACTGCACCTGGTCGATGATCACCGCCTGATAATCGCTGAGATCCAGCACCGCCAGATTCACCGTCTCGCCGGCATCTTCCATCAGCTTGCGCAGCAGCGGATGCACAATCGCCAGCAGATTGCGGCTCTGCAGGAAGCTGCTGCCGACCACAAACGCGTGCGAACCAATGGTCCACAAACCTAAGTCGCCCACCTGATGCACAAAACCTTGCTGCTGCATGGTGGAGAGCAGGCGATGAGTGGTGGAGTTGGGTAAACCGGCCTGTTGTGCCAGTTCGGTCAGCGCCACGCTGCCGTGGGATTCGGCAATCAGCTCCAGCAGGCGCAGACCACGCGTCAAAGATTGTACTTGCCCGCCGACGGGCGCGCTGGTGGTAGCCGTTGTCGCACGCGGTTTCTTGCCGCGTTTCACGGGCGCAGGGGTTGCCATAACGTCTCCAATTCGCATCAATGCTGGAAACCATTTTCGTTTTTAACCGCATTAATGCAAACGCTGACTTTCTGGTCAGACCTGTCATCGGCAATAGCTGAAAATGTCTCATCTGAGCTGACTTTTGATCACCTGCAAGTTGTGCCAGTATGACTGGCTGGCATATTAGCCAACGCAATGACGTGGACGGGGCGAGAGTGAGCAACAAAACAGAAATGCTGCAGCAGCAGCTGGCGCAACGCATTATGATTCTGGACGGTGGCATGGGCACCATGATCCAGAGTTATAAACTGAGTGAGCAGGATTTCCGTGGCAGCCGCTTTGCCGACTGGCCATCTGATTTGAAGGGCAACAACGATCTGTTGGTGCTAACCAAACCGGAGGTGATCCGCGAAATCCACGATGCCTATCTCGCTGCCGGCGCGGATATTCTCGAGACCAACACCTTCAACTCCACCACCATTGCGATGGCCGATTACGCGATGGAAGCGCTGTCGGCGGAGATCAACTTCGAAGCCGCCAAACTGGCGCGTGCCAGCGCCGACGCATGGACGGCGAAAACGCCGCATCGTCCGCGCTACGTGGCAGGCGTGTTGGGCCCGACCAACCGCACCTGTTCTATCTCGCCGGACGTCAACGATCCCGCCTATCGTAACGTCACCTTTAATCAGCTGGTGGAAGCTTACCGCGAATCGACGCATGCGCTGATCGCCGGTGGCTCCGACCTCATCATGATCGAAACGGTGTTCGATACCCTGAACGCCAAAGCGGCGATCTACGCGGTGCAGGCCGAGATGGAAGCGATGGGCGTGAAGCTGCCGCTAATGATCTCCGGCACCATCACCGATGCGTCCGGTCGTACGCTCTCCGGCCAAACCACCGAAGGTTTCTATAACTCGCTGCGCCACGCCGAACCGCTGTCGTTCGGCCTCAACTGTGCTCTTGGCCCGGATGAACTGCGTCAGTATGTGGCGGAGCTGTCGCGCATTGCGGAAGGCTACGTCACCGCGCACCCGAACGCCGGTTTGCCCAACGCCTTTGGTGAATACGATCTCGATGCGACGATCATGGCTGAGCAAATTGGTGAGTGGGCGCGCGCCGGTTTCCTCAATATTATCGGCGGCTGCTGCGGCACCACGCCGGAACACATCGCGGCGATGGCGGCCGCAGTAGAAGGCGTTGCGCCGCGCCAGTTGCCTGAGATTCCGGTTGCCTGTCGCTTAGCTGGGCTTGAACCGCTGAATATTCAGGCCGATTCGCTGTTCGTCAACGTCGGTGAACGCACCAACGTCACCGGCTCGGCCAAATTTAAGCGTCTGATCAAAGAAGAGAAATACAACGAAGCGCTGGATGTGGCGCGCCAGCAGGTAGAGAACGGTGCGCAAATCATCGACATCAACATGGATGAAGGCATGCTGGATGCGGAAGCGGCGATGGTGCGCTTCCTCAATCTGATTGCTGGTGAGCCGGATATCGCCCGCGTGCCAATTATGATCGACTCCTCGAAATGGGAAGTGATCGAGAAAGGCCTGCAGTGCATTCAGGGCAAAGGCATTGTGAACTCTATTTCGATGAAAGAGGGCGTGGAACCGTTTATCGCGCACGCGCGCAAAGTGCGTCGCTACGGCGCAGCGATGGTGGTGATGGCGTTTGACGAAGCGGGTCAGGCGGATACGCGGGCGCGCAAAATTGAGATCTGTCGTCGCGCCTACAAGATTTTGACCGAAGAGGTCGGTTTCCCGCCAGAAGACATCATTTTCGACCCGAATATTTTTGCCGTAGCGACCGGCATTGAAGAACACAACAATTACGCGATGGACTTTATCGGTGCCTGCGAAGACATCAAGCGCGAACTGCCACACGCGATGATCTCCGGCGGCGTCTCCAACGTGTCGTTCTCGTTCCGTGGCAATGAACCGGTGCGTGAAGCGATTCACGCGGTGTTCCTCTATTACGCCATCCGCAACGGCATGGACATGGGCATCGTCAACGCCGGTCAGCTGGCGATTTACGACGATCTGCCTGCCGAACTGCGTGACGCGGTGGAAGATGTGGTGCTGAATCGTCGTGACGATGGCACCGAGCGCTTGCTGGAACTGGCGGAGAAATATCGCGGCAGCAAAAGCGACGGCGAGCAGGAGAAACAGCAGGCCGAATGGCGCAGCTGGGACGTGGTAAAACGTCTGGAATACTCGCTGGTGAAAGGCATCACCGAGTTTATTGAGCTGGATACCGAAGAGGCGCGCCAGGCAGCAGCGCGGCCGATTGGAGTGATTGAAGGGCCGCTGATGTCCGGCATGAACGTGGTTGGCGATCTGTTCGGCGAGGGCAAGATGTTCCTGCCGCAGGTGGTAAAATCAGCGCGCGTGATGAAGCAAGCGGTGGCCTATCTCGAACCTTATATTCAGGCCAGCAAAGAGGCCGGACGCAGCAACGGCAAGATTGTGCTGGCAACGGTAAAAGGCGATGTGCATGACATCGGCAAAAATATCGTCGGCGTAGTGCTGCAATGTAACAACTACGAAATCATTGACCTCGGCGTTATGGTGCCGAGTGACAAAATCCTCAAAACCGCGATTGCCGAGAACGCCGATATCATCGGGCTTTCCGGCCTGATCACGCCGTCGCTGGATGAGATGGTCAACGTCGCCAAAGAGATGGAGCGCCAGGGATTCACCATCCCGCTGCTGATTGGCGGCGCGACTACCTCGAAAGCGCATACCGCAGTGAAAATCGAGCAGAACTATAGCGGACCAACGGTCTACGTGCAGAACGCCTCGCGCACCGTGGGCGTGGTGTCATCGCTGCTGTCCGAAACGCTGAAAGAAGATTTCGTGGCGCGCACGCGCAAAGAGTACGACACGGTGCGTATTCAGCACGCGCGCAAAAAGCCGCGCACGCCGCCGGTGAGCCTGCAAACTGCGCGCGATAATGATTATGTCATTGATTGGGAAAGCTATACGCCGCCGGTGGCGCACCGCCTCGGTGTGAGTCCGGTCGAAGCCAGCATTGAAACGCTGCGCAATTACATCGACTGGACGCCGTTCTTTATGACCTGGTCGCTGGCCGGCAAATATCCGCGCATTTTGGAAGATGAAGTGGTAGGCGAAGAGGCCAAACGCCTGTTTGCCGATGCCAACGCCATGCTCGATATGCTGAGCAGCACCGGCACGCTCAATCCACGCGGCGTGGTGGGAATTTTCCCGGCCAACCGTGTCGGCGATGACATTGAAATCTACAGCAACGAGAACCGCAATCAGGTGCTGTGCGTCAGTCATCACTTGCGTCAGCAGACCGAGAAAACCGACTTCGCCAACTACTGTTTAGCCGACTTTGTGGCACCGAAATCCAGCGGTAAAGCCGATTATCTCGGCGCGTTTGCGGTTACCGCCGGAATTGAGGAAGATGCGCTGGCCGAGGCGTATGACAAGCAGCACGATGATTACAACAAAATCATGGTGAAAGCGGTGTCGGATCGCCTGGCAGAAGCCTTTGCTGAATATCTGCACGAGCGCGTGCGGAAGGTGATTTGGGGCTTTGCCGCCCATGAAAATCTCAGCAACGAAGAGCTGATTCGCGAGAACTATCAGGGCATTCGTCCCGCACCGGGTTATCCGGCTTGTCCGGAACACACCGAGAAAGCACCGATCTGGCAGCTGCTGGAGGTAGAAAAACATACCGGCATGAAGCTCACCGAATCTTTCGCCATGTGGCCAGGCGCAGCGGTTTCCGGCTGGTACTTCAGCCATCCTGATAGCAAATACTTCGCCGTGGCGCAGATTCAGCGCGATCAGGTGGAAGATTACGCCGCGCGTAAAGGCATGAGCGTGAGCGAAGTTGAGCGCTGGCTAGCACCCAATTTGGGTTATGACGCAGATTAATAGTCGGTAACGCGCAATAAATGGCGCCGCTACGGTATGTGCACCTCTCCGTAGCGGCGCGATTTATCGCGCGGGTTTCACACCACCCGCGCTGATGTTAATTAAATCGCGCATCACGATCTGACGTCAGGTCATACAGCTGATATTTACGACCCAGCATCTGCCCACCATCTCGCGTCAACGGCACCCAGTTCACCTGCGCGCGGCCTCGCGTTGGCGTCACGGTAAACAGATCCATCGGCACCGAAATGTAGAAGCCTTTGGTGAAGTCGCCTTCGCCATAGGCTTCCGCCGACACGTTGGTTTTGGTGGCGTAGAAGCCCACCATCACGCCGCTATCAAACCGCTTCGACACATCAACGGTAACGCCTTTATCCTTCGCCAGATATTCACCGACGCTGGCTTTCACCAATACGTCCTGCATAAACCACGGACGCCAGTACGCGGTGAAATGTCCGGTTGGCGCTTTGTAATCGGTGAACTGCATCATGTTGTCCCAATCACGCTGCTTCACGTAGTTGGCATCAACCCCGAAGGCCCAGTTGCTATCTATCGGACGATACAGCACTTCGCCGCCGACGCCGCCGTACATGGTTTCCAGATAACCGCCGTAAACCTGGCCGTAGAAACCGTTGCCGAGCGCCTGCATGTAGTTGGCTTGCAGATCGTTAACGTAAACGTTGTTCTCAACGTAATCACGAATATGCGTACGCACGCGCGGCAGCGTGGAATCCGCCGGTGCGCCGTTGTAGTTGAACTTATCGTAGTTATTGGCGAGGTTGCCAAACAGGCTGCCGCCGACCAACAGGTGATCGGTAAGCCAGTAATCGGCGTTGGCCATCACGCCAACCTGATACATGTAGAAGCTTTCCGGTCCGCCGACGGACTGATTCAGCACCGGCGACAGGCTGTAGTTCAGACGATCTTTGCGGATAAAGAAACCTTGCTCGGTGGTACCGGGATCGACCGGATTTTCACGCGTCTGCTGCAGCGGCTGTTCATGCCCCAGCGGATAACCCACGAGTTCGTTATGCAGGCTGGCAACGTTGGTGCGCGTGCTCACCTGCGGCATATTGAAGCGCGACTCGGTGACGTCGATGGTATCGATGCCGGCCGGCAGGTTGTTCATGATAATGCGATTGGCGCGATCGACCCCTTCGCGCGTATCGCGATATTTGGTCTGCTCGCCGGACACATACAACGTGCTGCCTTTGGTTTGAATATGCGGGCCATTCAGTCCTGCGTTGTACTTCAGATCGGTCAGCTGGTTTGCCACCACCGTTGGCTGCAACAGATCGCCCTGCGGCTGCGGGTTGTAGGCCGGCTTCTCGCTATCGAGATGCGACTGATGCAGATCGTTGAAATTGGTGCGCAGGGTAAAGCCGAACATAAAGGTGTTGCCGCGCTCGTAGCTGGCGTTGATGTCCGCCCAGTCGGTGAGGCGATAAATCGCGCCGACGTTGACCTTACTGCGCTGATCCAAACGACCGGCGAAATCATCCTGATAATCGTTGCCTTCGTACTCCAGCTTGAGGCGCAGCGGCTGCCACGGTGTTTGATACTCTACGCCGCCAAACAGCGCCGCCGGACCGTGGAACATCTGCGAGCCATTAATTGAACCCGCTTCGCCACCGCCGGTGCGGCTACAGAAGCTGTCGCTGTAGGAGCAGAACGGGTTCTTAATGGTGCCGCTGTTGCCGAGATAACCCCAGCCCAGACCCAAGGTGAAATCGAACGGGCCCCACGCTTTGCTCGCCACCAGATATTCGCTGTCGAACAGCCCGGTACCGCCTAAATCGCGTGAGCCAACCGCCACTTCTGGCAGCCAGTAGCTCTCTTGCCATAGGCGCAGCTTCACATCGAAGGCTTTATCTTTATAGCTTTGGTTGCCGCTGAAACCTTCTACTGCGCTGTAACGGCGGGTACGCACATCGGTATAGCGTACGGTGGTTTCCAGCCACGGGAACAGCTGCAGCGAGGCAGAATAGTAGCGATATTGATCGTTATCGCGGAAGTTGACGCTAAATTCGCCCTCTTTCGCCATACGCGCGGTGGGCGTCTGCATCAGGCCAACGCCACCAAAATCCGATTGAGAAGGACCGACCGGTTCAGGCCAGGTTTCCGCATGCACCTGGCAAGCGGCGGAAACAGAAGCAGCCAACAGGCTGAGAAGTAATTGTTTTTTCATCAGTCTGGTATCCGGTGAGTCAGAACGGAAAGCATGCGCTCATTCAAATCGCTGTGGCCCCATGGCAAGCTCCATGAGGTGAAACCGAGCCAGATAATGCTGCCGGGTTCCACTTCGATATGGCGATGATTCCAGTAGGCGACCGGAACTTGCTGGGTGCTGCCGGACGGCGCAATCACCGTGGCATAGCTGCGTTCCGCGCCGGACAGACGATCGTGGCCTTCGAGGTAATCACGCACTTCGCGGCCCGGCTGCCAGCGCGCTTTACCCGGATTGCTCAACGCCCCCAGCACCAGTACCTGCGTCGGCTGCGCCAGCATATAGAGGTCATAGCTGCCTTGCAGCGTGCGGTTATCCTGTGGACGCAGACGCACGTCATCGGGATCGAGCGAGGTGAACTGGCGGCCCGTTACCTGCAGCGCGCCAAGCTGGTGGATAACCGAGCCGATGGTTGCGGCCAACGACTCGCCGCTGTCTGCTTGCCAGGCGCGCAGATCGGCCAGCAGCTGCTTCTGTTGCTGCTGTGCTACCGCCGTTGCGCCGCGTTCGGCAATCACCGTGCCCGGCCACCAACTGCGCAGTTCAGGATGGGTGAGCAACTGACTAAGATTCTGCGCATCGTTAATTTGCAGTGTGTTTTTTCCCGGCAGTTCGTGCACGGTGACTTGCGCCGCCGCCAGTGCGTGGCCAGCCGTGAGCAGCGTCAATGCTGCCAGCATTGGAGTTATTTTTTTCATGATTTCGCCGGCTTCAGAATGGTGGTTTCAACGGGGAAGGCATCGGCGGCCAGCATCTGGTTGGCCTGCAATACCGTGCCATCACGGTTATCGATCCAGAAGGTGTTCTGCCACTCCGCGCCTACGTTCTCCATGCGCACGGTTTCATGCCAGACGCGGCACGGTACGCGTTCACCGGCGATGTCCAGCACCGTATCGTCACCTCGCTCGAAGCGGGAAACCGCTGTGGCGGCACGCACTTTATCTTGCTCGCGCCACTGCACCACGCGCGTCCAGCTGGCACCGTTTTGCAGATGCAGCGCATCGGCGAGCGGATCCTGCGCCAGGTTACTTACGTCAGCGAGGTTGCTCGGTAAACCCAGGGTTTTGATCAGACGGCCATGCTGCATCACCAGCATCGCTTTATCCTGGGTGATCCACTTCTGTTGGCCGTTTTCGTTGTAACCGAGCACCACGAAGATGCGCGGTCCTTCATTGATGCGGGCATAGAGGCTGGCGTAGGGCAGGTTAGCAACCTGCTCGTTGGTGACCGTGACATCATCCGGGCCATTCACGGCCAGCATCACGGTTTGTTCGAGACCTTTTTGTGTTTGTGTGCAGGCCTGCAACAACAGGCAAAGAAGTAGCAAAGAGAGTCGGCGCACGGTGTATCCCTGTCTAAATAAGCCAAGCAAAAAATAACCACACGGGTGTGTGGTTATGCTTAAAGGTGCTACATCAACGAGTGGTGCTCGTTGTGGTGGTTGTTGTTGTACCGGTATTTGCACCGTCACCGCCGCCAGAAGCAGCAATGCCGAGACCCACTAACGCACCGAGCGCGCCGATACCCACAGCGGTAGACGCGCCGGAAGAGATTGCTCCCGCCTGCGCGCCTGCTGCAGCACCAGCTTCTTCCGGCGCGGCAATCGCAGCGGAAGAAACGGCAACGTAAAGTAAGGCTGCACCGGCAACCATCAGTTTTTTCATAACAACGTTTCCTGCATTTATATGAATCAATGAATGTAGGATTTACCCAGATTTCGGGCGCGTTCAGTATAGGGCAACAAATTACCAGAGTTCAGCATGAGTAAAAGAGGGCAGGAAGTCGGGTTTTTTCTGGTGATAAATACGGCGAATTGGCGTTAGCTGCTTTTTTTTAACGCCTTTTTTCAGGCTAATAGGATAAGTGAATGCCTGCGCATTTCACGGCAGAGTTTTTCACTTTTGCACTAATTATTGGTACGGAATGGGAATAATCGGAATTTACTTACAAGGCTTAAATTAAAATCATAGATCTATCAGATGGATAAACTATTTGTCGGGTTAAATTAGGTCCATTTTTAAGCCAGGTAAGGTGCGGTAAATTGAAATGAATTACGAATTTCCTTACGCCACTTTAAGAATTTTCTAACCCTGTTTAAGGCAGTAATTAATAATATTGCGTGTGAGATGGCTTGGTTGACAAAAAAAAGGCGGCAATTACGCCGCCTTATGTAAATTAGCCGGAAAATTAACGCCAGGATTTGTAGCGATTAATTAAGCCATTAGTGGAGCTATCGTGGCTGCTAATTTCAGCGTCATTTTCCAGTTCTGGCAGAATACGGTTTGCCAGCTGTTTACCCAACTCAACACCCCATTGGTCAAAGGTGAAGATGTTGAGAATCGCGCCCTGAGTGAAGATCTTGTGCTCATACAGCGCAATCAGTGCACCCAGGCTAAACGGGGTAATTTCACGCAGCAGGATGGAGTTGGTTGGGCGGTTACCTTCGAACACTTTGAACGGCACGATGTGCGCGACAGATTCGGCAGATTTACCCGCATCGGTAAACTCTTTCTCCACCACATCGCGTGACTTACCAAACGCCAGCGCTTCGGTCTGCGCGAAGAAGTTCGACAGCAGCTTTGGATGGTGATCGGTCAGCACGTTGTGGCTCAGTGCTGGTGCGATAAAGTCGCACGGAATCAGTTTGGTGCCCTGATGAATCAGCTGATAGAACGCATGCTGGCCGTTGGTGCCAGGCTCGCCCCAGATGATTGGGCCGGTCTGGTAATCCACTGGATTACCTTCACGGTCAACGTATTTACCGTTGGATTCCATGTTGCCCTGCTGGAAGTAAGCAGCAAAGCGATGCATGTACTGATCGTACGGCAGAATCGCTTCGGTTTCGGCACCAAAGAAGTTGTTGTACCAGATACCGATCAGCGCCAGCAGGACCGGCAGGTTCTGCTCGGCAGGCGTGTTGGCGAAGTGCTTATCCATGGCGTGCGCGCCGCTCAACAGCTGCTCGAAGTTCTCGAAGCCGATGGAGAGAATGATCGACAAGCCGATAGCTGACCACAGTGAATAGCGGCCGCCAACCCAATCCCAGAACTCAAACATGTTGTCGGTATCAATACCGAACTCACCCACCGCTTTACCGTTGGTCGACAGCGCAGCGAAGTGCTTCGCCACGTGCTGCTGATCGCCCGCAGTTTTCAGGAACCAGTCACGCGCGCTGTGGGCGTTGGTCATGGTTTCTTGCGTGGTGAAAGTTTTAGATGCCACGAGGAACAGCGTGGTTTCCGGGCTGAGATCTTTCAGCGTTTCGGCGATATGGGTGCCATCGACGTTAGAAACAAAGTGCATGTTCAGGTGGTTTTTGTACGGACGCAGCGCTTCGGTCACCATGAACGGGCCGAGGTCTGAACCGCCAATCCCGATATTCACCACGTCGGTGATGGCTTTGCCGGTATAGCCTTTCCAGTCGCCGCTGATGATGCGCTCGGAGAAGCCTTTCATCTTCGCCAGCACCGCGTTGACTTCCGGCATCACATCTTTGCCGTCCACCACAATGGGCGTGTTGCTGCGGTTACGCAGCGCAACGTGCAGAACTGCACGCTCTTCGGTGCGGTTGATCTTCTCGCCAGAGAACATCGATTTGATGGCGCCTGCCAGATCGGTCTCTTTAGCCAGCGCCTGTAATTTTTCGAGGGTTTCCTCGGTGATGCGGTTTTTTGAGAAATCCACCAGCATCTGGTCATCGAAAGTGGCAGAGAATTTCGCAAAACGATCGGCATCTTGCGCAAACAGGTCGGCGATTTGCACCGATTTCATCTGCTCAAAATGCTGCTGCAGCGCTTTCCAGGCAGCGGTTTGGGTCGGATTGATATTTTTCATGGCAACACTCTAGTTGATATAAGAACCGTCATTCCATCCGGGGCGTCCTGCTGGCCCGGCATCCATAGCATTCTTGCACGGGGATGAGTATGACCACAGTTACTGGCTAAGGGAAAAAATTTGTGACCGTGGCCGCACTGTTTCAGGTAAATCCGGCAGCGATTGTCGGTGCTGCGCCAGCAGAATTCCCTGTGCCGCATCAGAAAAAAGCCGCTTTTGTCTGATTCGGACACTACTTTAGGCCGCTGTTGGTGGGCGCGTTTGTTCAACGATGCGTTTACCGAAGTGTAAAAGTGAGAAATCCTCAAAGTGCGGGGATGGACAGGGGGGAAAATAATCAGTAATTTATGCGCGCTACTTACACCTCCGGGTGTAAGCCAGAAGAGGCGCGTCGCCCAGGCAGTGTGTTTGAGGATCCGTATCCGCAGAGAACACATCAGGGGGTGTGACGCCGAGGTGGGGCAACACGCGGGGTGTTGCACTGTCGGCTGCAGGGGCTGAATCCTCTGGGTTGTCACCAGAATCGTCCACAGTCGGACGGTTCGCAAGGTGAAGCGCTTTTGGTGACTTGTCTACTACTGATCTTGTCTGCCCAATTCTGCTCTTCTCTTGTGCCTAGGCTGCTACTATGTCTTCCGCCCCAAAACGGAAGAAAGATAACCTGACACGGGGTTCGTAATATGTCCCAAAATCTTATCGTGGCTAAATTTGGCGGCACCAGCGTTGCCGATTTTGATGCTATGAACCGCAGCGCAGATGTTGTGCTGTCGGACGCCAATACCCGCTTAGTGGTGCTCTCTGCCTCCGCTGGCGTGACCAATCTGCTGGTAGCCCTTGCTGAAGGCCAGGAACAAGCGCAGCGCGCTTACCTGCTGGATGAAATCCGCCGTATTCAATATGCCATCATCGATCGTCTGCAATCGCCGGATGTGATCCGCGATGAGATTGATCGCATGCTGGAAAACATCACCATGCTGTCTGAAGCCACCTCGCTGGCGACCTCACATGCGCTAACCGATGAGCTGGTGAGCCACGGTGAGCTGATGTCGACGCTGCTGTTCGTGGAGATTCTGCGCGAGCGTCAGGTCAACAGCGAATGGTTTGACGTGCGTAAAGTGATGCGCACCAGCGATCGTTTTGGTCGCGCAGAACCCGAAGTGGCGACGCTGAAAGAGCTGGCCGCAACGCAGCTGCAGCCGCGCATTGCGGAAGCGCTGGTGGTGACGCAGGGCTTTATCGGTAGCGAAATCAAAGGGCGCACCACCACGCTTGGTCGTGGCGGCAGCGACTATACTGCTGCGCTGCTGGGCGAAGCGCTGCAGGCCGCGCGCATTGATATCTGGACCGATGTGGCCGGTATCTACACCACCGATCCACGCGTGGTGTCCACCGCTAAACGCATCGAAGAGATTACCTTCGAAGAAGCAGCGGAGATGGCGATCTTTGGTGCCAAAGTGCTGCATCCGGCCACTTTGCTGCCGGCCGTGCGTAGCGATATTCCGGTGTTTGTCGGTTCGAGCAAAGATCCGGCCGCGGGCGGTACGCGCGTGTGCAACGAAACCAAGAATCCACCGCTGTTCCGTGCGCTGGCGCTGCGTCGTAAGCAGACGCTGGTAACGCTGCACAGCCTGAACATGCTGCATGCACATGGCTTCCTCGCCGAAGTGTTTAACATTCTGGCGCGCCACAGCATCTCCGTTGATCTGGTGACCACTTCCGAAGTGAGCGTGGCGCTGACGCTGGACAGCACCGGT
The DNA here is from genome assembly GCF_054823405.1 of Kluyvera sp. 1366. NCBI lineage: Bacteria > Pseudomonadati > Pseudomonadota > Gammaproteobacteria > Enterobacterales > Enterobacteriaceae > Kluyvera > Kluyvera sp. 1366. The sequence continues at coordinate 18,795 of NZ_JBTRDW010000011.1, forward strand.
TCAACCACCACCGGCGACAGCTTGCTGACCCAGGCGCTGTTGACCGAACTCTCTTCACTGTGCCGTGTGGAAGTGGAAGAGAATCTGGCGCTGGTGGCGATCATCGGCAACAACCTGTCAAAAGCGTGCGGCGTCGGCAAAGAAGTGTTTGGCGCACTCGAGCCGTTCAACCTGCGCATGATTTGTTACGGTGCCAGCAGTTATAACCTTTGCTTCCTGGTGCCGACCCCAGATGCCGAGGAAGTGGTACGTGCGCTGCATAAGAATCTTTTTGGTTCTTAAGGCCAGTTTTTAGCATGCGGAATCAAGCCGGACCGGGTCCGGCTTTTTTTATTGGTGAAATTTTTTAAACAATAATTCAAGCCCAACGACATTCACTGCTTCGCGCCAGACATTTCTGATGAACCCCGTCATATCTCGCGAGAACCGTCTCAAATACGCTGCTATCGCCTAAAAATCACCCTAATCCCTTATTCTTCGGTTGCGCTTCAATCGCCAAAAACGATAATCCCGCCGCGAAAACATTAAATTATTTGAGGGAACAGAGATGAAAAGATTAGTGGCTGAAACGCTGGGCACTTTCGTGCTGGTGTTGGGCGGTTGTGGCAGTGCGGTTTTGGCCGCGGCGTTTCCAGAATTGGGTATTGGTTTTGCCGGTGTTGCGCTGGCGTTTGGTCTGACGGTATTGGTGATGGCATGTGCCGTCGGCCATATTTCGGGCGGCCATTTTAACCCGGCGGTGACCATCGGTCTGACGGTTGGCGGACGTTTCCCGGCGGCGCAGGTTGTGCCTTATATTATCGCGCAGCTGGTGGGTGCGGTTGCGGCTGCCGGCGTGCTGTATTTGATCGCCAGCGGTAAAGCCGGTTTCGATGCCGTGGCCAGCGGCTTCGCGTCGAACGGTTACGGTGAACATTCGCCGGGGGGCTTTAGCCTGCAGGCGGGCATGATCGCCGAGCTGGTGCTGACCGCCGTATTTCTGATTGTGATCATGGGCGCGACCGATAAACGTGCTCCGGCTGGCTTCGCGCCCATTGCAATCGGCCTGGCGCTAACGCTGATTCACCTGGTGAGCATTCCCGTCACCAATACCTCAGTCAACCCGGCGCGCAGTAGCGGTGTGGCGATCTTCCAGGGCGGCTGGGCATTGGAACAGCTGTGGATGTTCTGGTTGTTACCGATTATCGGTGCCGCGATTGGTGGTGCGATCTACCGCTTTGCACTGGAAAAAGCAGAGTAACTTTGCCGTATTTCCGCGGATCGGCAGCAGCCGATCCGCATTTTGCCACGCAAGCGACTTCCCGCCTTACGTCAAGATAATGAAATGTTATGATCCCGCGTCCGTCGCTGTGGTCGTTCCCTGCGCGACATTTCATCTGTGGCAATATAAAAAAATTCCTAAGGAAGTCTGGTTATGCTCGGCAAACTTACCCGCCTGTTCCCGCTTTGGGCCGTGCTGCTCTCGGTCGCTGCGTATTATTCTCCTGGCACCTTTCTCGGCATTGGGCCGTGGGTGACTTACCTGCTGATGCTGATTATGTTCGGCATGGGCGTGACGCTAAACATTGATGATTTCAAACGCGTGCTGGTGCGTCCGGCGCCGGTGATCGCCGGGACTTTCCTGCATTATCTGGTGATGCCGCTGGCCGCGTGGGGCCTGGCGAAGCTGTTCCAGATGCCACCGGATCTGGCGGCAGGCATGATTCTGGTCGGCAGCGTGGCCAGCGGCACCGCTTCAAACGTGATGATTTATCTGGCGAAGGGCGATGTGGCGCTGTCGGTGACCATCTCATCCGTGTCGGCGCTGGTAGGTGTATTCGCCACACCGCTGCTGACACGCTTCTACGTTGATACCCACATTCAGGTGGATGTGGTCGGCATGCTGCTCAGCATCGTGAAAATCGTGGTGATTCCGATTAGCCTGGGTCTGATTATCCATCACTCCATGAATAGCGTGGTGCGCCGCGTTGAGCCTTATCTGCCGGCGTTTTCGATGGTGTGCATTCTGCTGATCATCAGCGCGGTGGTGGCTGGCAGCCAGGGCTTTATCGGTTCTGTCGGCTTGATGGTGATTGTGGCGGTGATCCTGCACAACGCGATCGGTCTGTTGGGCGGTTATTGGGGCGGTAAGCTGTTTGGCTTCGATGAATCGACCTGCCGCACGCTGGCGCTGGAAGTGGGTATGCAGAACTCAGGTCTGGCGGCGACGCTGGGCAAACTTTACTTCTCGCCGTTAGCGGCCTTGCCGGGCGCGCTGTTCTCGGTGTGGCACAACCTGTCAGGTTCGCTGCTGGCCGGTTACTGGTCGGGTAAACCGATCGATAAGAAGCAGAAGTAATATTCAAAAAAGCATCACATTCAATTCATGCACATAGCGTAGCGGCGCAATAAATTGCGCCGCTACGCTGCCTGCGCTCTGAATGTATTACAGCTTCAGATAGGTACGAATCCCATCCAGGAACATCTGCGTCGCCAGCATAATCAAAATCAATCCCATAAGGCGCTCCAGCGCGTTAACGCCTTTGTCGCCCAGCAGGCGTAAAAACAACCCCGACATCAGCAGAATCACCACCGTCACGCCCCACGCGATCAGCAGAGCGCCGACCAGGTGCGTCATTTGGTTGGGATATTGATGCGACAACAGCATCAGCGTCGCCAGCAGGGACGGTCCGGCCACCAGCGGAATCGCCAGCGGCACGAGAAACGGTTCTTCACCGGCCGGCAAGCCACTCGAGCTGCTCTCCTCTGACGGGAAAATCATGCGGATGGCGATCAGGAAAAGAATGATGCCGCCGGAGATCGACACGGTTTCGGTGCGCAGATTGAGAAACGCCAGGATGCGTTCACCGGCGAATAAAAACAGCAGCATCAGAATAAGCGCAATCAGCATTTCGCGCATCAGTACCACGCGGCGGCGTTTGGGTTCCAGATGCTTCAATACCGACATAAAAATCGGCAGGTTGCCCAGCGGATCCATAATCAACAACAGCAATATGGTCGCGGATATCATTTCAGTCATGTGTGGTTAGCCATTATTAGTTGTACTGCTGAAAAAGTTGGCGCAATCGAATTAATTCACTTGCCAGAAGTGCTGCATTTTGTAGAGTTGACGGTCATAGGTAAACCTGATTATTACGCAGACCGGCACGATTATCCGGCCAGTCTTTTCCTCGCACCACACGGCCTCTTTCGAGAGCACCCGAGACGGACAGAAAATGAAGAATGTAGGTTTTATTGGTTGGCGTGGCATGGTCGGCTCAGTGCTGATGTCACGCATGAGCGAAGAACGCGATTTTGATGTCATCAATCCGGTCTTCTTCTCCACGTCACAGCTTGGTCAGGCGGCACCCACATTCGGCGGTAAGTCGACCGGTGCGCTGCAGGATGCTTTTGATATCGAGGCGCTGAAGGCGCTGGATATTATTATCACCTGCCAGGGCGGTGATTACACCAGTGAAGTCTATCCAAAGCTGCGTGAAAGCGGCTGGCAGGGTTACTGGATTGATGCAGCTTCCACGCTGCGCATGAAAGATGACGCCATCATCATTCTCGATCCGGTTAACCATAACGTGATTCGTCAGGGCCTCGATAACGGCATCAAAACCTTTGTCGGCGGTAACTGCACCGTCAGCCTGATGCTGATGTCGCTGGGCGGTCTGTTTGCTAACGATCTGGTTGAGTGGGCCTCGGTGGCGACTTATCAGGCGGCATCAGGCGGCGGCGCGCGTCATATGCGTGAACTGCTGACGCAAATGGGCATGCTGCATGACCACGTGGCGAAATCGCTCCAGGATCCGGCTTCGGCAATTCTGGATATCGAACGCAGCGTGACCGATTTCACCCGTTCTGGCACGTTGCCAACCGACAATTTCGGCGTACCGCTGGCGGGCAGCCTGATTCCGTGGATCGACAAGCAGCTGGATAACGGCCAGAGCCGTGAAGAGTGGAAAGGCCAGGCGGAGACCAACAAAATCCTGCGTACCAGCAGTGTGATTCCGGTTGATGGCCTGTGCGTGCGCGTTGGTGCGCTGCGCTGCCACAGCCAGGCATTCACTCTGAAGCTGAAAAAAGACCTGCCGCTGAGCGAAATCGAACAGCTGCTGGCCTCGCATAACGAATGGGTGAAAGTGGTGCCAAACGACCGCGACATCACCATGCGCGAACTGACGCCAGCCGCCGTCACCGGCACCCTGACCACGCCAGTAGGCCGCCTGCGCAAACTGAATATGGGACCGGAATACCTTTCTGCCTTCACGGTGGGCGATCAGTTACTGTGGGGCGCGGCTGAACCGCTGCGCCGCATGCTGCGTCTGCTGATCGACTAAGCGCAGCGGCAAATCAGAAAGGCCGGGGTTTCCCGGCCTTTTTTTATTATCCAGGCTGCAAAAATTCATGCAAATTGCGCCTGACAAGTGATCCGCTTCCCTTTTTTGCTTGCCCGATAAGTATTTTTCACGATCCTCCCTGGCTTCTGCTATCCCCAAGCTATGATTTAACAGAGATGTGCCGGTTGTTAACTGTTTTTGTTTTTTCGAACTGAATGGTTGTTGTACACGGTGAAGATCTTTCCCACGGACGGTTGTGTCCTCACGGTGTACCTATGGCTCAATGAAAAGCAGCGCACCCGAGGCGATAATCCTGCCGACTCTGGTCGCCTGCGCAAAATCATAGGAAGAAAGTCATGTCAGAGCTTCCCGATCGCCAGGCGATCAATGCCCTTTTTGCCGGGAATTATGCCGATCCCTTTTCACTACTGGGCATGCACCAAACGGCTGCAGGCCTTGAAGTGCGTGCGCTGCTGCCCGATGCCTCCGATGTTTGGGTCATTGAAACCAACACCGGACGCAAATGTGCTCAGCTTACCTGCCTCGACTCACGCGGTTTCTTCAGTGGCGTGATTCCGCGTCGTAAAAACCGCTTTGGTTATCAGCTGGCAGTGAACTGGCACGGCCAGCAAAACCTGATTGATGATGCCTATCGCTTCGGCCCGCTGCTGGAGGAGATGGATGCATGGTTATTGGGTGAAGGCACGCATCTGCGTCCCTACGAAACCCTCGGCGCGCACGGCACCACCATTGATGGCGTGCACGGCACGCGGTTCGCCGTTTGGGCACCTAACGCGCGTCGCGTATCGGTGGTAGGCGAGTTCAACTTCTGGGATGGCCGACGTCATCCCATGCGTTTTCGCCGTGAACTTGGCGTCTGGGAACTGTTTGTGCCGGGCGCGGTAAACGGTCAGCTGTATAAATTTGAAATCGTGGATAATTCCGGCCAGATGCGCATCAAAGCCGATCCCTTCGCCTTTGAAGCGCAGATGCGTCCGCAAACCGCCTCGATGATCTGCGGGCTGCCGCCGAAAACCGAGATGCAGCCGCAGCGTAAGGCCGCCAATGCTTTTGACCAGCCGATTTCGATTTATGAAGTGCACCTCGGTTCATGGCGACGTCACACCGATAACAACTTCTGGCTCAGCTACAAAGAGCTGGCGGAACAGCTGATTCCTTACGTTAAAGAGATGGGCTTCACCCACATCGAACTGATGCCGATTAACGAACACCCCTTCGACGGCAGCTGGGGCTATCAGCCGCTCGGCATGTATGCGCCGACGCGCCGTTTCGGTACGCGCGATGAGTTCCGCCACTTCGTGGCCGCCGCGCATGATGCTGGCATTAACGTGCTGCTCGATTGGGTGCCAGGCCACTTCCCGAGTGATGATTTTGGCCTGGCGAAGTTCGATGGCACCGAACTCTACGAACACAGCGATCCGCGCGAAGGTTTTCATCAGGACTGGAACACGCTTATCTACAACTTTGGTCGCCGTGAAGTGAGCAATTATCTCTCCGGCAACGCCTTGTACTGGATGGAGCGTTTCGGCATTGATGGGCTGCGCGTCGATGCGGTGGCATCAATGATCTACCGCGACTACAGCCGCGCCGAAGGCGAATGGGTGCCGAACCAGTTTGGTGGACGCGAGAACCTCGAAGCGATTTCGTTCCTGCGTCACACCAACCGCGTTTTGGGTCGCGCCGCACCGGGCAGCGTCACGGTGGCGGAAGAGTCCACCGATTATCCCGGCGTTACGCGCCCTTCAGAAGATGGCGGCCTCGGCTTCTGGTTCAAATGGAACCTCGGCTGGATGCACGACACGCTGGACTATATGAAGCTCGACCCGGTGCATCGCCGTTATCATCATCAGCTGATGACCTTTGGCATGATCTACAACTACACCGAAAACTTCGTGCTGCCGCTGTCGCACGACGAAGTGGTGCATGGCAAACGTTCGATTCTCGATCGCATGCCGGGCGATGCCTGGCAGAAGTTCGCTAACCTGCGCGCCTATTACGGCTGGATGTGGGGTTTCCCCGGTAAGAAGCTGCAATTTATGGGCAATGAATTTGCGCAGGGTCGCGAATGGAACCACGACACCAGCCTCGACTGGCACCTGCTGGAAGGTGAGGATAACTGGCACAACGGCGTACATCGTCTGGTGCGCGATCTCAATCACACCTATCGCCATTACGCGCCGCTGCATCAGCTCGACTTTGATGGGCAAGGTTTTGAGTGGCTGGTGGTCGATGACTACGAAAACTCCGTGTTTGTATTTGTGCGCCGCGATCGCGACGGCAATGAAATCATCGTAGCCAGCAACTTTACGCCAGTGGCGCGTCACAACTATCGCTTTGGCGTCAACCAGCGTGGCGGCTGGCGCGAGATCATGAACACCGATCAGCACGATTATCACGGCAGCGACACGCGCAATCACGGCGTGGTACACACCGATGAGATGGAGAGTCACGGTCGGCCGCAGTCGCTGAGTTTGACCTTACCGCCGCTGGCAACGCTTTGGCTGGTGCGGGAGAGCGACTGATGCTGGAGCAGGGGCAGCCGGAACCGTTAGGTGCGCACTATGATGGGCACGGCGTTAATTTCACGCTGTTCTCCCAGCATGCCGAACGCGTCGAACTCTGCCTGTTCGACGCGCACGGTGCTGAGCGCCGTTTCGCGCTGCCCGCGCGCAGCGGTGATATCTGGCACGGCTATTTTCCCGCGCTGAAGCCCGGCCAGCGCTACGGCTATCGCGTCCACGGTCCGTGGGCGCCGCAGCAGGGACATCGCTTCAATCCGGCTAAGCTGTTGGTCGATCCCTGCGCCAAAGCGGTGGCGGGTGAAGTGGCGGACGACGCGCGTTTCAACGGCGGCGAACGCGAGCCGGATGGTTTGGATAACGCCGCCATCGCGCCGAAATCGTTGGTAACTGCCGAAGATTTCGACTGGGAGGACGATCACGCGCCGCGCACGCCGTGGGGCAACACGGTGATCTATGAAGCGCACGTACGCGGCTTAACCCAGCAGCATCCGGAAATTCCGGAAAGGTTGCGTGGCACTTATGCGGCGCTGGGTCATCCTGCTATGGTGAAGTACCTGCGCCACCTCGGCATCACCGCGCTGGAACTGCTGCCGATTGCCCAATTCACCAGCGAGCCGCGCCTGCGTCGTTTGGGATTGAGTAATTACTGGGGCTACAACCCCTTTGCCTTGTGGGCGGTGGATGCGCGTTACGCCTCGGGCGAAAACGGTTTAACGCCGCTGCAGGAGTTTCAGCAGGCGGTTAAAGCACTGCATGCCGCGGGCATCGAAGTGATTCTGGATGTGGTGTTCAACCACACCGCCGAGCTGGAAGAGATCGGGCCAACGATTTCCCTGCGCGGCGTGGATAACGCCAGCTATTACTGGCTGGATGGCAACGGCGACTATCAAAACTGGACCGGCTGCGGCAACACGCTAAATCTCAGTCATCCGCAGGTGATGACGTGGGCGCTGGAAGCGCTGCGCTACTGGGTGCGTGTTTGCCATGTTGATGGGTTCCGTTTTGACCTCGCCAGCGTGTTGGGACGCACACCGGAGTTTCATCAGGACGCGCCGCTGTTTGCCGCCATCAAAGCCTGTCCGCTGCTGTCGCAGGTGAAGCTGATTGCCGAGCCGTGGGACATCGGCCCCGGCGGTTATCAGGTCGGCAACTTTCCGCCGGACTTCGCCGAGTGGAACGACCATTTTCGCGATGCGGCGCGCCGTTACTGGCTGCATGGTCAACTGAATAATGGCGATTTCGCCCGCCGTTTTGCCGCATCCAGCGACGTTTTCCAGCGTGAGGCGCGGCTGCCGCACGCCAGCATCAATCTCATTACCGCTCACGACGGCTTCACGCTGTGCGATGTGGTGAGTTTTAACAACAAACACAATCAGGCTAACGGCGAAGACAATCGCGACGGCAGCAGCAGTAACTTCAGCCATAACCACGGCAAAGAGGGACTGCAGGTCAATTTCGATATTGTCGAACGGCGGCGGCGCAGCGTGCATGGCTTACTGACCACGCTGCTGCTGGCGCAGGGCACGCCGATGCTGCTGGCGGGTGACGAACGCGGTCACAGCCAGCATGGCAACAACAACGCCTATTGTCAGGACAACCCGCTGACCTGGTTGAACTGGCAACAGGATGATTTTGGCCTGGTCGACTTCACTGCTGCGTTAATCCGTCTGCGCCAGCGCATTCCCGCGTTGACGCAGGATCGCTGGTGGCAGGAGGGCGATGGCAGCGTGCAGTGGTGCAATGCCAGCGGCACACCACTGGAAACCGAGCAGTGGGAACAGGGGACGCACCGAATGCAGATCCTGCTCTCCGGCCGCTGGTTAATAACAATAAACGCCACGGAATCGGTGAGTGATATCGCCTTACCAGACGGAGAGTGGCGTGCCATTCCTCCTTTCGCCGGGGAAGATAACCCCATCCTGACAACTGTCTGGCACGGTCCCGCACACGGTGTGTGTGTGTTCCTAAAGCAATCATAAGGAGTCAGACATGGTGAAATTAGATAGAACAGATCATCTGATGCTGGCGCGCCAGCTCCCTACACAAACGGTCGCCCTGATCCTTGCTGGCGGGCGCGGTACGCGCCTGAAAGATCTCACCGCGAAACGCGCCAAACCTGCCGTGCACTTCGGTGGCAAGTTCCGCATCATCGACTTTGCGCTGTCCAACTGCATCAACTCGGGCATTCGGCGCATCGGCGTGATCACCCAATATCAGTCGCATACGCTGGTGCAGCACATCCAGCGTGGCTGGTCGCTGTTCAACGAAGAGATGAACGAGTTTGTCGATCTGCTGCCGGCGCAGCAGCGTGCCGCTACCGAACATTGGTATCGCGGGACTGCCGATGCGGTGACGCAAAACCTCGACATTATTCGCCGCTATAACGCGCAGTACATCGTGATCCTCGCCGGGGATCACATCTACAAAATGGATTACTCGCGCATGCTGCTCGACCACGTCGATCGCGGTGCCAAATGCACCATCGCCTGCTTGCCGGTGCCGTTAGCTGAAGCCACGGCGTTTGGGGTGATGGCGGTGGATGCCGAAAACAACGTGATCGATTTTGTCGAAAAACCGCCGAAGCCGCCGTCAATGCCGGGTGACGATACCCGCGCGCTGGCCAGCATGGGCATTTATGTGTTCAACGCCGATTACCTTTACCAGCTGCTGGAAGAGGATCTGCATGTAGCCGATTCCAGCCATGATTTTGGCAAAGATCTGCTGCCGAAAATTGTCGCCAGCGGCGAGGCGTATGCGCACTCCTTCACGCTCTCCTGCGTGCAGGTTGATGAAAACGCTGAGCCGTACTGGCGCGACGTCGGAACGCTGGAAGCTTACTGGCGCGCCAATCTCGATTTAGCGTCGGTCACGCCTGAGCTGGATATGTACGATCACAGCTGGCCGATTCGTACCCACATGGAGCCGCTGCCGCCGGCGAAATTTGTTCAGGATCGATCCGGTAGCCACGGCATGACAATGAATTCGCTGGTCTCGGGCGGCTGCATCATCTCCGGTTCGGTGGTGGTGAACTCGGTGCTGTTCCCGCGTATTCGCATCAACTCGTTTTGCAATATTGATTCCGCAGTGCTGCTGCCTGATGTGGTGGTTGGCCGATCGTGTCGTCTGCGTCGCTGCGTGATCGATCGCGCCTGCGAACTGCCAGAAGGCATGGTCATTGGCGAAAACCCCGACGAAGACAGCCGTCGTTTTTACCGTTCTGAAGAGGGCATCGTACTGGTGACGCGCGCCATGCTGGCCAAATTGGCCGGAGGCGGTCAGTAAGTGACGAAAGAATATAGAGAAAATTGCCGCGTGGAACGTGTGCGATAACAATAGGGGTTCAGGATGCAGGTTTTACATGTCTGTTCAGAGCTTTTCCCGCTGTTGAAAACCGGCGGACTGGCTGATGTCGTCGGTGCATTACCACAGGCGCAAATAGCCGATGGTACGGATGCGCGGGTGTTGATTCCCGCCTTTCCGGATCTGCGTAAAGGGATTCCTGATACAGAGGTCCTGGCGGAGTTGCAAACTTTTGCGGGACCGGTACGCTTACTTTTTGGACAATTTAACGGCGTTGGTATTTATTTAATCGATGCGCCGGGATTGTATGAACGTCCCGGCAGCCCGTATCACGATACGTCGCAGTTTGCTTACGTCGATAACTACCTGCGTTTTGCGCTGCTGGGCTGGATGGGCGCCGAGATTGCCAGCGGGCTGGATACCGACTGGCAGCCAGATATCGTGCATGCGCATGACTGGCATGCTGGCTTAACCTGCGCCTATATTGCGGCGCGCGGGCGTCCGGCGAAAACGGTGTTCACCGTGCATAATCTGGCGTATCAAGGGCTGTTTTCGGCGCGTCATTTGGATGAGATCCAGATCCCGCGCGCGTTCTTCGACATGCATGGACTGGAGTTCTTCGGGCAAATTTCCTACCTCAAGGCGGGGCTGTTCTTTGCCGATCACATTACGGCGGTCAGCCCGACTTACGCGCTGGAGATTACCCGACCGGAATTTGGTTACGGCATGGAATCACTGCTCGAACAGCGACTGCGTGAAGGGCGCCTGAGCGGGATTTTGAACGGCGTCGATCCCGGCATCTGGGACCCGGCGCACGACCTGCTGCTCACCGCGCGCTACGACAGCGAAACGCTGGAGAGCAAAGCGGAGAACAAGCGCCAGCTGCAAATTGCCATGGGCCTGAAGGTGGATGACAAAGCACCGGTGTTCTGCGTCATCAGCCGCCTGACCAAACAGAAAGGGCTGGATCTGGTGCTGGAAGCGCTACCGGGCTTACTGGCGCAGGGCGGACAGTTGGTGCTGCTCGGCCAGGGCGATGCGGAGCTGCAGCAAGGTTTCCTTGCGGCGGCGGCGGAGCATCCGGGCCGCGTTGGCGTGCAGATTGGTTATCACGAAGCCTTCTCGCACCGCATTGTCGGCGGCGCGGATGTGATTATGGTGCCGAGCCGTTTTGAGCCGTGCGGCTTAACCCAGCTGTATGGTTTGAAATACGGTACGCTGCCGCTGGTGCGTCGCACTGGCGGACTGGCGGATACGGTGCAAGACAGCTCGCTTGAGAATCTGGCGGATGGCGTCGCCAGCGGTTTCACTTTTGAAGACAGTAATGCCTGGTCGCTGCTGCGGGCGATTCGGCGCGCATTTGTTCTGTGGTCTCGTCCTGCACTCTGGCGTTACGTTCAGCGGCAGGCGATGGGGATGGATTTTAGTTGGCAGGTGGCAGCACAAGCCTACCGCGATCTTTATCAACGTTTGCTGTAATGAGAGATTGGGATACTTGATATGAATGCACCTTTCACCTATGCCTCACCCACGCTGACGGTTGATGCACTGAAGCACTCAATCGCCTATAAGCTGATGTTTACTATTGGTAAAGATCCATCGATCGCGAATAAGCATGAGTGGCTCAACGCCGCGCTGCTGGCGGTGCGTGATCGCATGGTGGAACGCTGGCTGCGCTCCAGCCGCGCGCAGCTCTCGCAGGATGTGCGGCAGGTTTATTACCTGTCGATGGAGTTCCTGATGGGGCGCACGCTCGGCAACGCGTTGCTGGCGATGGGCATTTATGAGGATCTCAATCAGGCGCTGGAAGAGATGGGCCTCGACCTCAGCGAACTGATGGAAGAGGAGAACGATCCCGGCCTCGGTAATGGCGGTTTAGGGCGTTTGGCGGCCTGCTTCCTGGATTCGCTCGCCACGCTCGGTTTACCGGGGCGCGGCTACGGCATTCGTTATGACTACGGCATGTTTAAGCAGAATATCGTTGACGGCCAGCAGCGCGAATCGCCGGATTACTGGCTGGAGTACGGCAATCCGTGGGAATTCCAGCGCTTTAACACGCGCTACAAAGTGCGCTTCGGCGGCCGTCTGCAACATGAAGGCGCGCGGGTGCGCTGGGTGGAAACCGAGGAGATCGTGGCGATGGCTTACGATCAAATCATTCCCGGTTTTGATACCGATGCCACCAACACGCTGCGCTTGTGGGGCGCGCAGGCCAGTAACGAAATCAACCTCGGTAAGTTCAACCAGGGTGATTACTTCGCCGCGGTAGAAGATAAAAACCACTCGGAAAACGTGTCGCGCGTGCTCTATCCCGATGACTCCACCTATTCGGGGCGCGAGCTGCGTCTGCGTCAGGAGTATTTCCTCGTCTCCTCGACGGTGCAGGATATTCTCAATCGTCACTGGCAGATGCATGAAACCTGGGACAATTTGCCGGACAAAATTGCCATCCACCTCAACGATACGCATCCGGTGCTGGCGATCCCGGAACTGATGCGCATACTGATCGACGAGCAGAAATTCAGCTGGGACGATGCCTTTGAAGTGACCTGTCAGGTGTTCTCCTACACCAACCACACGCTGATGACGGAAGCGCTGGAAACCTGGCCGGTGGATATGATTGGCAAGATCCTGCCGCGTCATCTCAGCATTATTTTTGAAATTAACGACTACTTCCTGAAAACCATTCAGGAATATTACCCGGATGATTGGGAGCTGTTAGCGCGCATCTCGATCATCGATGAGAACGACGGCCGCCGCATTCGCATGGCGTGGCTGGCGGTGGTGGTGAGCCACAAAGTTAACGGCGTGTCAGAGTTGCACTCCAACTTGATGGTGCAATCACTGTTCGCTGACTTCGCGCGTCTGTTCCCGGGCCGTTTCTGCAATAAAACCAACGGCGTGACGCCACGTCGCTGGCTGGCGCTGGCGAATCCGGCGCTCTCCGAGGTGCTGGACGAGGCGATTGGCCGCAACTGGCGCACCGATCTTGGCCAGCTCAACGAATTGACCACGCAGATCGATTATCCGGCCTTTATCCAGCAGATCGCCGACGCCAAGTTTGCCAACAAAAAACGCCTGGCGGATTGGGTGGCGAAGAACATGGATATCGTGCTCGATCCGCATGCGCTGTTTGATGTGCAGATTAAGCGCATCCACGAATACAAACGTCAGCTGCTGAACGTGCTGCACGTTATCACGCGCTACAACCGCATCAAGGCCGATCCCAGCGCAGAATGGGTGCCGCGCGTTAATCTCTTCGCCGGCAAAGCGGCGTCGGCCTATTACGTGGCGAAACACATCATTCACTTGATCAACGATGTCGCCAATGTGATCAACAACGATCCGCAGGTGAAGAACAAGCTGAAGGTGGTGTTCATTCCAAACTATGGCGTGAGCCTGGCGCAGATCATCATTCCGGCGGCGGATCTCTCCGAGCAGATCTCCACTGCCGGTACCGAAGCCTCTGGCACCAGTAACATGAAGTTTGCGCTGAACGGCGCGTTAACCATTGGTACGCTGGATGGTGCCAACGTTGAGATGCTGGAGCATGTCGGCAAGGAGAATATCTTTATCTTCGGCAACACTACGCCGCAGGTTGAGAAGCTGCGCACCGACGGTTACAACCCGCGTAAGTATTATGAGGATGATCCTGAGCTGCATCAGGCGCTGACGCAAATCGCCAGCGGGGTGTTCAGCCCGCAGGAGCCAGGGCGCTATCGCAATCTGTTTGATGCGCTGGTGAACTTCGGCGATCACTATCAGCTGCTGGCGGATTACCGCAGCTATGTGGACACGCAGGACAAGGTGGACAAGCTGTATCGCCAGCCGGATAAGTGGCAGCGCAGCGCGGCGCTGAATATCGCCAATATGGGTTATTTCTCGTCGGACCGCACCATTCAGGAATATGCGGATGAGATCTGGCACATTTCGCCAGTGAGATTGTAAGGCGAGGATTGCAGAACCAAGTCGCCATGAATGGCGACCCTTCGTGAACACCCAAATCGATACCCAAAATCATTTGGACGGCAGGAAGGCGGCAAATGAGCGAATCCCCGGGAGCTTACTTTAGTAAGTGACCGGGGTGAACGAATGCAGCCAACGCACCTGCCGTTCGAAGGATGAAGGGTATTATTTCAACGTGATGCTTTTGACGATCCCATCTGCATCGCTCTGTGCTTGCTGCTGATTATCTGCTGGCAAGGTAATTTGCAGCGTCAGCAGTTTGCCATCCACTTTCGCCAGAATCACCGAAGACCATGAGGTCTGATTGTTGGCAGAAATCACCGTATCCAGCTGCTGTGCCGGCTGGTCTTTCAGCGTCACCGCTTTGTTAGACACCACCTGCAGCTGTGGGTCGCGACCGCGCTGCTGCTGTTCCAGACGCTGTGCCAGCGCATCAAGCGCTTCGTTGGTGGGATCGCCGGCAATCACGATAATCGCGCGCTGACCGGTTTCGTCGGCATAGACGTGCATGTTGGTGGATTCAGAGCCGAGCTTGCCGCTCTTGTCAGACATGCCCGCCGGTAGAGAGAAACTCAGTTTGCCGTCCATCAGGTTAACCGTCTGGGCCGACTGGCTGGCGCTCGCACCGTTGCTGTTCGCTGCCGCATCATCTTTCTTCTGGTCACATGCCGCCAGGCCGATAACCAACAGGCCAATACCCACATATTTCACTACGTTACGCATTCTTTTCCCTTTTACATGATTCCAGTCAGCCGTTATACAAGCGGATTTAGTTAGCAAAAGCAACCGCCGGAGTGTCAGGAAATCTTAGCGTAATGCGGCATTTAGTGTATGTGCAATTAGCCGAAATTGATCTGCTGCTGCGCGGAACGTTCGGCTAAGCGCTTCAGCATGGCATTTAGCAGCACGCCGTAAGCGGGTAGGAAGAAGATCATGCAGATCAGCACTTTGAAGCTGTAATCCACCAGCGCGATTTCGACCCAATGCGTGGCCATAAACGGATCTGGGCTCTTGTAGAAGGCGATGAAGAAGAAGGCCAGCGTATCGCTGATATTACCGAGGAACATCGCTGCCGCTGGCGCAATCCACCACTGCGATAAACGGCGCAAACGGTTAAAAACGTGCACATCGAGGATTTGTCCCAGCGCATAAGCCATAAAGCTGGCGCAGGCGATACGGGCAACAAACAGATTCACCTCTTCCAGTGACGCCCAACCTTGCCATTCGCCCTGATAGAACACACACGAAACAATGTAGGAGATCACTAGCGCGGGAATCATCACCGCCAGAATAATGCGACGTGCCAGCGGCGCGCCAAAGATGCGCACGGTCAGATCGGTGGCGAGGAAAATAAACGGAAAGCTAAACGCGCCCCATGTGGTGTGAAAACCGAAGATGGAAACCGGCAGCTGGACCAGATAGTTACTGGAGGTGATCACCAGCAGATGGAATAGCGATAGCCAAAACAGCGCATGCATGCGCTGACGTGCAGAGAAGTTAATCATTGTAAGCCTTTTTAGTGATGGGGTGAGGGAACCCAGATTCGTGCATTGGCACGGTGGTAAATAAAAATCGGCGGCATCTTAACGCGTTGCGCAATTTATGCAATGGTTAATTTTAACGCAATCGTTATCGCCTTGCGTTGGCTTATTCGCGCGCTAGAATGAGCGCCCATCCCTAACAACTGACAGAGAATCATGAGCGATCCCTTTTCTGCGCCTGACCATCAGCTTGATGCCCTTGGCCTGCGCTGCCCGGAGCCGGTAATGATGGTGCGTAAAACCGTGCGCAGCATGCAGGCCGGTGAAACCTTGCTGATCATTGCTGACGATCCCGCCACCACGCGCGATATCCCCGGTTTCTGCCGCTTTATGGAGCATGAGTTGCTGGCACAGCAGACCGAAAGCCTACCGTACCAGTTTCTGATTAAAAAAGGCGCCTAACGCTGACGCAGCAAGCGCAGCGCGTTGGCTGTCACCAGTGCGGTGGCACCGGAATCCGCTAAGACCGCCAGCCACAAACCGGTGAAGCCGAGCAGCGTGGTGACCAGAAAAATCGCCTTTAATCCCAACGCCAGCGCCACGTTCTGACGAATGATGGCACGCGTGCGCCGTGCCAGCACAATGGTGCGCGGCAGAATCGCCAGCTGATTTTGCGTTAATGCCACATCTGCGGCTTCCAGCGCCACATCGGTGCCGCTGCCCATCGCAATGCCGATGGTGGCGGCTTTCATGGCGGGCGCATCGTTAATGCCATCGCCGACCATCGCCAATGCGTGCTGTGTGCCTAACGTCCTCACCGCCGCAACTTTATCGGCGGGCAGTAAACCTGCCCGATAATCGATGTTGAGCTTAGCGGCAATGGCCGCAGCCGCGCGTGGATTGTCGCCGGTCAGCATCATGCTGTTAACACCAAGCTTCTTCAGTTCAGACAGCGCGCTGAGGGCTTCAGTGCGCAACTGATCCTGCAAGGCTAACGCGCCAAGAACCTGCTGCTCCTGCAACAGCAGCACCACAGTTTGGCCTTGCGCTTCCAGCTGAGCAATCTGCTGCTGTTGTGCATTATCAAGATGGCTGACTTCGCGCGGCGTCAGCAGTTGATAGGTCACGCCATCTATCGCAGCACGAATACCACTGCCGGCCAGCGTTTGCTGCTGTGCAGCTTGCGGAAGCCTGAGCGCGCGCCGCTCGGCCTCGCTGACAATCGCCCGCGCCAGCGGATGGGTGGAACCCTGTTCAACGGCGGCGGCGATGGTGAGCAAGTTGTTTTCCGCCATCACGCCAAATGGCTGGATGTGGCTGATCTGCGGTTTACCGGCGGTCAGCGTGCCGGTTTTATCGAACGCCATCATATTTACGCGACTGAGCCGCTCCAGCGCCGCGCCGCCTTTGATCAGCGCGCCCTGACGCGCGGCAGCAGCCAGGCCGGAAGTGATGGCAGCGGGCGTGGAGATCACCAGCGCACAGGGGCAACCAATCAGCAACAGCGTCAGCCCTTTATAAATCCACGGCAACCACGCGCCAAAGCCCAGTAGCGGCGGCAGCACCATCACCAGCAGCGCCAGCAGCATAATGGCGGGCGTATAGATGCGGCTAAAGCGATCGATAAAGCGCTCAACCGGCGCACGATGGGTTTCGGCTTCCTCAATCAGTTGCAGGATGCGGTCGATGGCACTTTGGCCCGGCTGGGAAATGACTTTCAGCGTCACCAGACGATCAAGGCTGGTGGCACCGGCCATGATCTGCTCGCCTGGCTCACGCGCTACCGGCAGCGATTCGCCGGTCAACGCGCTTTCATCAAAGCTGGCGCTGGCGTGCAGCAGTTCGCCATCGGCGGGTAAACGTCCGCCGGCCGCCACTTCAATCACATCGCCGGGCTGCAGCGCTTCTAAGCGGACGTTTTCCCGCTGTGTGCCGTTAATGCGCGTGGCGATAGCGGGACGCAGCGCCATCAGCGCGGTGACGCCAAGGCGTGCGCGTGTGGCGGCGTACGCTTCGAGGCGTTCACCCAGTTGAAACAGCAGCAGCACCATCGCGGCTTCGGCGTGCGCGCCAATCACCAGCGCACCGGCGGCGGCAATGGTCATCAGCATCTCAATGCTGAACGGCGAACCACTGCGCAGGAGCTTCCAGGCGCTGCGCGCGATCGGCGCTAAACCTATCAACGTGGTGGCAATAAACAGGCGATCGCCCCAAACCGGCGAAAGCTGGCTCAGCAGCCAACTGGCGAGCATCAGTACGCCAAGCAGCAGCAAACCGGCGTTTTCCTGCCAGCGGCTTTCGGGTTGTGGAGGCGATGGGGAATCACTGGCGCTCAGCGCGAAGCCGGCATTTTTCACCACCTGTTCAATGGTGGCGCGGATATCCTGGTCGGCATCGACCACCAGTTTTTCACTGGCAAAAATCACGCGTGCTTGCTGAACCTGCGGTACACGTTGCACGGCAGTTTCGATTTTACGCGCGCAGCTAGGGCAATCCATGCCCGCAATCTGCCAGCGGAATTGATGTGAAGAGAGGGCGGGCCTGTCGCTTTCGGCGTCGCTTTCGCCGCCTGGCGATCCGCTGTCGCTGTCACAGCAGCCGCAATCGCTGTCTGGCGTGATGGGCTGCGCTGCGGAGATGTTCAATGTTGCGGGTTTTACGCTGCGAATCGAGCATAGCGGCTGTGGCTGACGGTGTGATTTGCCACAGCGGCAAGGGTGAGCATGTTGATGCATGTAGCCTCCGGAATCAGGGGCGGGCTGTTGCCCGCACCCTAATGCTACACTCTGGAGTGGACTCCAGAGTCAAGCGGAAGGTAAGGTTATCTTCAGTAGAGCCACAGTGAACGCACAATCATGAAGTGACCGGCGAAGTAGCAAGCGGCGACGATGGCGCTATCGGCGCTGAAACGGCGGCGATAATGCGAGATAAACCAGACAATATTGGCTAACAGCAGCAACGCGGCACCCACCAGCAGCGAGAAACTGAAGTCAGTTGGACGGAAGAAGTAGTTCTCCGCCGCCATCCAGTTCATCACTAGCGTCATGCCGATCAAGGTGCAGATAGGCCAGCGCAGATCTTCCAGTTTGCTCCACAGAATCCCGATAACGATCACGCCAATGATCAGGAAGGTGAGGGGAATCGGCCAGAAGAAACTCATGGTCATGTGTGCGGCAAAACTGATGGTGTACAGCAGATGCGACAGGAAGAATGCGCCTAGCGCATAGAGCATTTGCTGACGCGGTAACAGCATTAACGCGTCACCCACCAGCGTGGCGACCAGCCCGGCCAGAATCAAATAATCGGTGGTGTTGAAGGTTGGCGCTTGCCACGCCCAGGCAACGAGTAACAGCAAGGTGACAGGTTTAAATAGCCAGCGTTGCCATTGCGGACCGCGATATGAAGCATCGACGTAAAGCCAGCCGGAAAAAAGTACGGCAAGGAAAGACCAAAGCATGTTTTCTCCCTTTTCTGGACGAAATGTCCGCCAGTTTGATGAATTTTCCCAAAATCACCCTCTCAGTGTAAGTTACCGGCGCCAAATGTGACAATCAGCCGACTCTGGTTGTATGCTTTGTCGTCTTTACCCGTTCCGAATTAACGCAAAGCACGAGATAAATCATGAGCAAACCACCGCTAATCTTTTTCATCGTACTGGCCATTATTGCCGTTTTGGCGACCCGTCAGTTTATTAAACAGCGCCGCGAAACGGCGGTGAACGATGCCTCGCCGGTGCGCTCGCTGAGCGTGGAAGTGAAAACCAAACGCGAATTTCCGTCGCCCAATCGCCGTTCACGACAGCGCGAAGAGATTGTGGCGGAAGAGATGAAATATGAAGCCTGGTTCCATCCGCTGAACGGTGCCAGCGATATTAAAGTGACGGTGAATGCGAACCAGTATCACCAGATCGATAAAGGCGCGAAGGGCGAGTTGAAGATGAAAGGCACGCGTTTTGTGAGTTTTACTCCGGCCCAATAGGGCCGCCATTCATGGCGACCTGGCTATAAACCGCACGAAACTACATCTTCGGATAATGCTTTTTCTGCCACGCCAGCAGCTCAAACACGCCAAAAAAGAAGATCTTCGCCTGGGTTACGCCGCTCAGTTTTGGGGCGTCTTTGGGCTGGGTGGCGCGCAGCAACACCAGCTGCAGGCCGTGCATAATCACCATAAAGAACAGCGCCACGTGCACGAAATAGCGCAGCGGCGTTGGGAAAGGTTGCACCAGATTGAGCAATAAAAAGGCCCAGACGCAAATCATCAGCAAACGTCCCAAATTAAGCCACATCGTGCGTCTCCTGTTGGCGTTGATATAAGCGATAAGCCACCTGACCGGCAATCTTCTCGCGGTACAAATCCCAATTTGCGGGTGCGACAGGCGTGCCATTTTCCACTTCGCTCTCGACATAAATCAGCGCTTCAGCCGCTAACCAGCCATTTTGCTCCAGCAGCGACAATGTTTCCTGTAACAGCCCTTTACGGAAAGGCGGGTCAACAAACACCACGTCAAACGGTTCGCCCGGCTGGCTTAACCACTGCAGCGTGTTGGTTTGCACCACTTTTGCCTGCGTAGCACGCAGCGTTTGCAGATTCTGTGACAGCTGTTGCGCCACCGAACGCTCCAGCTCCAGCAGCGTGGCCGACGCTGCATAGCGAGACAGCGCTTCCAGCCCTAACGCGCCGCTGCCGGCGAAGCAATCGAGGCAGCGCGCTTCCTGAATATCCGGCGCCAGCCAGTTAAACAGGGTTTCACGTACGCGATCGGTGGTCGGGCGCAAACCTGCGCTATCCGGCACCGGTAATTTACGGCCGCGCCACTGACCGCCAATGATGCGGATCTGGCCAGCGCTGCTGCTGCGGGGGGATTTACTCATTTCGCTCACAACTCGTCATATTTTGTTGCGTAGTTTAACGGGCGTAGCGGGCAGAAGAAACGTTAAAAAAGGGTGCTGTGGTGCGCTGGCTGGAAAGTGTTAGACTACTGAGTTGGTATAGCGCGCGTAATTACCTGATTTTTACGCCGCTCACCCGCTTAAAATTGAATATTTTATCCCCTGGGAACAAGCGTGCTACCGGGAATAAGCCATCGAGGAGTAGGGTCACACAATGGCAAAAGAGAAAAAACGCGGCTTTTTTTCCTGGTTAGGCTTTGGCAAAGAAGAAGAGACGCAACAACCTGCTGAAGAGCAGCAGCAAACTGCCGAGGTGGTCGCTGAGCCTGCCGTTGAAGAGAGTGCGCTCGATCGCGCCGAAGCGCAGGCTGTTGAAACCGTCGCCGTCACCGAACAGGTGGCGGAACAGCAGCAGGTTGAACCGGAACTGATTGAAGAGCCGGTCATCGAGCCGCAGGAACCTGAGCCGGTTACCGCAATCGTTGAAGAGGTGCTGCCAGAAGAGATAGCAGCGCCGGATGTGGCACCTATCGAAGAAGAGCCGCAGCTGGAAGAGCTGGCAATTGATGAGCCTGAACTGCACGAAGAAGCGCCATTAACTGACGAAGAACTAGAAGCGCTGGCGTTAGCGGAAACCTATGCGGAAGATGCTGAGCTAGCCGAAGCCACGCAGGATACCGTGAGCGATCTGCCGCTGGCCGCTGCGCCAATCATCGCGCAGGAGCAGGAGCGTCCGACCAAAGAGGGCTTCTTCGCCCGACTGAAACGCAGCCTGGTAAAAACCCGCGAAAACCTCGGTTCGGGCTTTATCAGCCTGTTCCGCGGCAAGAAAATCGATGACGATCTGTTTGAAGAGCTGGAAGAGCAGCTGCTGATTGCCGACGTTGGCGTCGAAACCACCCGCCGCATCATCACCAATCTGACACAACAGGCCAACCGCAAGCAGCTACGCGATGCGGAAGCGCTGTATGGCCTGCTGAAAGCGGAAATGTCCGGTATTCTGGAAAAAGTGGATCAGCCGCTGGAAGTGGGTGGCAAAATGCCATTCGTCATCCTGATGGTGGGCGTCAACGGCGTGGGTAAAACCACCACCATCGGTAAGCTGGCGCGTCAGTATCAGGCGCAGGGCAAATCGGTGATGCTGGCAGCGGGCGATACCTTCCGTGCCGCCGCCGTTGAGCAGCTGCAGATTTGGGGCCAGCGCAACAACATTCCTGTGGTGGCGCAGCATACCGGCGCAGATTCTGCCTCGGTGATTTTTGACGCCATCCAGGCAGCCAAGTCGCGCAATGTGGATGTACTGATCGCCGATACCGCGGGTCGTCTGCAGAACAAATCGCACCTGATGGAAGAGCTGAAGAAAATTACCCGCGTGATGAAGAAGCTGGACGAAGATGCGCCGCATGAAGTGATGCTGACGCTCGACGCCAGCACCGGGCAAAACGCTATCAGCCAGGCCAAACTGTTCCATGAAGCGGTGGGCCTGACCGGCATCACCCTGACGAAACTGGATGGAACCGCCAAAGGTGGCGTGATCTTCTCGGTTGCCGATCAGTTCGGCATTCCGATTCGTTATATCGGTGTTGGGGAAGGCATCGAGGATTTACGGCCGTTTAAGGCCGCAGACTTTATTGAGGCACTGTTTGCCCGAGAGGAATGATTGGGATGATTCGCTTTGAAGAGGTCAGTAAAGCTTACCTGGGAGGACGTCAGGCGCTGCAGGGAGTGGATTTCCATCTGCGTCCCGGCGAAATGGCGTTCCTGACCGGCCATTCCGGTGCGGGGAAAAGTACCTTACTAAAGCTGATTTGTGGCATTGAGCGCCCGAGCGCCGGGCAGATCTGGTTTAGCGGCCACGATATTTCGCGTCTGCGTCACAGCGAAGTGCCTTTCCTGCGACGTCAAATCGGCATGATTTTCCAGGATCACCATTTGTTGATGGATCGTTCGGTCTACGACAACGTGGCGATCCCGCTGATCATTTCCGGTGCCAGCGGCGAAGATATTCGTCGGCGCGTGTCGGCCGCGCTGGATAAAGTCGGCCTGCTCGACAAAGCGAAAAGCTATCCGATTCAGCTCTCTGGCGGTGAACAGCAGCGCGTCGGCATTGCCCGCGCGGTGGTGAACAAGCCCGCGGTGCTGCTGGCGGATGAACCCACCGGTAACCTCGACAATGCGCTGTCGGAAGACATCCTGCGCCTGTTCGAAGAGTTCAACCGCGTTGGTGTCACGGTGTTAATGGCAACGCACGATGTCGGGCTGATTGCACGCCGGAATTACCGCGTGATGACGCTCAATCAGGGACGTCTGCACGGAGGCCACGATGGTCAATAAACGCAACAAGCGCGCACCAGCGCCGAAAGCGAAGCAGCCCTCTAAAAGCAAGGCGCTGAAAGGCGGCTGGCAGGAACAGTGGCGCTATGCGCTGCGCGGCACGCTGTCGGATATGTGGCGTCAGCCGCTGGCGACGCTGCTGACGGTGATGGTGATCGCCATTTCCCTGACGCTGCCGAGCGTGTGCTACATGGTGTGGAAGAACGTCAGCCAGGCGGCGACGCAGTGGTATCCCGCGCCGCAGCTAACGGTTTATCTGGATAAAGCGCTGGATGACACTGCAGCGGAGAATGTCACCGCGCAGCTCAAGCAGCTCGATGGCGTGGACAACGTCAACTATCTGACGCGTGAAGAAGCGTTGAATGAGTTCCGCAACTGGTCTGGTTTTGGTGGTTCGATGGACATGCTGGAGCAGAATCCGCTGCCGGCGGTGGCCATCATCACGCCTAAACTTAATTTCCAGAATTCGGACACCATGGCGAATCTGCGCGATCGCGTATCTAAAGTGCAGGGCGTTGATGAAGTGCGTATGGATGACAGCTGGTTCGCGCGTTTAGCGGCGCTAACCGGGCTGGTGGGACAGATTGCCTCAATGATTGGCCTGCTGATGGTGGTTGCGGTGTTCCTGGTGATCGGCAACAGCGTGCGGCTCAGCATCTTTGCGCGGCGCGATACTATTAACGTGCAGAAGCTGATTGGTGCCACTGACGGCTTTATCCTGCGTCCATTCCTGTACGGCGGTGCGCTGTTAGGTTTGGGCGGCGCGGTGCTGTCGCTGCTGCTCTCGGAAGTGCTGGTGTTGCGCCTGCAATCGGTGGTGGCGCAAGTAGCAACCGTATTCGGTACCACCTTTGTGCTGGAAGGTTTTTCCTGGGATGAAGGGCTGCTGTTACTGCTGATCGCTGCCATCATCGGCTGGATTGCCGCCTGGCTGGCAACAGTGCAACATTTACGCCGTTTTACGCCGCAGTAACCAAAAGCAACGTTTTTTGCTATACTCTTCCTCTGCTGCCGACGACCTGGGAGCAGAGGAATTCTCCTATATCCCCCGCCGTCATCTGTGTGTAAAATATTCACTGCTATAATTGAACTTGTGGATAACTTTGTCGTCCAAGTAGCACAGATTGCTTCTGGTTTTTTCGCGACGTTGACATAATGTAGCGTCTGCGCAAGGAACTGTGCAGCAAGTCCATTGAATTTGTGAGGGTTTGAATGACCAAAGAAATGCAAACTTTAGCGATTGCTCCTCTGGGTAACCTGGAATCTTACGTTCGGGCTGCCAACAACTGGCCGGTGCTGACGGCAGAAGAGGAAAAAGCATTGGCTGAGCGGCTGCATTACCAGGGCGATCTGGATGCAGCAAAGACGCTGATCCTGTCTCACCTGCGCTTTGTTGTTCATATTGCTCGTAACTACTCCGGTTACGGCTTGCCGCAGGCGGACCTGATTCAGGAAGGTAACATCGGCCTGATGAAGGCGGTGCGTCGCTTCAACCCTGAAGTCGGCGTGCGTCTGGTGTCGTTCGCCGTGCACTGGATTAAAGCAGAGATTCACGAATACGTGCTGCGTAACTGGCGTATCGTGAAAGTCGCGACCACCAAAGCTCAACGCAAGCTGTTCTTTAACCTGCGTAAAAGCAAACAGCGTCTCGGTTGGTTTAACCAGGACGAAGTAGAAATGGTCGCACGCGAGCTGGGCGTTAGCAGCAAAGACGTGCTGGAAATGGAATCGCGCATGGCTGCGCAGGATATGACTTTCGACATGTCGTCTGATGACGAAGCAGGCGAAGGCAAAGCGATGGCGCCGGTGCTGTATCTGCAGGATAAAACCTCTGACTTTGCCGATGGCATCGAAGAGGACAACTGGGATGCACATGCGGCTGATAAGCTGAGCGATGCGATGCTGAGCCTCGACGAGCGTAGTCAGGACATTATCCGTGCCCGCTGGCTGGACGATGACAACAAAACCACGCTGCAGGAGTTGGCCGACAAATACGGCGTCTCTGCGGAGCGCGTGCGTCAGCTGGAAAAGAACGCCATGAAGAAACTGCGTGTGGCGATTGAAGCCTGATAGTGATCGGGTGGAAAAACGGGGCGACTTTTAAGTCGCCCTTTTTATTACCTGGTCGCTACGCATCACGTTCAGACATTCCGCGCGACATCCTTTCAACGTACCCAACCATCAGCCTGCGCACGAAAACCACAAGCCTGCATAAACGCCGCACGCACCCCCTGATCGGCGTCGCCGTCATCGGCAATCCACCAATCTGCTAACGCGCTATTCTGCGCGATTGTCTCTTCCAGCAAGTATTGCCCCACGCCACGTCGACGCGTGACTTCGCGAACGTTGAGGTGGATGATTTTCCCCTGCGTGCCGCTGAGGGTCAGCTGCAGCGCCGCCAGTAATCGGTCGTTAAAACGCGCCGCATACAAACGCTGCGTGTCGCTGAGTTGTGCTTCCAGTTGCACAATATCGATTTCCGGCCAGACTTTAGCTAAATCGATACGATCCTGAGCGGTTAACGATGCTAAGCGCTGGATTGTCAGCTTCATACCTAATACCTGTACTAGTGCAAAGGCGATAGTGTAGCGAATTTAGACAGTCAGAGCGCTGTCACTTTTTTCTGATGAAAATAGGTCAAATGCCGGTCAGTTTGCCAGGATTGTGGAGTAAGCCATCAACGATAGTTGAAAAAGCCAGCATAACGCGCTGGTATCCTGCTGAAAAATCGGCCATAACAACCAGACGATTCTGCTGATCCACTCAGTCAATTCTGAATATGTCAGTTGATTTACAGAAGAAAGTTCCTGTTTAATAACCTGAAAAATAAAGCCTTATTACCTATAAATGCCAGAAAAGCGCGCTAACCCATTATTGCAGAATGAGTTTTCCTCTTTGACTGGCAGAAAATAAACAATCACAACAAACACGACACAACAGATGGGGAAGTTCGCATGAAAATGAGTAAAGGACGCGCATTACTGGCGGGCTGCGTTGCCCTGGCGATGAGCCATGCGGCGCTGGCTAAAGACATCAAAATTGCCATCGTAGGCGCATCAACCGGTCCGGTCGCGCAGTACGGTGACATGCAGTTTACCGGTGCCGCGCAGGCGATTAAGGACATCAACGCCAAAGGCGGCGTTAACGGTGACAAACTGGTTGGCGTGGAATATGACGATGCCTGTGACCCGAAACAAGCGGTTGCGGTTGCCAACAAAGTGGTTAACGACGGCATCAAATACGTTATCGGCCATCTGTGCTCCTCCTCTACTCAGCCAGCTTCAGACATCTATAACGACGAAGGCGTGCTGATGATCACCCCAGCCGCTACCGCGCCTGAACTGACTGCACGTGGCTATGCTGACGTGCTGCGTACTACCGGTCTGGATTCCGATCAGGGCCCAACGGCGGCGACCTACATCCTCGACCACATCAAACCAAAACGTATCGCTGTGGTGCATGACAAACAGCAATATGGTCAGGGTCTGGCGGAATCGGTGCAGAAAACCCTGAAAGCCAAAGGCGGCAACGTGGTGCTGTTTGAAGGTATCACCGCCGGTGATAAAGACTTCTCCACGCTGATTGCGCGTCTGAAGAAAGAAAACGTCGATTTCGTTTACTACGGTGGCTATTACCCGGAGCTGGGCCAGATTCTGCGTCAGGCAAAATCCGCTGGCCTGAATGCCGGTTTCATGGGGCCGGAAGGCGTGGGCAACGCTTCCCTGTCTAACATCGCTGGCGATGCGTCTGAAGGCCTGTTCGTGACCCTGCCGAAACGTTATGACCAGCTGCCAGAGAACAAGGCGATTGTTGATGCGATTAAAGCCAACACCGCGTCTAACCGCAAAGATCCAACCGGTCCATTCGTCTGGACCACCTACGCCGCGATTCAATCGCTGGTGGCGGGTATCGAGCGCAGCAAGAGCGATGAGCCTGATGCAATTGCGAAGAACCTGAAAGAGGGCGCTGCCGTTCCAACCGTGATGGGCAACCTGAACTGGGATGAGAAAGGCGATCTGAAGGGCTTCGAATTTGGTGTCTTCAAATGGCACAAAGACGGCTCTTCTACCGCAGTTAAGTAATCCCCCAAAATTCCCTTTCCCGCACGCGGGAGAGGGAATTATTCAGCTCCAGAGCAGGTCCTCACTATGTCCGAGCAGTTTCTCTATTTTATTCAGCAGATGTTCAACGGGGTGACCCTCGGGAGCACCTACGCGCTGATCGCCATCGGTTACACCATGGTTTACGGCATTATCGGCATGATCAACTTCGCCCACGGCGAGGTGTACATGATCGGTAGCTATGTCTCCTTTATCGTGATTGCCGCCCTGATGATGATGGGCATCGATACCTCGTGGCTGATGATCGCCGCCGGTTTCGTGATGGCGGTGATCATCTCCAGCGCCTATGGCTGGAGCATCGAGCGCGTGGCGTACCGGCCGGTGCGATCGTCTAAGCGCCTGATCGCGCTGATCTCCGCGATCGGTATGTCGATCTTCCTGCAAAACTACGTCAGCCTGACGCAAGGCTCGCGCGATCTCGCGCTGCCAAGCCTGATCACCGGCCAGTGGACGTTGGGCGAGAGCAACGGCTTTGCGGCCACGCTCTCCACCATGCAACTGGTGATTTGGGTGGTGACCTTCCTGTCGATGCTGGCGCTGACGCTGTTTATCCGTTATTCGCGCATGGGCCGCGCCTGCCGCGCCTGTGCAGAAGACCTCAAAATGGCCAGCCTGCTGGGCATCAACACCGACCGCGTTATCTCTCTCACCTTTATCATTGGTGCGGCGATGGCGGCGGTAGCGGGCGTATTACTCGGTCAATTCTATGGCTCCATTAACCCGTTCATCGGCTTTATGGCCGGGATGAAAGCCTTCACCGCCGCAGTATTGGGCGGCATCGGCAGTATTCCGGGCGCGATGATTGGCGGCCTGGTGCTGGGTATCGCAGAAGCGCTGACCTCGGCGTATCTGTCGACCGAGTATAAAGATGTGGTCTCCTTCGCGCTGCTGATTGTGGTGCTGCTGGTGATGCCAACCGGGATTCTTGGCCGTCCGGAGGTGGAGAAAGTATGAAACGCCTCGGTTTGGTCAACGCCGTGATCTCCACGGTGATGTTGCTGATTCTCGCTACCTTCTTTATGGGCGTGCGCCTCGATCTGGACGGCACCAAACTGGTGGTCGCCAATGCGGGCGCGGTGCGCTGGAACTGGATTTTCATGGGTTGTGCGGTGGTGTTTGTCTTCCAGCTGCTGCGTCCGCTGGTGCAGGGCAAATTCAAACGCAGCGGCAAAGGTTTTGTTCTGCCGGGTTTTGATGGATCAACGCCAAAGCAGAAGCTGTTGATGGCGCTGGTGATTGCCGCCGCCGTTATCTGGCCGTTTCTGGTCTCGCGCGGCAGCGTCGATATCGCCACGCTGACGCTGATCTACGTGATGCTCGGTCTCGGGTTGAACGTGGTGGTGGGTTTGTCTGGTTTGCTGGTGCTGGGCTACGGCGGTTTCTACGCCATCGGCGCTTACACCTTCGCGTTGCTTAATCACTATTACGGTTTTGGTTTCTGGGAAAGTCTGCCGCTGGCCGGTTTAGTCGCCGGTGCGTTTGGCCTGATGCTTGGCTTCCCGGTGCTGCGCCTGCGCGGTGACTATCTGGCGATCGTCACGCTCGGCTTTGGTGAAATTGTGCGTATTCTGCTGCTGAATAACACCGCGATCACTGGCGGTCCGAACGGCATCGCGCAGATTCCCAAGCCAAGTCTGTTTGGTCTGGAGTTTGGCCGCCGCGTCAGCGAAGGCGGCTGGAGCACTTTCCATGATTTCTTCGGCCTGAAATACGATCCCAGCGACCGCGTGATTTTCCTCTATCTGGTGGCGCTGCTGCTGGTGGTGCTGACGCTGTTTGTGATCAACCGTTTGCTGCGTATGCCGCTGGGCCGCGCGTGGGAAGCGCTGCGTGAAGATGAGATCGCCTGCCGTTCGCTCGGCCTGAGCCCAACGCGCATCAAGCTGACCGCTTTCACCATCAGCGCCGTGTTCGCAGGCTTCGCGGGGACGCTGTTCGCCGCTCGTCAGGGCTTCGTCAGCCCGGAATCCTTCACCTTCGTCGAATCGGCCTTTGTGCTGGCGATTGTGGTGTTGGGCGGCATGGGTTCGCAGCTGGCAGTGATCCTTGCAGCGATTCTGCTGGTGGTATCACGCGAGCTGATGCGTGATTTGAACGAGTACAGCATGCTGGTGCTCGGCGGTTTGATGGTGCTGATGATGATCTGGCGTCCGCAAGGTCTGCTGCCGATGAAGCGTCCGCATCTGAAGATGAAAAGCAGTAAACAAGGAGAGCAGGCATGAGTCAGCCTTTATTAGCCGTTGAAGGCCTGATGATGCGCTTCGGCGGCCTGTTAGCCGTCAACAACGTGGCGCTTGAGCTGCATCCACAGGAAATTGTTTCGCTGATCGGTCCGAACGGTGCCGGTAAAACCACGGTGTTCAACTGCCTGACCGGTTTCTACAAACCGACCGGCGGCACCATCAAACTGCGCGATCAACAACTGCAAGGTTTGCCAGGCCAGAAGATTGCGCGCATGGGCATTGTGCGTACCTTCCAGCATGTGCGTCTGTTCCGTGAAATGACGGTGATTGAGAACCTGCTGGTGGCACAACATCAGCACCTGAAAAGCGGCGTGTTCTCCGGCTTGTTCAAAACCCCGGCTTTCCGTCGCGGTGAGAGCGAAGCGCTGGATCGCGCGGCAACCTGGCTTGAACGCATCGGTTTGCTGGATCTGGCTAACCGTCAGGCGGGTAACCTTGCTTATGGTCAGCAGCGTCGTCTGGAGATTGCGCGCTGCATGGTGACGCGTCCGGAAATCCTGATGCTGGATGAACCGGCGGCGGGTCTTAACCCGCGTGAAACGCACGAACTCGATGAGCTGATCGCCGAACTGCGCGGTGAGCACAAGGTTGCCGTGCTGCTGATTGAACACGATATGAAGCTGGTGATGGGCATTTCTGACCGCATTTACGTGGTGAATCAGGGAACGCCGCTGGCTAACGGCACGCCGGAACAGGTGCGTAACAATCCGGATGTGATCCGTGCTTATTTAGGTGAGGCGTAATATGGCAAACCCGATTTTAACCTTGCAGGGTGTCAGCGCCCATTACGGTCCGATTCAGGCGCTGCACAACATCAACCTGCACATTAATCAGGGTGAAATCGTCACGCTGATCGGTGCCAACGGCGCGGGTAAAACCACGTTGCTCGGCACTTTGTGTGGCGAACCACGCGCCACCAGCGGTACCATCACCTTTGATGGTAAAACGATCACCGACTGGCAAACCGCGAAAATCATGCGTGAAGCGATTGCCATCGTGCCGGAAGGCCGTCGGGTGTTTTCGCGCATGACGGTGGAAGAGAACCTGGCGATGGGCGGTTTTTTCGCCACGCGTCAGCAGTATCTGGAGCGTATCGATCGCGTTTATCAGCTGTTTTCACGGCTGGCAGAACGTAAAGCACAGCGCGCGGGCACCATGTCTGGCGGTGAGCAGCAGATGCTGGCGATTGGTCGCGCGTTGATGAGCCAGCCGCGTTTGCTGCTGCTGGATGAGCCGTCGTTGGGTTTGGCGCCGATTATCATTCAGCAGATCTTCGACACCATTGAGCAGCTGCGTAAAGAGGGCATGACCATCTTCCTCGTCGAGCAGAACGCCAATCAGGCGCTGAAGCTGGCAGATCGCGGCTATGTGCTGGAGAACGGCCACGTGGTGCTGGAGGATAGCGGCGAAGCGCTGCTGTCCAACGAAGCGGTGCGGAGTGCTTATTTAGGCGCGTAAGTTGGTGCTCGCTGTCCCCCATCCCGGCCTTCCCCCGCAAGCGGGGGAAGGAGACGCTGCCACATGCCACTCCCAACTCACATATAGCAGCATCTTCCTCCCCCATTAATGGGGGAGGACCGAGGAGGGGGACAGCCAGCACGTACCAGCCAGCACTCCCAACCCACCTGTCACATCCCCGTCATAAACCTGTTATTAATCCGTCATTTCCCCGTGTCATGTTACGTCGCGAACTAAAAAATGCGCGCATTCGCGCGTACTTAACAGCACAGGAAAAACCTTATGTCCGCTTTTACGCTTCGTCCCCGCCTGATGAGTGTCTTGCTCGGTCTGGCGCTCAGCGGTAATGCGCTGGCTGCAACTGAGATCCCTTTCTGGCACTCAATGGAAGGCGAGTTAGGCAAAGAAGTTGATTCTCTGGCACAACGTTTTAACCAGGCTCATCCCGATTACAAAATCGTTCCGACTTACAAAGGCAACTACGAGCAGAGCTTAGCGGCGGGTATCGCGGCAGTGCGCGCCGGTAAAGCACCTGCGCTGCTGCAGGTGTATGAAGTCGGTACGGCGACCATGATGGCGTCAAAAGCTATCGTGCCGGTCAACCAGGTGTTTAAAGACGCCGGCGTGCAAATGGATCCCAGGCAGTTCGTGCCAGCCGTTGCCGGTTACTACAGCGACAGCAAAGGCCAGCTGATCTCGCAGCCGTTCAACAGCTCCACGCCGGTGCTGTACTACAACAAAGATGCGTTCAAAAAAGCCGGTCTGAACCCGGATCAGCCACCAAAAACCTGGCAGGAGCTGGCGAAAGACGCCGAAGCGCTGCGCAAAGCGGGCCTGACCTGCGGTTACGCCAGCGGCTGGCAGGGCTGGATTCAGATTGAAAACTTCAGCGCCTGGCACGCGTTGCCGGTCGCCACCAAAAACAACGGCTTTGACGGTACCGATGCGGTGCTGGAGTTCAACAAGCCGGTGCAGGTGCGCCATATCGAAATGCTGGAAGCGATGAACAAGAAGGGGGATTTCACCTACTTCGGTCGCAAAGATGAATCCACCGCCAAGTTCTACAACGGCGATTGCGGCATCACCACCGCGTCGTCCGGTTCGCTGGCCGATATCAAACACTACGCCAAATTTAACTTCGGCGTTGGCATGATGCCGTACGATGAAACCGTTCCAAATGCACCGCAAAACGCCATCATTGGCGGCGCGAGCCTGTGGGTGATGAAAGGCAAAGATGCCAACACCTACAAAGGCGCGGCGGAGTTCATGAAGTTCCTCGCACAGCCGGAAATCGCTGCCGAATGGCATCAGAAAACCGGTTACCTGCCTATCACCACCGCCGCATACGAACTGACTAAGCAACAGGGCTTCTATGATAAGAACCCCGGCGCAGACATCGCTACGCGTCAGATGCTGAACAAAGATCCGCTGCCGTTCACCAAAGGCATGCGTCTGGGCAACATGCCACAGATTCGTACCATCGTGGACGAAGAGCTGGAAGGCGTGTGGACCGGCAAACAGGCGCCGCAAGCCGCGCTGGATAACGCTGTGAAACGCGGTAACGAACTGCTGCGCCGTTTTGAGCAGCAAGTGAAGTAACGCTGTTATCTCGGGGCCGACGCCTGGCGTTCGCCCCGATTTTTCTCCTGGATTGAGCCTGCTATGTCCTCATCGCGCCCGGTATTTCGCTCCCGTTTTCTGCCCTATTTGCTGCTGCTGCCGCAACTGGTGATCACGGCCATCTTCTTTCTGTGGCCAGCCGGTGAAGCCTTGTGGTATTCGCTGCAAAGCATTGATCCTTTTGGCATCTCCAGCACATTCGTCGGAATGGCGAACTTTAAACGCCTGTTCAGCGACGAGTACTATCTGGCGTCCTTTTGGACCACCATTGAATTCAGTGCGCTGGTCACGATTTGCGGTATGACCTTTTCCCTGCTGCTGGCGGCGCTGGTGGATTACGTGATTCGCCTGCGCAAGCTTTACCAAACCTTGCTGCTGCTGCCATACGCGGTGGCGCCGGTAGTAGCGGCGGTGCTGTGGATGTTCCTGTTTAATCCGGGCCTCGGTTTGTTCAGCCATCTGCTGAACCAAATGGGCTACAACTGGAACTACGCGCAAAACAGCGGTCAGGCGATGTTCCTGATTGTGCTGGCGTCGATCTGGCAGCAAATGAGCTACAACTTCCTGTTTTTCTTTGCCGCGCTGCAGTCGATTCCCAAATCGCTGGTGGAAGCGGCGGCGATCGATGGCGCCGGTCCGGTGCGTCGCTTCTTCAATTTATCCCTGCCGCTGATTACGCCGGTGAGCTTTTTCCTGCTGGTGGTCAATCTGGTGTACGCCTTCTTCGATACCTTCCCGGTGATCGATGCCGCCACCGGCGGCGGTCCGGTGCAGGCCACCACTACGCTGATCTACAAAATCTATCGCGAAGGCTTCACCGGGCTGGATCTCTCATCCTCCGCCGCGCAATCGGTGGTGCTGATGCTGCTGGTGATTGGCCTGACTATCCTGCAATTCCGCTTTGTCGAGCGTAAGGTGCAATACCAATGATTGAGAATCGACGCGGGCTGGACATCTTCAGCCATACCTTGCTGGTGCTGGGCGTGCTGACCATTCTGTTCCCGCTCTACATCGCTTTTGTCGCGGCGACGCTGGATAACGAGGCGGTGTATCAGGTGCCGATGACGCTGCTGCCGGGCACGCATTTGTGGGAGAACATCGCGCGCATCTGGACGCATGGCGTGAATGGCAACGGTCCGGCGTTTGGCATGATGATGCTCAACAGCCTGCTGATGGCGCTCGGTATCACTATTGGCAAAATCAGCGTCTCGATGCTCTCCGCCTTCGCGCTGGTGTGGTTCCGCTTCCCGCTGCGTTCGCTGTTTTTCTGGCTGATTTTCATCACCCTGATGTTGCCGGTGGAAGTGCGTATTTTTCCGACGGTGGAAGTGATTTCGACGCTGAATATGCTCGACAGCTACAGCGGCTTAACGCTGCCGCTGATGGCATCGGCGACGGCCACTTTCCTGTTCCGTCAGTTCTTTATGTCGCTGCCGGACGAGCTGATTGAGGCGGCGCGTATCGACGGTGCCAGCCCGATGCGCTTCTTCTGGGACATTGTGTTACCGCTGTCCAAAACCAATCTCGCCGCGCTCTTCGTGATCACCTTTATCTACGGCTGGAACCAATATCTGTGGCCGCTGCTGATCATCAACGATGCCAGCCTCAGCACCGCCGTCGCCGGAGTGAAAAGCATGATCAACAGCAGCGGCGGGCCGACGCAGTGGAATGAAGTGATGGCGGCAATGTTATTAACCCTGATTCCACCGGTGGTGGTGGTACTCGTGATGCAACGTGCGTTTGTGCGTGGCCTGGTAGAGAGTGATAAAT
The DNA here is from genome assembly GCF_054823405.1 of Kluyvera sp. 1366. Lineage (NCBI taxonomy): Bacteria > Pseudomonadati > Pseudomonadota > Gammaproteobacteria > Enterobacterales > Enterobacteriaceae > Kluyvera > Kluyvera sp. 1366. The sequence continues at coordinate 52,848 of NZ_JBTRDW010000011.1, forward strand.
AAATGGCAGGCGTAACCCTTCAAACCGTTACCAAATCGTATGACGGCAAAAATCAGATCATTCAGCCACTGAATATCACCATTAACGATGGCGAATTTATGGTGATGGTCGGCCCTTCCGGCTGCGGTAAATCGACGCTGCTGCGCATGGTGGCGGGCCTTGAGCGCGTATCGTCGGGCGACATCTACATCGACGACAAACGCGTCACCCACATGGAGCCGAAAGATCGCGGCATCGCCATGGTGTTCCAGAACTACGCGCTCTATCCGCACATGACGGTGGGTGAAAACATGGCGTATGGCCTGAAAATTCGCGGCATGGGCAAAGTGCAGATCGCGCAGCGCGTGATGGAAGCCGCGCGCAGCCTCGAACTGGATCATCTGCTGCATCGCCGCCCGCGTGAGCTGTCGGGCGGACAGCGTCAGCGCGTGGCGATGGGGCGCGCTATCGTGCGTGAACCGGCGGTTTTCCTGTTTGATGAGCCGCTGTCGAATCTGGATGCGCGCCTGCGCGTGCAGATGCGTCTTGAGCTGCAACAGCTGCATCGCCGCCTGAAAACCACCAGCATCTACGTGACGCACGACCAGGTAGAAGCGATGACGCTGGCGCAACGCGTGATGGTCATGAACAAAGGCGTGGTGGAGCAGGTGGGCACGCCGGTGGAAGTCTATGAGCGTCCGGCCAGCCAGTTTGTTGCCTCGTTTATCGGCGCGCCCGCCATGAATTTGCTGCCAGGGCAAATCAGCAGCGACGGCACGCGTTTCACGCTGGATGCGCTTAATAGCTTGCTGCTGGGCGAGAGCAGAGCCAAATGGGCCAATCGCCCGCTGACGCTCGGCATTCGTCCCGAACACATCAAACTCAGCAGCCGCGATGCGGGCGGCATTCCGCTGGTGGTTGAAACGCTGGAGATGCTCGGCGCGGACAATCTGGCGCACGGCCGCATCGGTAACGCGCGCATGGTGGTTCGTTTGCCGCACAGCGAGCGCCCGCTGGCGGGCAGCACCTTGTGGCTGCATCTGCCGTCAGATGCGTTACACTTCTTCGATTCAACCTATGGAAAGCGTCTGGAATGAGTCAACACAACTGGCCTTATCCGTACATTGTCGCGCATCGCGGCGGCGGCAAACTGGCCCCGGAAAATACCCTCGCGGCGATTGATGTCGGCGCGCAGCACGGTCACACCATGATCGAGTTTGATGCCAAGCTGTCGCAAGATAAGCAAATTTTCCTGCTGCACGACGATACGCTGGATCGCACCAGCAACGGTTGGGGCGTGGCGGGCGCGCTGTCGTGGCATAAGCTGTCACAGCTGGATGCCGGCGGCTGGTTTAGCCGCGATTACGAAGGCGAACCGCTGGCGCTGCTGAGCGAAGTGGCCGAGCGTTGTCGCCAGCATCAGATGATGGCGAACATCGAGATCAAACCCACCACCGGGCAGGAGGTGGAAACTGGCCGCAATGTGGCGCTGGCCGCACGCGAACTGTGGCAAGGACAAACCGCGCCGCTGCTCTCCTCCTTCTCTTACGCTGCGCTGGAGGCGGCAATGGAGTCAGCACCTGAACTGCCGCGCGGGTTGCTGCTGGATGAGTGGCACGACGATTGGCAGGCGCTGACGGCGCGTCTGGATTGCGTGTCGATCCATCTCAACCACAAATTACTCGACGCCGAACGCACCGCGCAGCTGAAAGCGGCCGGTCTGCATATTCTGGTGTATACCGTGAATCAGCCCGCGCGGGCGCGCGAGCTGTTGAGTTGGGGCGTCGATGCTATCTGCACCGACCGCATCGATATTATCGGTCCCGACTTCCGCTAGTTCTGCTGCTGTTTCTGGCCCGGCTGCGACTGAATCACCCGCTGCTGGGCGCTATCCCGCTGTTCCTGCACCTTGCGCTGGACATCCTGACTTTGCTGCTGCTGATTCTGCTGCAACCTGAGCTTCTGCTGTTGCTGCTGATTCTGCATCTGCGACTGCATCCGCTGCTGGCTCGGGTTGAAGCCGGGTTTGTTCGGATCGTTGGTGCTGTTCAACGTATTTGCCATGCTGCTTAACGGCAGCAATGCTGCGATCACAATTAGCCATTTGTTCATGATCTTCCTCCATTCATGCAGCCTGCTGTGTGCTGATGCTGCCAAAGTGGCAACACGCGCTGCAGCCATAAGTTTATGCGATATCACAAACCTATGATCCAGGAGTGCGCCGAATTTAGCTTACTGCTACGCTTTTTACCGTGTTTGCAAACACTTGCATCAATAAATAACAAATGGATACCCAAAATAATTCAAGGCGCAGGAAGGCGGCAAACGAGAGAGTCCCGATGAGCTTACACAAGTAAGTGATTCGGGTGAACGAGAGCAGCCAACGCATCTGCACCTTGAAGTATGAAGGGTATAAATAACTTTAAAAGGGTGGTGGCAGGATGAGGATACAGGGCAACGTGCGTCAGTTCGGCTGGGCATTATTGATGAGTTTTACCGTGGTGCAGGGCGCACACGCTGCGCCCGCCAACGCGCCGCCGGTTTCGTATGGCGTTGATAGTGATACCTTTCACCCGGTAAAAGCCAAACATGGCATGGTGGCATCGGTGGATGCGATGGCGACAGAAGTCGGCGTCGATATTCTTAAGCAGGGCGGTAACGCGGTGGATGCGGCCGTTGCGGTGGGTTTCGCGCTGGCGGTGACGCATCCGCAGGCCGGTAACCTCGGCGGCGGGGGCTTTATGCTGCTACGTACCGCATCGGGCCGCACCACCGCCATCGACTTCCGAGAAATGGCACCGGCGCGCGCGTCACGCGATATGTTCCTTGATAAGCAGGGCAACGCTGATAGTAAGTTGTCACTCACTTCTCACTTAGCCTCAGGCACGCCGGGCACCGTGGCCGGTTTTGCGCTGGCGGCGCAGAAATACGGCACCTTGCCGCTGAGCACATTACTGGCGCCTGCTATCAAACTGGCGCGTGACGGTATCGTAGTGAACGATGCGCTGGCCGACGATCTCGCCACTTATGGCAAAGAGACGCTGATCAATCACGACAACAGCCGCGCGATTTTCTACAAAGCCGACTGTAAGCCGTATCAGAAGGGCGAACGTCTGGTGCAGAAAAACCTCGCGCGCAGCCTGCAGCTGATCGCCCAGCAAGGGCCGGATGCGTTCTATAAAGGCAAAATCGCCGATGAAATTGCCGGTGAAATGGCGCAGCACGGCGGCCTGATCGGCAAGCCGGATCTGGCGGCTTATCGCGCGATAGAACGCAAACCGGTGAGCGGCACCTATCGCGGCTATGAAGTGTTCTCCATGCCGCCGCCATCGTCCGGCGGGATTCACATCGTGCAGATCCTCAATATCCTGGAAAACTTCGACCTGGCGAAATCGGGCTTTGGTAGCGCGGATGCGATGCAGGTGATGGCGGAAGCGGAAAAATACGCTTACGCCGACCGTTCCGAATACCTTGGCGATCCTGATTTCGTCAAAGTGCCGCAGCAGGCGCTGACCAGCAAAGCCTACGCCAAAACCCTGGCGCAGCAGATTGACGTCAATAAAGCGCGTCCATCCAGCGAGATCAAGCCGGGCAAACTGGCGCCGTATGAAAGCAATCAAACCACGCACTTTTCGGTGGTGGATAAAGATGGCAACGCGGTCGCGGTGACTTACACGCTGAATACTTACTTCGGCAGCGGCATTGTCGCCGGACAAAGCGGCATCTTGATGAACAATGAAATGGATGATTTCTCGGCCAAACCGGGTACGCCAAACGTCTACGGCTTAGTCGGTGGCGAGGCGAATGCGGTGCAACCGGCTAAACGTCCGCTGTCATCGATGTCGCCCACTATTGTGGCAAAAGACGGTAAAACCTGGCTGGTGACCGGTAGCCCAGGCGGCAGCCGTATTATCACCACCGTGCTGCAAATGGTGGTGAACAGCATCGATTTCGGCATGAACGTCGCGGAAGCGACCAACGCACCGCGCTTCCATCATCAATGGTTGCCCGACCAGTTGCGCGTAGAGAAAGGCTTCAGCCCGGATACGTTGCGCCTGCTGGAAGCCAAAGGCCAGCATGTGAAAGTGATGCCCGCGATGGGCAGCACGCAGAGCATTATGATTGGGCCGGACGGCACGCGTTATGGCGCATCGGATCCGCGTTCAGTGGATGATTTAAGCGCAGGTTATTGAACGCTAATGCGCAATAAATTGCGCCGCTACGGTATGTGCACGCATTTGTAGCGGCGCGATTTAACAGGTTATTTCAAGCGCGCCATATAGTGCGTATCCACCATTTCGCCGTCGCGCATGGCGTGGCGACGTGCGGTGCCTTCGATCTCAAAGCCAAACTGCCGATACAGGCCAAGCGCTTTATGATTATCGGCGAACACCGTCAGCTCAATGCGCGTCACCTGCAGCCAGTTGTCGCACAAATCAATCATCGCTGACATCAGCGCTTTACCGACGCCGCGCCGATGAAAAGCAGAATCGACGCCCATGCCAAATGTCGCGGTATGGCGACGGCGCGCCACCGACAGCACTTCCACCGTGAGTTGCCCGGCAATCTGATCGTCAATGCACGCCACTAGCATATGCACACCCGGACGCAGATTACTGAGGCGGTCCTGCCACAGCGTCGGCGATTGATACGGCAGATGCAGCGTGTTGGCCTGCGGTTCAGGCTGACTGTACATGCGCGTTAAAGCAGCAGCATCTTCGGGAATAGCGTGACGAACAACGATCTGACTCATGAGCGACTCCTTGTGCAAAATGGATAAAATCCCCTTTAACATCAAGGAATTCTCGCTCTTCGTCAATGCAAAATAATTCGCAAAAGGGCTTTACAGACGAGAATGATAATGATTATTATTGCCATGCGAGCTCGGAAACGTCTCCTGACAACCGGGTAAGCACGACATTGCTCACATTGCTTCCAGGTATTATTTAGCCAGCTCGGGTGCTGGCTTTTTTTTTGCCTTTACAGCGTGTACCAGGTTGCCGCACCGGGCCCGACCGGCAGATTGAAGACAAACACCCAAAGCACAAACAGCAGCGTCCAGCCAATCATAAACACCACCGAATACGGCAACATCATCGCCACCAGCGTACCGATGCCCATATCGCGTCGATAACGCGCCGCCACCGCCATAATCAGGCCAAAGTAACTCATCATGGGTGTAATCACGTTGGTCACCGAATCGCCGATGCGATATGCCGCCTGAATCACTTCGGGCGTAAAGCCGACCAGCATCAGCATCGGGACAAAGATCGGTGCGGTCACCGCCCATTGCGCCGAGGCGGAGCCGATCATCAGGTTGATAAAGCCGCAGATCATGATGAAGCAGACAAACAGCAGCGGCGCGCCCATATCGATTGATGCCAGCAGATTAGCGCCTTTCACTGCCACCACGGTGCCGAAATTGCTCCAGTTAAAAAACGCCACGAACTGCGCAGCAAAGAACACCAGCACGATATACATGCCCATGCTGCTCATACTGGCGGACATGGCGTTAATGACGTCGCGATCGTTGCGCATATTGCCGATCAGGCGGCCATATACCATGCCGGGAATAGCGAAGAAGACAAAGATAAACACCACGATGCCCTTCAGGAACGGTGAACCCGCCAGCGTGCCGGTTTTCGGGTTGAGTAACACGCCGTAGCCCGGAATCACGGTCAGGATCAGCAGCAGCGTAACGCCAAGAACCGCCCAGCCCGCGCCTTTCAACGCCCGACGTTCTTGCGTCGTCAGCGCGCCCATATCGCCTCGCACCGCATCACCTTCGCTGTCGTGATATTTGCCCAGTTTAGGTTCGACGATGCTGTTGGTGATCCAGGTGCCAAGAATGGCAATCACGAAGGTACTGACAAACATAAAGTACCAGTTCACTTCCGGGCCAACATGGTAGTCAGGATCGATAATCTGCGCGGCGCTTTGGGTAATGCCCGAGAGCAGCGGATCGATGGTGCCAAGCAGTAAGTTGGCGCTGTAGCCGCCAGAAACCCCGGCAAACGCCGCGGCCAGGCCCGCCAGGGGATGACGGCCCAATGAGTGGAAAATCATCGCGGCCAGCGGAATCAGCACCACATAGCCCAGCTCAGAAGCGGTGTTGGAGATAATGCCAGCGAAGACGATGGTGAAGGTGATGAGCTTTTTCGGTGCGTTAAACACCAGCGCGCGCATCGCCGCCGAGAGCAGCCCTGAATGTTCGGCAATCCCCACACCGAGCAGCGCAACCAACACGGTGCCGAGCGGCGCAAAGCCGGTAAAGTTGGTGACCAGATGGCTGACGATGCGTTGCAAACCTTCGGCACTCATCAGGCTAACCACGTGAATCACACCGTCTGGTGCGCGTCCTGCCGCGCCAACTGGGCGGGGATCGATCACGTTGACGCCAAACGCTGCGGCAATGGCAGACGCAACAATGATAAACAGTGAAAACAGGGCAAATAAAGTAATCGGATGCGGTAATAAATTACCCAACCATTCAACGGTATTCAAAAAGCGCTCAATCGGGCGCTTAGCGGGTGGAGTGATGTGTTCTGACATAATTTTTCCTTGTTATTCCTGCTTGCAGGGTCCGTGATGCTCATTGTTATGTAGTGGGTTATCTACAAGACCAATCTCGTTCGCACTTCCTCATCAGTAAATCCTGGGTCGTTTTTTCGTTTTCATTCACTTTTTTTGAACAGAGAGATGAAGTTTTTCAGCTATCAATCAATCCTTCGCAGTACCAAACTGTAAAAAACATTGAGGAGAATTGAACATGATTTATGTACGCAAAGCTGAAGAACGCGGTCACGCTAATCACGGTTGGCTGGATAGCTGGCACACCTTTTCTTTCGCCGATTATCACGATGCCAACTTTATGGGCTTCTCGGCACTGCGCGTGATTAACGAAGATGTTATCGATGGTGGTCAGGGCTTCGGCACCCATCCGCATAAAGACATGGAAATCCTGACCTATGTGCTGTCTGGCACCGTTGAACATCAGGACAGCATGGGCAATAAAGAGCAGATTCCGAGCGGTGAGTTCCAAATCATGAGCGCCGGTACCGGCGTGCGACATTCGGAGTACAACGCCAGCGCCACCGATCCGCTGCACCTGTATCAGATCTGGATCATTCCAGAGCGCAAAGGCATTGAGCCGCGTTACGCGCAACGCCGTTTCGATAATGTTAAAGGCCGCCAGTTTGTGCTGACGCCGGATGAACGTGACGGATCGCTCAAGGTGTTTCAGGACATGACGTTGTCGCGCTGGGTCTTTGCTGAGGGCGAAAGCGATGAAGTGACAGTTGAAGCCGGTCGTCGCGTGTGGATTCAGGTGGTGAAAGGGCTGGTGAGCGTGAATGGCGAACAGGTTGGCAGCAGCGATGCGCTGGCGATTTGGGATGAAAGCGCGCTGAGCATCAAAGCTGACAGCGATGCAGAGATTCTGCTGTTTGATTTGCCACCGGTTTAAAGATCGCGCAATAAATTGCGCCGCTACAATATTTGCACGTATTTGTAGCGGCGCGATTGATCGCGCAGGTTTTCCTCAAAAGCAGTACATGACAAAAAAATGATAAACTCGTCGTATCTCTGATTTCAGGCGCATACGATGAAGAAGAAAAGACCGGTATTACAGGACGTTGCCGATCGTGTCGGCATCACAAAAATGACCGTCAGTCGCTACCTGCGCAATCCCGATCAGGTCTCTGCGGCGCTGCGCGATAAGATCGCCGTGGCGCTGGACGAACTCGGTTACATCCCCAATCGCGCCCCCGATATGCTCTCCAACGCCACCAGCCGCGCTATCGGCGTGCTGCTGCCTTCCTTAACCAACCAGGTTTTCGCCGACGTATTGCGCGGCATTGAGGCCGTCACCGACGAAGCGGGTTACCAAACGCTGGTGGCGCATTTTGGCTACAACGCGCAGAAAGAGGAGTTACAGCTGCGATCGCTGCTCGGCTGGAACATCGACGGCGTGATCCTCACCGAGCGTACCCATACACCGGGCACGCTGCGCATGCTGGAAGTCGCGGGCATTCCAGTGATTGAGATGATGGATTCGGTCACGCCGTGCCTCGATATGGCGGTGGGCTTTGATAACGTCGAAGCCGCGCGGCAGATGACGCATGCTATTCTGAAAAAAGGCCATCGCCATACGGTTTACCTCGGCGCGCGCCTTGATGAACGTACCTTGCAGAAGCAACAGGGCTACGAAAAAGCGATGCGCGAAGCGGGGCTCACGCCACACAGCGTGATGATGGAAGATGCCTCCTCTTTCAGCGCCGGCGCGCAACTACTGTGCGAGGCGCAAAAGCGCTATCCGGAAACTGACAGCCTGTTTTGTACCAACGATGACCTCGCGGTAGGCGCGATGTTTGAGTGCCAGCGTCAGGGATTACGCGTGCCGCAGCAGATGGCGATTGCCGGTTTCCACGGCCACGACATTACGCAAGTGGTGAATCCGCGCCTCGCCACGGTGTTAACGCCGCGCGAGCGTATGGGACGGGAATCGGCAGCGATGCTGCTGGCGCGCATTGGCGGCGATCGCACGCTAACGCAACCGCTGGATGTTGGCTTTGAAATCTCCGAAGGTGACAGCATCTGATTTTGGCGATTATTTGAGTCAGTTCACACTTTCGTGCTTTTCCACCTGAGAAGGGTTGCCAGCCTTTCAGTGGGCTCTGACAATGGCAGCTCGATTTGTTATCGGTAACATTGGGCAGAATTCACTGCCGGAGCGCAAAACAATGACAACGCCATCTCCATCGCACCACGTCTTTATCCTGATGGGCGTTTCCGGCAGCGGAAAATCTGCCGTCGCCAATCAGGTCTCTCATCAGTTAAACACTGCGTTCCTCGATGGGGATTTCCTCCACCCGCGCAGCAACATCATGAAAATGGCGGATGGCCATCCGCTGGACGACAACGATCGCCAGCCGTGGCTGCAGGCGCTGAATGATGCGGCATTTGCCATGCAGCGCACGCAGGAGATCTCCATCATCGTCTGTTCGGCGCTGAAAAAGTCCTATCGCGACATCCTGCGTCAGGGCAACGAGAACCTGAAATTTATCTATCTGCAGGGCGACTTCGAAACCATTGAATCCCGCCTGAAAGCGCGTAAAGGTCACTTCTTCAAACCGCAGATGCTGGTGACGCAGTTCGCCACGCTGCAGGAACCCGGCGCGGATGAGCCCGATGTACTGGTGGTTGATATCAATCATTCACTGGATGAGGTAGTTGCGGCCACGGTTGCGACCATTGAGGGTGCAATCAACAAGGGTTAGTCATGAGTACCGCAACGCTAGTGTTAACCGCAGCAGGCTCTGTCCTGCTGCTGCTGTTTTTGGTGATGAAAGCGCGTATGCACGCCTTTGTTGCCCTGATGTTAGTCTCCGTTGGTGCCGGTCTGTTCTCCGGCATGCCGCTTGATAAAATCGCTGAAACCATGGAAAAAGGCATGGGCGGAACGCTCGGCTTTCTCGCCATTGTGGTGGCGTTGGGCGCGATGTTCGGCAAGATCCTGCATGAAACCGGCGCCGTCGATCAGATCGCCATTCGCATGTTGAAAACCTTTGGGGAAAGCCGCGCGCACTATGCGATGGGCGTCGCTGGCTTGATCTGTGCGTTGCCGCTGTTCTTTGAAGTGGCGGTGGTGTTGCTGATCAGCATTGCGTTCGCCGTGGCGCGTCGCACCCAAGGCAATTTAGTTAAGCTGGTGATCCCGCTGTTTGCCGGTGTTGCGGCGTCCGCCGCGTTTCTGCTGCCGGGACCCGCGCCGATGCTGCTGGCGGCGCAGATGCACGCTGATTTTGGCTGGATGATTCTGCTGGGCCTGTGCGCCGCGATTCCGGGCATGCTGATTGCGGGCCCGCTGTTTGGCAGCTTTATTGCCCGACATGTCAGCTTTAGCGCACCGCCGGAAGATCATCAGCCGGAAGTGGAAGAGGGCAAACTGCCGTCGTTTGGCTTTAGTCTGGCGCTGATTCTGTTCCCGCTGCTGCTGGTTGGCCTGAAAACCATCGGCGCACGCTTCACTACGCCGGGTTCCCATCTGTATGAGTGGCTGGAGTTTATCGGCCATCCGTTCACCGCGATTTTGCTGGCCTGTCTGGTGGCGATTTATGGCCTGGCTTATCGTCAGGGCATGGATAAAGAGAAGGTGATGCAGGTGTGCGGCAGCGCGCTGCAACCGGCGGGCATTATTCTGCTGGTGATTGGTGCGGGCGGCGTGTTTAAGCAGGTACTGGTGGATTCGGGCGTTGGCCCGGTTTTAGGGCATGCGTTGACCGGCGCAGGTATGCCGATTGCGCTGGCGTGCTTCATCCTTTCTGGCGCGATTCGCGTGATTCAGGGTTCGGCCACCGTGGCGTGTTTAACCACCGTCGGTTTAGTGATGCCGGTGATTGAACCGCTGCACTACAGCGGCGCGCAGCTGGCCGCGCTGTCGATCTGTATCGGCGGCGGCTCGATCATTATCAGTCATGTGAATGATGCGGGTTTCTGGCTGTTTGGCCGCTTCACCGGCGCCACCGAAGCCGAAACGCTGAAGACATGGACGCTGATGGAAACCATTTTGGGCACCACCGGCGCGATTGTTGGCATTATTGCGTTCAGTTTGCTGTCGTGATGTAAAACCAGCGCAATACATTGCGCCGCTACGGACCATTACGCGGATTTGTAGCGGCGCGATTTATCGCGCGATTCTGACCTTCTTAATCCTCTTCCCGCTCATCATCCGGCTGATCCAAAACCGTGTACGCCACGGCGCAGAACAGCGAATTTAAACGCTTCAAATCGCCCAGCAAGCCAAGGTGCAACGAGCTTGTCTCAATGCTTTGCACATTCTGCAGATGCAAGCGCTCGACGTGCGCGTGGGAGAAACGGCGAATCAGGATGCGGAAGCGATGCTTGGATCGGCGCAGGCGTTTGGCGCTGGTGACATCGTGCGACAAAAACACCGACAAACTCAGACGCAGGTTATACAGCACCTGTTCCTGCAAGGTTTGCAGCTCCTCCAGCCCTTCGGCAGAGAAGGCGCGGCGCGCGGTCAGTGACTTATCCGCTACGTCGGCGCACATGCGTTCGATAATGTCGCCCGCCTGCTCCAGGTTGAGCGCCATCTCAATGATCTCCGCCCAGCGGCGCGAATCATCCTCCGGCAAATCCTCTTTCGGCATACGCGCCAGATAGAGTTTGATCGCGGTGTAAAGCACATCAACATCATCATCCAGCCGCCGCACCGCGCGCTCTTCGCGCAGGTCGCCGTGCACCACCTTATTGAATGACTCAATCATCTGCTCGACCACATCGCCGATGCGCAGTGTTTCGCGTGAGGCGTTAGCCAGCGCTAACGCTGGCGTATCCAGCGCGCTGCTGTCGAGGTGTTTGGGTTTGAGATGGGCTTCGTTTTCGGGATCATCGGCAATCATACGGCGGCAAAGGCGCGCCATTGGATCGGCAAACGGCACCATGACTAAGCAGCGAATCAGGTTGTAGAAGACGTGGAAGAAGATCACCAGCTCTTCATCATTGACCGGCAGCTTATCCAGCACATCGGCGACAACATTGACGAACGGCAAAATGGCGATGCTGCCAATCAACTTAAACAGCAGGCTGCCGAGCGCGACGCGTTTGCCCGCTGCATTGGAGCCGCTGGCGTTGATCATTGCCAGCAAGCCGCTGCCGAGGTTGGCACCAATCACCAGACAGAGTGCGACCTTGAAGGAGATGACACCGGTAGCGGTCAGCGTGGCGGTAATCAGGACCGCCGCGAGGCTGGAGTAACTGATGATGGCGAACACCGCACCAATCAGTGCATCGAGCATCACATCGCCGGTCAGCGTCGAGAACAGCACCTGAACGCCCGCCGCCTGGGTGATCGGTTTGGCGGCCGCGACAATCAGCTGCAGCGCCAGCAGAATCAGGCCAAGTCCAATACTGGCGCGGCCTAACTGCCCAATGCGCGTTTGCTTGCGGCTGAGAAAGAACACCACGCCAAAGAAGATAAACAGCGGCGACAGCCACGACAGATCGAAGGTCAGGATACGCGCCATGATCGCGGTCCCGACATCCGCGCCCAGCACCACCACCAGCGCTGGCGTCAGACTGACCAGATTCTGTGCAACAAAGGAGGTAACCAGCAGCGTGGTGGCGTTACTGCTCTGCACCAGCGCCGTGACGCCAATGCCGGCAAGAAACGCCATCGGTTTTTTTTCAACGCTGCGACTGAGTACGCGACGCAGATCGGCACCGTAAACGCGCATGATGCCGGTGCGCACAATGTGTGTGCCCCACACCAGCAGCGCAACGGCGGAGAGTAGATTAAGCAGAGTTAACACGTATAGAGGCTCCTCATCCGTCAGGCTCAAACCACACCGATTGCCAGCCTGACGGTGAGCACAACCGGTAAAACCTTCGCCGCGTTGTGTCGCCTTTTTTCGTTTAAATTAAGCAACCTGGCGCAACGTCGACATCTCTAACTGTAGCCCAATCTGCATACCAGCGGGATGCAAATCTGCCACGCTGCGGTTGAGTACATCTATCGAGAGTTCCACGTTTTGCGCGCGCACCCGATAGCGAATCACGTTGCCAAGCAAGCTGTGGCTGAGGATGGTGGCGGGAATGCCCGCCTGCGGCGCACACAGCTGGATCGACTCCGGGCGAATCGCTACCTGGCCGCTAAACGCCTGTCCGGTCAGCTGCGTTGCCTGCTTGGCGCTCAGCAGGTTGTAGTTGCCGATAAACCCGGCGGCAAACAGATCGGCCGGTTGGGTATAGAGCATTTCCGCGTTGCCGTTCTGCACGATCTTTCCCCGATTCATCAGCACGATGCGATCGGACATGGTCAACGCCTCTTCCTGATCGTGGGTGACAAACAAGGTAGTGAGTTTCAGCTCGCGCTGAATATTGCGGATCTGTTCACGCAGATGGCGACGAATGCGCGCATCCAGCGCCGACAGCGGTTCATCCAGCAACAGCAAGCGTGGACGCGTCACCAGCGAACGCGCCAGCGCCACGCGCTGACACTGTCCGCCAGAGAGCTGATGCGGATAACGCCGCGCGAAGTCGGTGAGTTCCACCAGCGCCAGTACCTCCATCACGCGTTTCTGAATCTCGCTGCTCGCCAGTTTCTGCATCTTCAGGCCAAACGCCACGTTCTTCTCAACCGTCATGTTGGGGAACAGCGCGTAGCTCTGGAACACCATGCCGATGGTGCGCTTCTGCGGCGGCAGCGGCACGATATCCTGACCTTGCAGCAATACTTTGCCGCTATCCACTTCGGTTAACCCGGCGATACAGCGCAGCAGCGTCGATTTGCCGCAGCCGCTGGGACCGAGCAGCGTAACAAACTCGCCTTCTTCGGCACTGAAATCGATGTTTTCAAAAATGGTGGTCGGACCGTAGCTTTTGTTCAGCTGGGTGACGCTCAGATAACTCATGGTCAGCCTCGTTCAGGATTGAGGGCATTCGCCAGCCAGGTAACCAGCAGGACGACGGCAAAATAGGAGATCACCAGCGCGCTGGTGAAATGGCCGCTGCCGTTGCGCATGTTAAACAGATAAACCTGCAAGGTTTCATAACGGGTGCCGACCAACATATTGGCGAAGACAAACTCACCAATCAGGAAGGAGAAGGAGAGCAGCACCGCGATAAATACCCCTTTGCGCAGGTTCGGCAACACCACAAACAGCGCCGCCTGCCAGGTGCTGGCACCGAGCAGCTGCGCGGCATCAATCAGCTCTTTCAGGTTGATGGCCTGCATATTGTTGGAGATGGCGCGATAGATAAACGGCAAGGCGATGGTGAAGTAGCAGCCGATCAAAATCCACGGCGTGCCGGTCAGCATCAGCGGCGACGACGAATAGAGTTGCAGCAGCCCGACCGACGACACCACCGGCGGCACGGCGAAGGGCATCAGGATCAGCACGTTCATCACCGCATCCAGTTTCGGATAGTAGTAAGCGATTACAAACATGGCAGGCAGTACCAGCACCAGCGAGAACAGCAGCGCACCGCAGCAAACCAGCAGCGAATGGCCGAGTGCGGTCAGAAAACGCGCATCGCTCCACAGCGCGCTGAGCCACTTCAGCGTAAAGCCCTGCGGCAGGATGGTGTCGCTCCAGCTGGTGGAAATGCCGTACAGTAAAGTAGCCAGCAGCGGCGCGGCTAAAATGGCCAGCAGCAGCCAGACAATCAGGCGATGATAAAATTTTTCCGCGCGCGACACGTGTAGCTCCTCAGGAAGGTTTGGCGTTGAGATAGCTGCGGCGCACCAGATACTGCTGCACCACGGTAATCAGCGCCATAATCAGCACCAGCAACATCGCCAGCGCGCCGCCGGTGTTGGGATCAAGCGAGATATCGCCAGAGACCAGCGCGGCAATGCGTACCGGCACCACGTTAAAGTTGCCGGTAGTGAGCGCGTAAATGGTGGCGTAAGCGCCGAGCGCGTTCGCCAGCAAAATCACGAAAGTACCGAGCAGCGCCGGGAACAGAATCGGCAAACCGATGTGCCACCAATAGCGCCAGCGGCCTGCACCCAGCAGCGCGGCGGACTCTTGCCAATCCTGTCGCAAGCCATCAAACGCCGGATAGAGCAGCAAAATGCCGAGCGGGATTTGGAACCAGGTGTACACCAGCACCATGCCGTCACGCGAGAACAGTTTGAAGCCTTCCAGCACGCCGTAATGGCGCAGCAGCAGCGTCAGACAACCGTTCAGACCGAGCAGAATGACAAAGGCAAACGCCAGCGGTACACCGGCGAAGTTGCTGGTCATGTTGGTAAATGACATCAAAAAGCGTTGAAAGCGGCCGCTGCCGAGCTGATGCAGCGAATATCCGGCAACCAGTGAGATCAGCAGGCCGTAAATGCTCGACCAGATGGAGATGTCGAGCGACAGGCGAAACGCCTGCAAATAGAACGGCGAGGTGAGGATATCGCTGTAGTTGTCGAAGCCCCAACGCTCATTGATGTCGCTCCAGAAGCTGTTGATGGCAATCCACAGCAGCGGCGCGAGCTGGAATGCCACCCAGAACAGCGCAAACGGCAGCAGCAATAGCGCGGCGAGCGTTTTGCCTTTCATTACTGCGGCTCCGCCAGTAACGCGCGACATAGCGGTTTGTCATGTTCGACGCCGAGCAAGGTGCACACGATGCCACACAGTTCGGTCTGCTGCGGCTGGAGATCCGGCTGCAGCGAGAAACCTTTGCCAAACACGAACAGCGGCACCTGCGTCTCCTCTGGCAAAATGCCGCCGTGCGAGCGGTCATCGTTCATGCCGTGATCGGCGGTGACAATCACCTGATAACCAGCCGCCAGCCAGTCCGGCATCCACTGCGACAGATAACCATCGGCCATGCGCGCGCGGTTGCGATACTGCGGCGATGACAGGCTGTGCTTGTGTCCGGCATCGTCAATGTTCATCGGGTGGATCAGCAGGAAGTCGGGATCGTGCCGCAAACGCAGGCTTTCTGCGTCTTCAAACAGGTGGGAATCCGGATAACCGTCGTCCCAGTAAAAATGCCCATACTGAATCGGCAGATCGGGCGCGACCGTGTGGCGGTCGCGCGCCGCGTTGAACGGGGATTGATTGTAGAGCTCACTCACCCAGTGGTAGGCGGCCGCTGCAGTGGTGAGACCGGCGGCACGCGCGTAATGGAAGATGCTGCGCTGATTACTTAAGCGGCTGACGCCGTTATGAATAATGCCGCTGCGCACGGGTGGAATGCCGGTGAGAATGCATTCGTACAGCGGGCGCGACAGCGAAGGCAGTTCGCAAGTCAGCGTATAATATTGGCCGTTGCCCTGCGCGCATTCAGCAAACAGATAGCCCATTGCGTGCTGCGCTACCTGATTACTCAGCCCATCCAACACCACCAGGATCGTTTTCATCCCTCGCTCCTTACTGCTTCATATTAATGATGACGTTCTCTTGCCACAGACGCGGCAGCATTTTCGAGGTTTTATCCCACGCGGCCTGGTCTTTGATTGGACGGGCATTCTTATACTCAGACTGCGGCAGCAGCTTGGCCTGCACGTCGGCGGGCAGAGTTAAATGCTCGGCACGAATCGGGCGCGCATAGCCTTTCGCCAGGTTGATCTGGCCTTCATCAGACAAGATGTATTCACGCGCCAGCTTGGCGGCGTTCGGATGTTTGGCGTATTTATTGATGATGGTGCTGTAGCCAGAAGTGACGGAACCGTCGGAAGGGATCACCACTTCGTAGCGGTTTTTGTCGATCTGATCGCGGTAGTTCAGACCGTTAAAGTCCCACACCACCGCCACCTGAATTTCGCCTTTTTCAATGTTGGCAATCACCGGATCGGTCACGCCAAGACGGCCTTCTTTCGCCAGATCGCCGAAGAAGCTCAACGCCGGTTTCACATTCTTCTCGTCACCGCCTAATGCATAGCTGGCCGCCAACACGCCGTTCGCTGCCTGAGCCGCAGTGCCGACGTCACCGATAGTGACCACATACTTACCTTTCTTCAGATCGGCCCAGCTGTGCGGCACATCTTTGACCTGCTGCTTATCCACCAGGAACGCGATGGTGCCGGTATACGCCAGCATCCAGTTGCCATCCTGATCTTTTGCCCAGCTCGGGATTTGCTCCCAATGCGTTGGCTTATACGGTTGCGCCACGCCTTTAGCGACGGCAATCGGACCGAAAGCAGCGCCCACATCACCGATATCGGCGCTGGCGTTCTCTTTCTCTGCAGCAAATTTTGCCAGTTCCTGCGCCGAGGACATGTCGGTGTCGCTGTGCTTCAGGCCATATTTGCTGTTGAGGTCACTCCAGGTATCTTTCCAGTTGGCCCAGCTATCTGGCATGCCGACGCTGTTGACCTGACCTTCGGCGCGCGCGGCTTTTTCTAACGCGGCGAGGTCATTATCTGCGGCTTGCGCGGCGGGCAGCGCAAGCAGTACGGCACTGGCTACTACAGAGGCGATAAACGCTTTCATCTCGATTGCTCCCGGTATATGTTGTGGGACTTCTTGGTCTAGTCCAGCAAGAACCGAGCCAATGTAGCCCGAATAGATGAAGGTTTTATGACCATGGTGGTGAAACGGGGTGTGGCGCGACGATCCACATGCGGTTACAGCGCGCTAAAGCGTGGGTTGTTCTCTGTCACATTGTAGTCATCGAACTGTCATAGTGCAGATTTGCCCCAAAATGAGGCTGAAAAATGATGTCGAAAACGGCGGATGTGATTGCAGCAGGGCTGCGGGAACGCATTGAAAGCGGTGAATTTGCCGGTGGTCGTTTGCCCGCCGAGCGTAGCTTAAGCGAACACTATTCCACCACGCGCATTACGCTGCGTGAGGCGCTGGGCTTGCTGGAAGCGCAAGGCATTATCTATCGTGAACTGCGTCGTGGCTGGTTTCTCGCACCGCCGCGGCTAGTCTACAACCCCTCTCATCATAGCCATTTTCACGCCATGGCCGCTGAGCAAGGCCGTATTGCCAGCACTGAAGTGCTGGAGGCGCGCGAAGTGCCAGCGCAATTAGCCATCGCGCGTCATCTGCAACTGCTGGAGGGCGATCGGGTTTACCGCATTCGCCGTTTGCGCCGTATTGATGGTCGCGCCGTGTTGTATGTCGAGCATTACCTCAATCCCGCCTTCTTTCCGGGATTGCTGGATGAAGACCTGACGCGTTCACTCACCGATCTGTATGACCAGCGCTATGGCATTCGCTACGGCGGCGCGCGTTTTACCATTTTGCCGGGACCGCTGCCGGTGCGCGCTGCGCCTGCGCTCAACGTGGCGAGCGGCACGCCCGGATTGTTGATTACCCGCATCAATCGCGATCAGCACAAGCGCGTGATTGATTGCGACTGCGAGTTCTGGCGCTATGACGCGCTGTGTGTGGATGTCGAAGTATAAATATTGTGATTTTGATCACACTACAGCATGATAGCGCCAGTGAGTAATTGAGAGCGTGAGGCGCAAAAATGACAATAAAAACAGGGGTTGGGCAGTACATCTCTTTAGCATTGCAGTGGGTGCTGAATATTGGTCTGATCATTCTGGCCATTATTCTGGTGGTGTTCCTCGGTAAAGAAACCATTCATCTGGCCAACGTGCTGTTGAGCACCGGCGAGCAGACGTCTTCCTATCTGCTGATTGAAGGCATCGTTATCTATTTCCTCTACTTCGAATTTATCGCCTTGATTGTGAAGTACTTTCAGTCTGGCTATCACTTCCCGCTGCGCTACTTCATCTATATCGGCATCACGGCGATTATCCGCTTGATCATCGTCGACCATAAAAATCCGTTCGATACGCTCTACTACTCGGCGGCGATTTTGATTCTGGTGGTGACGCTGTGGCTAGCGAACAGTAACCGCCTGAAACGCGAGTAATAATATCGCGTGGCACAACGAGCCGTGCCACGCATTCTCCTCTGCGCTAAACTAGGGCAACTTTTTTCCCGGAGATGTCCTGATGTCGCATGACGCGCTGCGCCAGTTACGCGCACTGCACTGGCTGCCAGCCTCTTCACCGCAGCTTTCTGCCCCGCTACTTGACTGGTTAATGGAAGAAGACTCCATGACGCGTCGCTTCGAGCAGCATTGCCAGCAAGTGACCGTAAAACTGATCCGCGAAGCGTTTATTGGCGCTGAAGAGATCTCGGAGGAAGCGGAATTTTTGCCCGCCGATCCGCGCTTCTGGTTACGTGAAATTGTGCTGTGCGGTGATGGCGAACCCTGGCTGATTGGCCGCACCGTGGTGCCAGAAAGCACGCTGAACGGCCCCGAGCAGATGCTGCAACAGCTCGGTACGCGCCCGCTTGGCCGCTATCTGTTCTCTTCATCTACCCTGAGCCGCGATTTTATCGATCCCGGTCAGGTTGGCGATTTATGGGGACGCCGTTCCCGCCTGCGTTTGTCGGGCAAGCCGCTGCTGTTAACTGAACTATTTTTACCGGCGTCGCCGCTCTATCGCGCGCTGGATCAAGGATAAAACCACTGTGCAAAACACCTTACCCATGACCAAATGGCAGGCTTACTGCCGCCTGATGCGTATCGATAAACCCATCGGCACTGTGTTACTGCTGTGGCCAACTCTGTGGGCACTGTGGCTCTCCGGCATGGCGATTCCACCGCTGCCGGTGCTGCTGGTGTTTGTGCTCGGCGTTATCGTGATGCGTGCTGCCGGCTGCGTGATCAACGATTACGCAGACCGCAAAATCGATGGTCACGTCAAGCGCACGGCGTCACGTCCGCTGGCCAGCGGCGCGGTATCCGGGAAAGAGGCGAAGTTGCTGTTTGCCGGTCTCGGTTTGCTGGCGTTTATGCTGGTGTTGACCATGAACACCATGACTATTTTGCTGTCGTTTGGCGGCCTGGCGCTGGCGTGGGTTTATCCGTTTATGAAGCGCTACACGCATCTGCCGCAGGTGGTGCTCGGCGCAGCGTTTGGCTGGGCGATTCCCATGGGATGGGCGGCAGTTAGTGAGTCCTTACCTTTGGTCTGCTGGCTGGTTTTCCTGGCGAATATCTGCTGGACGGTGGCCTATGACACGCAGTACGCGATGGTCGATCGCGATGACGACTTGAAGATCGGCGTAAAATCAACGGCGATTCTGTTTGGTCGTTACGACAAACTGATTATCGGTTTACTGCAGCTGGCAACGCTCGGTTTAATGGCGCTGGTGGGCATGATGCTTCATCTGAATGGGGCGTTTTACTGGTCGCTGCTGCTGGCTGCGGGCTTGTTCGTGCATCAGCAGAAGTTAATTGCCCAGCGCGAGCGCGATCCCTGCTTCCAGGCGTTTCTGAATAACAACTATGTGGGCATGGTGCTGTTTCTCGGCATTCTGCTCAGCACCGTGCCGTTCGCGGATTTGTTATAAACAAAAAAGGCGCACTGAAGTGCGCCTTTTTATTAGCTTGTCGCCGCGTTAATCGTGGGTGACCGCGCTTTCAATCGTCAGACGCACGTCGCTGGTCACCAGTTCCGCCAGCATCTGCCACATCATATGACTGCGTTCGGCATCGGCATCACCTTTGTCACTGATATATCCTTCATCACGCAGCGTGAGTACCAGCGCAGTAAACACTGCTTTATCAAAGAACTCTGGTGCGTTGATACCGTGCAGCACAGACAGGCGCTGAGCCAGCGTGCGGCTCTCTTTCTCCAGCGTGCCACGGTTGATAGCCGGTTTCGCGCTGAGGATAGCGAAGGTAATCGCGAAGCGCTGCAGCGTCTCACGAATACCCGCCGCCAGCAGTTGCAGCGAACGGTGACGTGCCGGCGTCATTCTTAGTTGACCATCCTGCAAGGTGATCAGGCCCTGACGCGCCATCTCTGCACCGAGTGCGTTAAGTAGCGCAGGCAACTCCGCCTTGTCCCAGCGCAAGAACAACTCGCTCTTTAGCATCGGATATACCAGGCTAACCTGACGCAGCAGCTCTGCTTCGCTGATTTCACGATGTTGCTGGACGATGGCGGCAATCAACGATGGCATCACCAACATGTGATGAATGTTGTTGCGATAGTAAGTCATCAGCACCGCCTGCTCGCGCGGCAGGATGATGATGTCGCCAATGCTGTCTTGCTCGGTCTCGAACTTGTTCATGCCCATGGCGTGATCAAGCAGCGCTTCGGCGCTCATGTCAGGCACCGTAGCTTCCGGCGAGTACGGCACATTGCGCAGCAGTTGGGTGTAGCACTCTAACTGCTCAATCAGCTGTTCGCGGGTCAGTGAACGCTGACGTGACGCCAGCAGTGCGGTGACGCACAGGTTCATGGCATTAGCTGCACCGGCTTCGTTGATGCGCACCATCAGCTTCGCCGCAATGTCATTCACGGCGGGCGTCATCCAGGCAGGGCGTTGCGGTTCGATAGGATCAATCGCATCACGCCATTCGGGCACGTTTTTGTTCAGATAGTTCATCAACGGCAGGGGTTCACCGAAGTTAACGTAGCCCTGTCCCAGATTGCGCAGCTTACGTAAACCGCGCACCATCTGCAGGAAGCTCTCTTTCTCTTTGGCCGCACCCCGCAGCTCTTTGGCGTAGGTGCCCACTTCCATCACATGCTCGTAGCCAATGTAAATCGGCACGAAGGTGATTGGACGACTGCCGCCGCGCAGCATCGCCTGCAGCGTCATCGATAGGGTGCCGGTTTTTGGATCCAGCAAACGACCGGTACGCGAACGTCCGCCCTCCACAAAGTATTCAACGGAGTAACCCCGGCTAAACAGCTCGCCAAGATATTCACGGAACACGGTGGAATAGAGTTTGTTGCCCTTAAAGGTACGACGAATAAAGAAGGCGCCCAGACGACGGAAAATCGGGCCGGCTGGCCAGAAGTTCAGGTTAATACCGGCAGCAATATGCGGCGGCACCAGGCCTTGATGATAAAGCACGTAGGAGAGCAGCAGGTAATCCATGTGGCTGCGGTGGCAGGGCACATAGACAATCTCATGACCATCCTGCGCCAGCTGACGCACGCGCTCACCGCCATGCACGTTGATGCCCTGATACAGGCGGCTCCACAGCCAGCCCATCACGCGGTCAGTGACTTTAATCGCTTCATAAGAAAAGTCCGCCGCCACTTCTTCCATCATTTCGATGGCGTTCTGCTGGGCTTTCTCATGCGAAATCTTTTTGCTGCGCGCTTCATCTTCTACTGCTTTTTCGATCGCTTTGGATTGTAACAGCTTGTTGAAGAGATCCTGACGTGCAGGCAGACGCGGGCCGACCGCGGCCAGACGTTGGCGGGCAAAATGAATGCGCGCCACGCGAGCCAGCTTTTGGGCAATCGACTTATCGGTGCCGTGCTCGGTCGCCATCTGGCGCAACGAAACGGTTTGCGAGAAGCGAACAAAGCTGTCGCGGCCGTGCCACAAAATGGCGAAGAACTTCTGCACGCCATTGAGCACGCGCAGATGCGGCGTGGATTCACCGGAGGTTTCACGTCCCGGCGCACGACCAAACATCACCGCGACCGGCAGCATTTGCACATCGAGTTGCGGGTTGCTGCGGTGCAAATCCAGATAATCGTGGAACAGCTTTACCGATTCGGGATTGGCCACGAAATAGGGAATTACGCGTGGGCCATCGTGAATAAACACGTGGCGCGGCAGCAGGGTGCCATCGATCTCCAGCGGAGCCAGCGGATCGGGCAGATCATGTTTCAGGCATTGAGCACGCAGTGTGAGCAGGTCAGCCTTTGAATCATAAGGCAAAACATACATCACCGGACGTGTCGGATCGATCCCATGTTCAGAGATAGGATCGGTCGGAATGACCTTACTTTTTACCAAAATAGAGAGTGGTAAATTCAATAATTTGTAATAGAGTTTACGCCAACCTGACATAGACAACTTTAAGCCTCTTGTTAGCAAAGCGCGGCAAGCATACCAGAAAGCGCAGCGAAGGTCTGTGGCTCTGCCGCCTCATACTGCCCACACATTGACGTCAAAATAGTTCAAGGGTTCCATAGACATGGCAAATAACGTCACCGGTTTAGTAAGAATAGTGAAAGCCGCCGGTTATTCCTGGCAGGGCCTGCGTGCCGCATGGCAGCACGAAGCCGCTTTTCGGCAGGAAGCCATTGCCGCGCTGGTGGCCATTCTCGTGGCTTGCTGGCTGGATGTAGATACCCTTTCCCGCATCCTGATGATTGGCTCGGTAGTGCTGGTTATCATCGTTGAGATCCTTAATAGTGCTATCGAAGCGGTGGTCGACCGCATCGGGCAGGAGCAACATCCGCTCGCGGGCCGCGCCAAAGATATGGGATCGGCTGCCGTATTGCTGACTATCTTACTGGCTCTGTTCGTCTGGAGCGCGCTGCTCTGGACGCATTTGAGATAGGGATTCCAGATTCATCAAACCGCTGATTTTTCCCTCTGTTACGGTTTTCATTTCGCGAATACCTGTATATACTCACAGCGACTGTATAAACAACCAGGGGGCGGGATGAAAGCGTTAACTGCACGGCAGCAACAGGTCTATGACCTGATTCGCGACCATATTAACCAGACGGGCATGCCGCCAACGCGTGCGGAAATTGCTGCGCAACTGGGTTTCCGCTCGCCCAATGCTGCCGAAGAGCATCTGAAAGCGCTGGCGCGTAAAGGCGTAATTGAAATTGTTTCCGGCGCATCGCGCGGAATTCGTTTGCTGATGGAAGAAGAACCGAGCGAAGGGCTGCCGCTGATTGGCCGCGTCGCTGCCGGTGAACCTTTGCTGGCTCAAGAACACATCGAAGCCCACTATCAGGTGGATGCTAACCTCTTTAAACCGAGCGCCGATTTCCTGCTGCGCGTGAGCGGTATGTCGATGAAAGACATCGGCATTATGGATGGCGATCTGTTAGCGGTACACAAAACGCAGGAAGTGCGTAACGGCCAGGTTGTCGTGGCGCGCATTGATGATGAAGTCACAGTGAAACGCTGGAAAAAGCAGGGTGCGATTGTCCATCTGCTACCTGAAAACACCGATTTTCAGCCGATTGTCGTGGATACCCGTGAGCAGTCGCTAACCGTTGAAGGTTTAGCTGTCGGGATTGTGCGCAACGGCGAGTGGCTCTGATCAGTTTCTGATCCACTTTAACTGCGGCGGTGCGTGTTTGCGCTGACCGCAGTCTGCTGTTTTACTTCTCTGTGACTCTTTCTGCGGCTCATTCTGGCGCCATTACGCTGATTACCGCACACAACGGAATGGGCTAATGCAGCTGTTTTCCTCCTCAGATAAAACGCTCTGGCGGCTAGCGCTGCCGATGATCCTGTCAAATATCACCGTCCCATTACTGGGTGTGGTGGATACCGCCGTTATTGGTCATCTCGATAGCCCAATCTACCTCGGTGGCGTCGCCGTGGGCACAACCGCCACCAGCTTCATCTTTATGCTCCTGCTGTTCCTGCGCATGAGCACCACCGGACTCACCGCTCAGGCATTTGGCGCCAATGACAAAACGGCGCTGGCGCGCGCCTTAATACAACCGCTACTGATTGCGCTGGTTTTTGGTGCGCTGTTTATGGTGCTGCGAACGCCGGTCAGCAGCCTGGCGGCAGCTTTAATGGGTGGCAGCCCGGAAGTGCAGCAACAGGCGAAAATATTTATTGAGATTCGCTGGCTAAGTGCGCCCGCAACCTTGACCAATTTGGTGATTCTTGGCTGGCTGCTGGGCGTGCAGTACGCGCGGGCACCGATGGTGCTGCTAATCATCGGCAACCTGGTGAATATCCTGCTGGATCTGCTGTTCGTGCTCAAACTGCATTGGGGTGTCGCCGGAGCGGCGGCGGCTACCGCGCTGGCAGAATATGTCACGCTGGGCGTGGGTTTGTGGATGGTGGCGCGGGTGCTGAAGATGCGCGGTATCCACTTTGCTTTACTCAAAAGCAGCTGGCGCGGCGATGCGGCGCGGCTATTCCGCCTCAATCGCGACATTATGCTGCGTTCTTTGATGCTGCAAATCTGCTTCGCGTCGCTCACCATCCTTGGCGCACGCATTGGGCCGGATGTAGTGGCAGTCAACGCGGTGCTGCTGATGTTCCTCACTTTCACCGCATACGCGCTGGATGGATTTGCCTACGCGGTTGAAGCCTGTTCGGGTGAAGCGGTTGGGGCCAAAGATCGCAGCCGACTATTGCTGATTTGGCATGCGGCTTGTCGCCAGGCATGCTTCGTCGCCGCGATCTTTGCGCTGATTTATGCATTCACCGGTCCGGAGATTGTGGCGATGCTGACGTCACTGGAAGCGCTACGAGAGATGGCCGACCGCTATCTGATTTGGCAAGTGATTCTGCCGCTGGTTGGCGTCTGGTGCTATCTGCTGGACGGCATGTTTATCGGCGCGACGCGCGGGCGTGAGATGCGCAACAGCATGGTGATGGCGGCGATCGGCTACGGCGTATCGCTGCTCACGCTGCCGTGGCTCGGTAATCACGGTTTATGGCTGGCGGTGACGGTATTCCTCGCGTTACGCGGACTGACGCTGTGGCTCATTTGGCGTGGTCACTGGCGGCGCGATAGCTGGTTTAACGCCTGAATAAGCGAAGCGTAACCTACAGATTAATCTGTATTTCTCTGCAAACTGCGAAGCGGCTACTACAATTACCTCATACGGCGCATATGAGTAGCGCGTTGTCTGGGTATATCGCCAGCTAAGCAGGCAATATATCTATCTCACTCAGGATGTAGTGGAGGAATATTATGAACAAAGACGAAGCGAGCGGAAACTGGAAGCAGTTCAAAGGCAAGTTTAAAGAGAAGTGGGGCAAGCTGACCGATGACGACTTCACTGTGATCGAAGGTAAACGCGATCAGCTGGTTGGTAAAATCCAGGAACGCTACGGTTATGGTAAAGACCAGGCCGAGAAAGAAGTTAAAGACTGGGAAACAACCAACAAAGATTACCGCTGGTAATCTCACTTCACGGATGATGCTCCTACCCGCCAATCATTTAGCGTAGTGATTGGCCCGGCACAAGGATGTGCCTCCCTATTTTCTTATCCGCTTTTTACCCTCGGCCTGATGGTCATGCTCGCAGCTTTCGTGGTGCGTACAAGCCGCCACTTCTGCGCAATTTTCGCACAGGCCATGTGCCTCAATTACGGTATGTCGCAGAGAAAATCCCGCCTGATCCGCTAATGCAGCGATGGTTTTTTCCACGCCATGAGCATGTTTTTCGCTTACTGCCGCACAACCGTCACACACCAACATCACCGAAGTATGTGCTGGCTCATCAAAATGATGGCAAACCACGTAACTATTATTTGACTCTACGCGATGAATAAATCCCTGTTCCAGCAGGAAATCCAGCGCGCGATAGATGGTGGGCGGTTTTGCTTGCGGTTCACTGACACGCAGTTGATCCAGCAAATCGTAAGCGCTTATCGAACCATTCTGCTCTGCCATTAAGCGCAACACTTCGGCGCGTTGAGTGGTCAGGCGCACGCCGCGATCAAGGCAAAGTGATTCAGCCTGGGTAAGAAGTTGTTCTGGCGTGAGGTTTGACATAAGCATTCTCCGGGTTGCAGGTGATGTTATTTTATCACACAAAATTTAACGCTGCTGTGATTGCTTATTGTCCTTAAAATCCCTAAGAAAATTCTCCTCAATCAATAGATTACCATCGCCATTTTCCCGTCAATATTGCTGCAACCCTTATGTCTGTAAAATGCGTCCGACCAGGCAGCGCAACGCCTGCACGGATTTTGCTTTGCAACTCACCGGGTTAGCGGCTATGGTTCAAAAGGTCTTAAGTAATTTCTGGTATCAATTAACCCACTGTTAATTTTTCTGCATAAAAACACAGCGGAATGGCGTGGAAGCGTCCAATTCTGCGAATAGCAGTGCTATTTCCTTTTAATTCACAGCAATGAAGCGTTAGCCAGGGTTCAGAATAGCGGCTAACTAAACTTTCAGTCGGTGAGTGATTCAGCGACATTTCAAAGGTGATGGCAGGCTCATGGCGAAGACATTATTCAGGCACAAAAAAGTAGCTTATCTTGTTGGTTTGAATGCAGTATTTCTCTCTTCCTCAGTTCTGGCAGCAGGTACATGGTACGACGCGCGTAACGACGCAATGGGCGGTACCGGCGTAGCCTCTTCCACCTGGAGTTCAGCGGTGCTGGCTAACCCAGCATTGATGACCAAGGCGCAGCCTGAAGATAACGTCAGCATCATTCTGCCATCAGCCGGCGCACAGGTTACCGACAAAGACAAATTGATCGATCGCGTTGACGACATTACCGATACCGTTGATCGTTATCAGGACGTGATCGATGACCTAACCTTTCAGGATTACCTCAATGGTTACCCGCAGCTGAAGGCTGCCGCGGGCGATATGGCTAACCAACTCAGCGATCTGCGTGGCAATAAAGCTCACGCAACAGCCGGCGTGGCCGTGGCCGTCACCGTTCCGAATGAAACCTTACCTTTTGCCTTTATCACCAAGGCTTACGGCACTGCGATTGTGCGCGCCAACGTGGCAGATAGCGATATTGCCTACCTGCGCGCGGTTGCCAATGGCACGAGAGTGCCTGTGCCGGGTGATGAAAATAACTTACGCTCCAGCGCCAATGGCCTGGCGGCATTAGTCACCGATTATGGTGTGTCAGTCGCGCATGAGTTCTCGATTGCCGGCCATCCGGTTTCTGTCGGCGTGACGCCAAAGCTGCAGAAAACCTGGCTGTATAACTACACCGCGAGTATCTACAACTACGACAAGAGCGACATCAACAGCAGCCGCTACCGCAGCAGCGATACCGGTTTCAACATGGATGCGGGTGTCGCAACAGATTTCGGTGAGAACTGGACCTTTGGCGTGACCGGACAAAACCTGATCTCGCGCGATCTCGATACTAAAGAGGTGAACGGTTACCGCGATACTTATCAAATTCGTCCGTTGGTCACTACAGGGCTTTCCTGGAATAACGGGCCGTTTACGCTGGCGGGGGATGTTGATCTGACTGAAACCAAGCGCTTCAAGTCGGAAGACACCAGCCAATATGCTGGCGTAGGTGCGGAATATCGTGTGCTGGATTGGCTGGCGCTGCGTGCCGGCTATCGCGCCGATCTGAAGTCGACCGATACTGACGTGTTCACCGCCGGTTTGGGTGTGTCACCGTTCAACAATGCTGTCCATCTGGACCTGGCCGGTTCTGTAGGTAAAGACAACACCGTAGGTGCCATGCTGCAGCTCGGATTCAACTTCTGATTACCCGTCTGATAACGGGCGGCTGTGCCGCCCGTTTTGCTGTGATATGATTGCGCAGTTTCTCATCACTTACTTACTGCGGATTTACTGCGTTTCATGACCGATACTTTCTCCTCGCAACGTTTTTCCATCGCCCCAATGCTCGACTGGACCGATCGTCACTGTCGTTATTTTCACCGTAAGCTGAGCGGTGACACGCTGCTGTATACCGAAATGGTGACGACCGGCGCGATCATTCACGGTAAAGGTGACTATCTGGCCTACAGCGAGGAAGAGCATCCACTTGCGCTGCAGCTGGGTGGCAGCGATCCCGCCGCCCTGGCGCAGTGCGCTAAGCTGGCAGAAGAGCGTGGCTACGATGAGATCAACCTCAACGTGGGTTGTCCATCCGATCGCGTCCAGAACGGACGTTTTGGCGCCTGCCTGATGGGCGATGCGGCGCTGGTTGCCGACTGCATTAAAGCGATGCGTGATGTGGTGAGCATTCCGGTGACGGTTAAAACCCGCATCGGTATTGATGAGCAGGACAGCTACGAATTCCTGTGTGATTTTATTGGCACCGTGGCGCAACAGGGCGGCTGCGATACCTTTATTATCCACGCGCGCAAAGCGTGGCTGTCGGGTTTAAGCCCGAAAGAGAATCGCGAGATTCCGCCGCTCGATTATCCCCGCGTTTACCAGCTGAAGCGCGATTTTCCGGCGCTGACCATGGCGATTAATGGCGGCATCAAAACGCTGGAAGAGGCCAAACTGCATCTGCAGCATATGGATGGCGTGATGATGGGGCGCGAAGCCTATCAGAATCCGGGCATTCTGGCGCAGGTTGACCGCGAGCTGTTTGGTCGCGATATGCCGCGCGTCGATCCGGTAGCGGTGGTGCGCTCGATGTATCCTTACATTGAAGCTGAACTATCCAAAGGTATATACCTCGGCCATGTGACGCGCCATATGCTTGGCCTGTTCCAGGGCATTCCGGGTGCGCGCCAGTGGCGTCGCTATTTAAGTGAAAACGCCCACAAACCCGGCGCCGATGTGCGCGTGCTGGAAGCGGCGTTAGCGCTGGTAGCGGATAAGATCCCACAAGAAGTGATGTAATCACTGTTTAGCATGCCGGAACCTTCCGGTTTGATACGGTGCGCCTTCATGCGCACCGTAAAGCCAGTACCATAATTTTATAGATGGTTATTTCTACGCCGAGAATTAGTTTTTTTCATCACCTCATTATTTCTTCATTCAACTCTTGTCCATTGCTTTCAAGCAGTTAGCTATTTTTATAACCTGGCACGTATCTTGTAATGTTCCTGATGTTACTTACACAGGAGAGCCTTCGTGGAAATTCTATTTGTTATCGGCTTTTTTCTGATGCTGCTGTTCACCGGCGTTTCGTTGCTGGGCGTTATTGCAGCATTAGTGGTGGCGACCGCTTTGATGTTCTTTGGCGGATTGCTGGCAATTGTTATTAAAGTGTTGCCATGGCTGGTATTGGCGGTTGTCGCTGTCTGGCTTTATCAGGCATTTACCACGCCTGCAGGTGAGGCAAAGATGCGCAGGCTGAAAAGAAAAATCAGCGACTTAGATAGAAGGGACTGGCGCTAATTGCGGTGACGATCACAGACTCGGATATTGCTTAGCATTATTCCGCATTTAAACATATTTTTTACTTATGTTTTCTGTCAGGATGATTGGCGTTGTTTCAAACGAATTCATCGCCGCTGTCCCTACACCAGCGCGAACTATAAAAAGAAAGAAAAAAAGGGGCTTCCTACGGGAAGCCCCGTTTGCATTTAGCGATCAGGGAATCAGCAGGCTGGAACCCTGAGTCGCGCGACTCTCCAGCACCTGATGCGCGCGCACCGCGTCACTCAAGGCAAATTTCTGCTGCTCGGGCACGTTAAGCTGAATCGCGCGGCTGGCGATCAGTGAGAACAACTCATTGCTGGCGGCATCCAGTTCTTCACGGTTGGTGATGTAACCGAACAGCGAAGGTCGGGTGACGAACAGCGAGCCTTTCTTGTTGAGAATGCCGAGATCAACGCCGGTAACCGGACCCGACGCATTACCAAAGCTGACCATTAACCCGTGGCGACGCAGGCTATCCAGCGATGGTTCCCAGGTATCTTTCCCCACTGAGTCATACACCACGGCCACTTTCTCGCCATGGGTCAACTCGCTGACGCGCTTCGCGATATTCTCTTCACGATAGTTAATTGTCGCCCAGGCACCGGCATCTTTAGCTATCTTCGCTTTCTCTGCGGAACCCACCGTGCCAATCAGATGTGCGCCGAGCGCTTTGGCCCATTGGCAGGCGATCAATCCCACGCCACCCGCAGCGGCGTGGAACAGGAAGATTTCATCAGCTTTCACTTTATAGGTTTGGCGCAGCAGATACTGCACGGTTAAACCTTTGAGGAAAGAGGCCGCGCCTTGCTCAAAGGAGATGCTGTCCGGCAGGATCACCAGACGATCTTCCGCCACATTGTGCACTTCGCTGTAGGCGCCCAGCGCGGCCTGGCAATAGACCACGCGATCGCCCGCCTTAAACCGCGTCACCGCCGATCCGACGCGCTTCACCACGCCGGCTGCTTCGGTACCCAGGCCGGAAGGGAAGCTGCTTTGCGGATACAAGCCGCTACGCACGTAGGTATCAATGTAGTTAATGCCAATTGCCTTGTTTTCCACCTGCACTTCATGTTCGGCGGGATCGGCCAGTTCGAAATCGACCCATTGCAGTACATCTGGGCCGCCGTGTTGGTTGAACTGAATACGCTTTGCCATTCTGACTCCTGTGATTGTTCATCCTGGGACGGTATACTTGCGCGTCCCTTTCACGATCGGTAATGCATTCACTATGGCAGGAAATAAACCCACCAACAAATCGAACGAACCCCGCGATCGGCAGCTGGAAGGCGTGAAAATGCCGCCGCATTCCATAGAAGCGGAGCAGTCGGTGCTCGGTGGGTTGATGCTGGATAACCAGCGCTGGGACAACGTTTCTGAACGCGTCGTCGCCAGTGATTTCTTCAACCGCTCGCACCGTCTGATTTTCACGGAAATGCAGCGTTTGCTGGAAGCTGGCCAGCCGATCGACCTGATTACGCTCTCTGAATCGCTGGAAACACTAGGCGAATTAGAGATGGCCGGCGGCTTCGCCTATCTGGCCGAGCTGGCAAAAAATACGCCAAGTGCCGCGAACATTGGTGCTTATGCCGATATCGTGCGTGAACGTGCGGTAGTGCGCGAAATGATTTCTGTGGCGAACCAAATCGCCGATGCCGGTTACGATCCGCAAGGACGGAGCAGTGAAGATCTGCTCGACTTTGCTGAATCGAACGTTTTCAAAATTGCTGAACAGCGCGCTAATAAAGATCAGGGCCCGCAGAATATCGAGCAGATTCTGGAAGCCACGGTATCGCGCATTGAGTCGCTGGTCTCAACGCCACACGACGGCGTCACCGGCGTCGACACCGGCTATCAGGATTTGAACAAAAAAACCGCCGGTTTACAGGGCTCGGATCTGATCATTGTCGCGGCGCGTCCTTCGATGGGTAAAACCACCTTCGCCATGAATTTGTGCGAAAACGCCGCGATGCTGCAGGACAAGCCGGTGTTGATTTTCAGCCTGGAGATGCCCAGCGAGCAGCTGATGATGCGTATGCTGGCGTCGCTGTCGCGCGTGGATCAGACGCGCATTCGTACCGGTCAGCTGGAAGATGAAGATTGGGCGCGCATTTCCGCCACTATGGGGATTTTGCTTGAGAAGAAGAACATGTTTATCGATGACTCTTCTGGCCTGACGCCCACCGAAGTGCGCTCACGCGCGCGCCGCATCTTCCGTGAAAACGGCGGGTTGAGCCTGATCATGATCGACTACCTGCAGCTGATGCGCGTGCCTGCGCTGTCGGACAACCGTACGCTGGAGATCGCTGAAATCTCGCGCTCGCTCAAAGCGCTGGCGAAAGAGCTGAATGTGCCGGTGGTGGCGCTGTCGCAGCTGAACCGCTCACTGGAACAACGTGCGGATAAGCGCCCAGTGAACTCGGATCTGCGTGAATCAGGTTCGATCGAGCAGGATGCCGACTTGATCATGTTCATCTACCGTGACGAGGTGTATCACGAAAACAGCGATCTCAAAGGCATCGCCGAGATCATCCTGGGTAAGCAGCGTAACGGCCCGATCGGTACGGTACGCTTGACCTTTAATGGCCAATGGTCGCGCTTTGATAACTACGCTGGCCCGCAATACGACGACGAATAACCCTTTCATTCCGGATGCATGCACGTTTTGTGCATGCATTTCACGTCATCAGAAAATAGTGTTGGACAACCCCGGCTTTAATCAGGTTATCTGTAGCAAAGCGCCCCTTATTACGCTGTGGAAACAGAATGACTCAGGTAGACGATCACGACCTTAAGATATTGACATTATTACAATCTAACGGACGCCTCACCAACCAGGAACTCAGTGATTTAGTCGGACTTTCGGCGTCGCAATGTTCACGCCGCCGCATCAATCTTGAGCAGGCCAATCTCATTCTCGGCTATCACGCACGCCTCTCGCCCGACGCGGTGGGCCTTGGCATGGTGGGATTGATTGAAGTGCGATTGAAAAACCATACGCCGGATTATGAAGAGAGTTTCCATCGCATGGTGGAAGAAGAAGCCGCGATTGTTGATGCGTTCAAAACCACCGGCGATGCCGATTATCTGCTGAAAGTGGCGGTAGCCGATCTGGCTTCACTGAGCGCGCTGATCAGCCAGTTAGTGGCTGGCCATCAAAGCGTGGCGCACGTGAAAACCTCCGTGGTATTGAGCCGTTTGAAAGAGAACGGTTTGATGATCATCCCACAGCACAAAACGCGCCAAAAAAGTGCGTGACGTGCTAATCTGGTGCAATTATTGCCTTAATAATGCAAAAAACGCGCACCAGAAAACAGATTTGTGCATGGGTTGATGGTTTAAGTCTCAACTGATGCACAAAAACCTGCAATAAAGCGCCTTAGTTATCAATTGGATAATCACTGGCACCCATCGGCGGCGAGCATACGCCGCCGATGTGGTGCGTTTTTTGCATTTGAACCGCATCATTTGCAATGAGATTAACCCATGGATAACGTTGTTCAACCCACTAAAGTTCCGCATTCGCTGATTGAAGATGCGCTGGCGATAGTCCTCGGCACGCTAATGGTCTCTTTCGGCGTCATTATGCTGAAACAGGCGGGCGCACTCACCGGCAGTTCTGCCGGTATTGCCTTCTTAATCAGCTATTTGTCACCGCTCTCCTTCGGTAGCGCCTTCTTCCTGATCAACCTGCCCTTTTACTGGCTCGCCGTGCGGCGCATGGGCTGGGAATTTACCCTGAAAACCTTCTGCGCGGTTGGTCTGGTGTCGCTGTTCACCCATCTGCATCCACTGTTTGTGCATTTTTCTGCGCTAAATCCGTTTTATGCGACACTGTTCGGTAACGTGGTGATGGGCATTGGGTTTATAGTGTTGTTCCGTCACAAAGCCAGCCTCGGCGGTATTAATATTTTGGCGCTCTGGCTGCAGGACCGCATCGGTCTGCGTGCCGGAAAACTGCAAATGGCGGTTGATACCTGCGTGGTATTAGCGTCGCTGTTTGTGGTGTCGTTACCGATGCTGTTTGCTTCAATCGCGGGCGCGGTGATCCTCAATCTCATCATCGCAATGAATCATCGTCCCGGCCGTTACATGGTTTGATGACGCATCTTTACCTCATATTTATGACCAATCATGGAGATCTGCACCGTGTTTCAAAACGTTGATGCCTATGCCGGCGATCCGATTCTGTCGTTGATGGAAACCTTCAAACAAGATCCGCGCGATAACAAAGTAAACCTAAGCATTGGTCTCTATTACAACGAAGCGGGCATCATTCCTCAGCTGCAGGCGGTCGCCGCAGCAGAAGAGCGCCTGCAGGCGCAGCCGCATCAGGCGTCGCTGTATCTGCCGATGGAAGGTCTGAACGCTTACCGTAACGCCATTGCGCCGCTGCTGTTCGGTAAACAACATCCGATGCTGCAAGCGGGCCGCATTGCGTCCATCCAGACGTTGGGCGGCTCAGGCGCGCTGAAAGTCGGTGCTGATTTCCTCAAGCGTTACTTCCCGGCGTCCAACGTGTGGGTGAGCGATCCGACGTGGGAAAACCACGTCGCAATCTTCAACGGTGCCGGTTTCGAGGTGAATACCTATCCGTGGTATGACGCGGAAACCAACGGCGTGAAGTTTGATGCGTTCATCGCCAAACTGAAAACCTTGCCGAAGCAATCCATCGTGCTGCTGCACCCGTGCTGCCATAACCCAACCGGCGCCGATCTCACCAACGCACAGTGGGATGAAACCACCGAAGTACTGAAAGCGCAGGAGCTGATTCCGTTCCTCGATATCGCTTATCAGGGCTTTGGCGCGGGCATGGAAGCGGATGCTTATGCGATTCGCGCGATTGCGGCAGCGGGTCTGCCTGCGCTGGTCAGCAACTCGTTCTCCAAGATTTTCTCGCTATACGGCGAGCGCGTTGGCGGCCTGTCTATTGTCTGCGATAGCGCGGAAGAGTCCGCTCGTGTGCTGGGCCAGCTGAAAGCCACCGTGCGCCGCAATTACTCCAGCCCGCCAAACTTCGGTGCGCAGGTGGTTTCCTGCGTGCTGAACGACGAAGCGCTGCTCAACAACTGGCTGGCAGAAGTCGAAGCGATGCGTCTGCGCATCATCGACATGCGTCAGGCATTGGTTGAAGTATTGAGTACCAAACTGCCGGGACAAAACTTTGATTACCTGCTGAAACAGCGTGGCATGTTCAGCTATACCGGCTTGAGCGCGCAGCAGGTTGACCGTCTGCGTGATGAGTTTGGCGTGTATCTGATCGCCAGCGGCCGCATGTGCGTTGCCGGCCTGAACAGCCGTAACGTCAACCAGGTTGCTGAGGCGTTTGCTGCGGTGATGTAACTTCACTGCGACGGCGCGCCACAAAAAACCGCCAACATGGTTTGGCGGTTTTTTATTTATAACTTTTTTTAACTATAAACCGGACTGGTCTCGTTAGCGCTTCTCCCCATGAGTGTAAATATCCTCCAGCCTGAAACGGCGCGAGAGCGGCAATGTAGTCGCATATTTAAACTCACAAGGAAGCACGCTTATGACCCGGACCGCTTACTCTTTTGCAGTCAAACCCCTCGCTTGTGTATTAGCCTTAGCCTTTTCCCTTCCGGTTTACAGCACCGCTTTAACGCGTGATAACGGCGCACCCGTCGGCGATAACCAGAACTCACAAACCGCAGGCGAAAATGGCGCAGTGTTACTGCAAGATGTGCAGCTGATCCAAAAGCTGCAACGCTTTGACCGAGAACGCATCCCAGAGCGCGTGGTACATGCACGCGGTACCGGCGCGCACGGCGAGTTCCGCGCCAGCAAAGATATTAGCGACTTAACCATTGCCGAAGTCTTTAAACCAGGCAGCGTGACGCCAGTATTTGTGCGCTTCTCATCCGTGGTGCACAGCAAACATTCACCGGAAACGCTGCGCGATCCACGCGGTTTTGCCACCAAGTTTTACACCAGCCAGGGCAACTGGGATTTAGTGGGTAACAACCTGCCGGTATTCTTCATCCGCGACGCGATTAAATTCCCGGACATGGTGCATGCCTTTAAGCCTGATCCACGCACCAATCTTGGCAACGACGCGCGCACCTTTGATTTCTTCTCTCACGTACCGGAAGCCACGCACGGCCTGACCATGCTGTTCTCCAACATGGGGACGCCAGCAAACTATCGCCAGATGGATGGCAACAGCGTGCACGCCTATAAGTTCGTCAACGCCAAAGGTGAAGTGCACTACGTGAAATTCCACTGGAAAACCCTGCAGGGCGAGAAAAATCTCGATCCAGGCGAAGTGGCGGCTATTCAGAGCAGCACTTTCAGCCACATGACAGAAGATTTAGTGGCATCGATCAACAACAAAGACTTCCCGAAATGGGATCTCTATATTCAAACCATCAAAGCCAGCGATCTGGATAAGTTCGACTTCAACCCGCTGGACGCTACCAAAATCTGGCCGGGTATCGCAGAAGTGAAAGTCGGCCAGATGGAATTGAACCGCAACGTGGATAATTTCTTCCAGGA
Organism: Kluyvera sp. 1366; assembly: GCF_054823405.1. NCBI lineage: Bacteria > Pseudomonadati > Pseudomonadota > Gammaproteobacteria > Enterobacterales > Enterobacteriaceae > Kluyvera > Kluyvera sp. 1366. Next base: position 88,633 of record NZ_JBTRDW010000011.1, read on the forward strand.
AACCGAGCAGGTGGCGATGGCGCCATCGAATCTGGTTCCGGGCATTGAGCCATCGGAAGATCGCTTGCTGCAAGGTCGTTTGTTCTCTTACGCCGATACCCAGATGCACCGTTTGGGCGCCAATGGCCTGACGTTGCCGATCAACGCGCCGCGCGTGCCGGTGAGCAACGGTAATCAGGACGGCGCAATGAACAGCGGCAAGGCTGACGATCATGGCGTCAACTATCAGCCAAGCCGTGTCTATCCACGCGAAGAGCCGCAGAGCGCCCGATACAGCCACAGCCCGCTGAGCGGCACCACGCAGCAGGCGATGATTGCTAAAACGCAGAACTTTAAGCAGGCGGGCGATCTGTATCGTTCCTTCAATGACAAAGAGAAAACCGATCTGATCAATTCTCTGGGTGGCGCGCTGAAAGGTGTGGATGTGCAGAGCCGCGCCATTATGTTGTCGTACTTCTACAAGGCTGATAAAGAGTATGGCGAACGTCTGGCTGCGATCACTAAAGATGATGTGGGCAGCATCAAAACCATGGCCGCTAAGCTGAGCGACTAACCTTCAGTCGGCAGAGTTCACGCTCTGCCGTTTTTTCCTCTCTTCAGGGTTTACCTTTCGCCGACATGCTGCACACTTAAACGGTGTAATTACTTTTAGGATTCTGGCATGTGGCATCAACAAACGCTTACGCTTGGCGCCAAAGCGCGCGGCTTTCATCTGATCACCGACGAGATTGTCGGCCAGCTTCATGGCTTATCCGATGTGCGCGTCGGCCAACTGCATCTGCTGCTGCAACACACCTCGGCGTCGTTAACGCTTAATGAGAATTGCGATCCCACCGTGCGCAGCGATATGGAGCAGCATTTCTTACGCCATGTTCCGGAAAGTGCGCCTTATCAGCACGATTACGAAGGGGCTGACGACATGCCGGCACACATCAAATCGTCACTGCTCGGCGTTTCGCTGCTGATTCCGGTTAACCGCGGTCGTCTGATGTTAGGTACGTGGCAGGGAATCTGGTTGGGTGAACATCGGGTGCAGGGCGGTGCGCGGCGTATCGTGGCAACCTTACAAGGGGAATAAAAGATGAATACTTCGGATTTACTGACGTACTGCATGAGCAAGCCGGGCGCGGAGCAAAGCTTTAAAGAGTGCTGGCAGGCGACGCAGATTAAAAGTGAAGGTGTGCTGTTTGCCATGCTTTATGAGGTAAAAGGGCGTCCGGCCTTGTCGCTGAAAGCCACGCCTGCGCTAGCGGAATTGTTACGTGAGGAGCACAACGATGTGTTTCCCAGCGAACATTTAAATAAGTCGCACTGGAGCACGCTGTGGCTGGATGGTTCGCTAAAAGATTCGCAGATTTACTATCTGGTGGATGCTTCCTGGCAACAGGCTGACGCCACGCGCGCGGCGGGCGTCAACCATGATGAACACTGAGGCGAATTAAGCCGCAGATTCCTCACGCAGGGTATTAATATCAATCACGAAGCGGTATTTCACGTCGCTTTTCAGCATACGTTCGTAGGCTTCGTTGATTTGATTCATCGCGATCAGTTCGATATCTGAAGTGATACCGTGCTTGCCGCAGAAATCCAGCATTTCCTGGGTTTCCGCGATGCCGCCAATCAGTGAACCGGCGATGCTGCGACGTTTGAAGATCAGGTTGAAGACCTGCGGTGCCGGGTGATCGTGCTCCGGCGCGCCGACCAGCGTCATGTTGCCATCACGCTTCAGCAGGGCGATGAACGGGTTGAGATCGTGCTGCGCTGCAACGGTGTTCAGGATGAAGTCGAAGCTGTTGGTGTGTGCGGCCATTTGGTCGGCATCTTTCGAGATCACCACTTCATCAGCGCCCAGACGTTTACCATCTTCAATTTTTGACGGTGACGTGGTGAACAGCACCACATGTGCGCCCATCGCATGAGCTAGCTTCACGCCCATGTGACCAAGGCCGCCCAAACCGACGATACCGACTTTTTTACCCGGACCGACATTCCAGTGGCGCAGCGGTGAGTAAGTGGTGATACCGGCACACAGCAGTGGCGCAACGCCCGCCAGATCGAGATTTTCTGGTACGCGCAGCACGAAGCTTTCATCTACTACCATGCTGGTGGAGTAACCGCCGTAAGTGATTGCGCCGGTTTCACGGTCTTCGCCGTTATAGGTGCCAACGAAGCCATTTTCGCAATACTGCTCCAGCCCTTCCTGACAGCTTGGACAGCTGCGGCAGGAATCAACCATACAACCAACACCGACCAAATCGCCCACTTTGTAGTTGTGGGTGTGAGCGCCAACGGCCGTCACGCGACCGACAATCTCATGGCCAGGCACCACAGGAAAAATGGTGTTGCGCCATTCGTTGCGCGCGGTATGCAGGTCCGAGTGGCAGACGCCGCAGTACAACACTTCAATCTGCACATCATGAGCGCGCAGTTCGCGTGGCTTAAAATCGAACGGGGCGAGTTTTGCTTTCGCGTCCTGTGCGGCATAGGCATGCGTAATATTCATGGTGTCTCCAGTAGGATGTGTCGTGATTTCTATGCGGGATCCCGTTCAGCGTACTGAAGGGATAAAGGGCGTAAGGGACGCCAAAAGGAACGTTGTAAGGATAGTCAGCAGGGGGGAATGCGTATATGCCTGAAGTTGTCTGATTCTTGCCTGTTCCTGCATTTCGTTGCGGAATCCGACAGAAAAAACAGGCCCGCAATGGCGGGCCTGAGAGAAATTTACTTCTTCAACATTGGCTTAAGGAAACGCGCCGTGTGTGATTTTTCACACTCCGCCACCGTTTCTGGCGTGCCGGACACCAGGATTTCACCGCCGCCGCTGCCGCCTTCCGGGCCGAGATCGACAATCCAGTCTGCGGTTTTCACCACGTCGAGGTTGTGCTCAATCACCACGATGGTGTTGCCCTGATCGCGCAGCTGATGCAGCACTTCCAGTAACTGCTGAATATCCGCAAAGTGCAGGCCGGTGGTCGGCTCATCGAGGATATAGAGCGTCTGGCCGGTGCCGCGTTTTGACAGCTCACGCGCCAGCTTGACGCGCTGCGCTTCACCACCAGAAAGCGTGGTAGCTGACTGGCCCAGACGGATATACGACAGGCCGACATCGACCAGCGTTTGCAGCTTACGCGCCAGCGCTGGCACCGCATCAAAAAATTCGCGGGCTTCTTCGATGGTCATATCCAGCACTTCGTGGATGCTCTTGCCTTTGTATTTAATCTCCAGCGTTTCACGGTTATAGCGTTTGCCTTTGCACTGGTCGCACGGCACGTAGATGTCGGGCAGAAAGTGCATCTCTACCTTGATCACGCCGTCACCCTGACAGGCTTCGCAGCGTCCGCCGCGCACGTTGAAGCTGAAGCGCCCCGGATTGTAGCCGCGTGAACGCGCTTCCGGCACGCCGGCGAACAGTTCACGCACCGGAGTGAAAATGCCGGTGTAGGTCGCGGGATTCGAACGCGGTGTGCGACCGATCGGGCTCTGATCGATATCGATCACTTTATCGAAATGCTCCAGACCGGCGATCTCACGATAAGGCGCGGCTTCGATGGTGGTCGCGCCGTTGAGCTGGCGCTGCGCAATCGGGAACAGCGTATCGTTGATCAGCGTCGATTTACCCGATCCGGACACGCCGGTGATGCAGGTAAATAAGCCGACCGGAATCGTCAGCGTGACATCTTTGAGGTTGTTACCGCGCGCACCGGTGAGTTTCAGCACTTTGGCTGGATCGCCTTTGACGCGCTCTTGGGGAATCGCAATCTCGCGTTTGCCGCTAAGGAACTGGCCGGTCAGGGAATTTTCATTCGCCATGATCGCGTGCACATCACCTTCGGCAACCACCTGACCACCGTGCACGCCCGCGCCTGGGCCGATATCGATCACATGGTCAGCGGCACGAATCGCATCTTCATCGTGCTCCACCACAATCACCGTGTTACCGAGATCGCGCAGGTGAATCAGCGTGCCAAGCAGGCGTTCGTTGTCGCGCTGGTGAAGGCCGATTGAGGGTTCATCCAGCACGTACATCACGCCGACCAAACCGGCACCAATCTGGCTGGCCAGACGAATACGCTGCGCTTCACCGCCGGAGAGCGTTTCCGCCGAGCGTGACATCGACAGGTAATTCAGGCCGACATTCACCAGGAAGCTCAGGCGATCGCCAATCTCCTTCAGGATTTTTTCCGCAATCTGCGCACGCTGGCCGCTCAGCTTCATGTTGGCGAAGAAATCCATCGCATGACCGATGCTCATTTCTGAGATGGTCGGCAGGTTGGTGTCTTCAACAAAAACATGACGCGCTTCACGACGCAGACGCGTACCTTCACAGCTGGCGCAGGCACGGTTGCTGATAAATTTCGCCAGCTCTTCGCGCACCGCGTTGGATTCCGTCTCTTTATAACGGCGCTCCATGTTGTGCAGCACGCCTTCAAACGGATGGCGGCGCACTGAGGTGTCACCGCGATCGTTGATGTATTTGAATTCGATATTCTCTTTGCCGGAACCGTACAGAATCACTTCGCGCGCTTTGTCGCTCAGGCTGTTAAACGGAGCTTCAACATCGAATTGCAGATGCTCTGCCAGCGAGCGCAGCATCTGGAAGTAGTAGAAGTTACGGCGATCCCAGCCGCGGATGGCGCCTCCGGCCAGCGACAGCTCGGGGTTCTGCACCACTCGATCGGGATCAAAATATTGCTGCACGCCCAGGCCATCGCAGGTCGGGCAGGCGCCGGCCGGGTTGTTGAACGAGAACAGGCGCGGTTCGAGTTCACGCATGCTGTAGCCACAGATTGGGCAGGCAAAGTTGGCCGAGAACAGCATCTCTTCGGCGCTGGTATCGTCCATATCGGCGACGATCGCGGTGCCACCGCTCAGTTCCAGCGTGGTCTCAAAGGATTCGGCCAGACGCGTTGCCAGATCCTCGCGCACGCGGAAGCGGTCAATCACCACTTCGATGGTGTGCTTCTTCTGTAACTCCAGCTTCGGTGGATCCGACAGATCGCACACTTCACCATCGATACGCGCACGGATATAGCCCTGCGCGGCGAGGTTTTCCAGCGTTTTGGTGTGTTCGCCTTTGCGATCTTTCACCACCGGTGCCAGCAGCATCAGACGACGGCCTTCTTCCTGCGACAGCACCTGATCGACCATCTGACTCACGGTTTGCGCTGCCAGAGGAACGTCATGATCCGGACAGCGCGGTTCACCCACGCGCGCGAACAGCAGGCGCAGGTAGTCGTGAATTTCGGTAATGGTGCCGACAGTGGAACGCGGGTTATGCGAAGTCGATTTCTGCTCAATGGAGATGGCGGGCGAAAGACCTTCAATATGGTCAACGTCCGGTTTCTCCATTAATGAAAGAAACTGGCGCGCATAGGCCGAAAGCGACTCGACATAGCGACGCTGGCCTTCCGCATACAGCGTATCAAACGCCAGCGAAGACTTACCGGAACCTGACAGACCGGTGACCACAATGAGCTTATCGCGAGGGATGATCAGGTTGATGTTCTTCAAATTATGGGTGCGAGCACCGCGGACTTCGATCTTATCCATTCACCTTTCCCGGATTGAACAACACTCGCCATGCCTTGCCAGCACGACCAGCAGAAACGGTCCATTATGGCACAAAAAATAAACTGAATAAATATCCAGTGTTTTTGCTATTCTGTCCGCCGATAAATTTTGGAATCCCGCTCTAAAGTGGGCACACGCCAATGTGACGTGATACAATTTTTCACTTAGACTTTTAGCATCAACTCATCGGGAGACAGCAACATGGCCAGTCGTGGCGTAAACAAAGTGATTCTAGTCGGGAATCTGGGTCAGGATCCGGAAGTGCGCTACATGCCAAATGGTGGCGCGGTAGCCAACATTACGCTGGCCACGTCAGAAAGCTGGCGCGATAAGACAACCGGTGAAAACAAAGAGATCACGGAATGGCACCGCGTTGTGCTGTTCGGCAAGCTGGCGGAAGTGGCTGGCGAATACCTGCGTAAAGGTTCTCAGGTTTACATCGAAGGTCAGCTGCGTACCCGCAAATGGACCGATCAAGCCGGCCAGGAAAAATACACCACTGAAGTGGTGGTTAACGTTGGCGGCACCATGCAGATGCTGGGCGGACGTCAGCAGGGCGCGAACGCAGGTGGCGCACCGGCGGGCGGCCAGGGCGGCGGCAATAATAACGGTTGGGGCCAGCCACAGCAGCCACAACAGCAGCCGCAGGGCGGTGGCAACCAGTTCAGCGGCGGTGCGCAGCAGCGTCCACAGCAGCAGAGCGCGCCAGCCAATAACGAACCACCAATGGATTTTGACGACGATATTCCGTTCTGATATTCCGCCTGAGCTATCTCAGGCCGGACGTTATCGAATCCAGAAATGCCATTCCGCGAGGAGTGGCATTTTTTTGTCCTTTGTGCGGGACGCGCAGCTTCTGCTGTTGCTGGGCAGTCCTCGCGCCGCTTACGCGGTGCCTTCAGTTCCAGCATTGTGCCGACGGACCGTTCGGGATCGGGCTTCCTGCCCGGCCCGAACTGACAGCCGCATCCTGCGGCTGTCTCCTGGCCCAACGCTTTCACTTCAGCGCTGCGGATAGCCCTTACGCACCCGCAGAAGCTGCGCGTCCGTCACTATTGTGCAAGTATGGTCAAAGCATGGAGGTGACTACTGAAAATTTTTTAGTTGAAAATACATGTTTAATATATTGATAAATATACCTTTATGTAAATACGCCGTGTTCTAAACGCCCAATCAAGTCCTCAATATCCATTATTCCGTTTTCATTCGTAAATAAAGATAGTGGAGAGATAGATCCCAGAGCTTTCACTGGGCTGTACATCCATTGGTAAGCAGCTTCTTTATTACCACCAAAGAATTGCACTACCGTATTCACTTTCCGGGAAAAACATCTTTGATCCGCAATAATACTGAATCCTGGGCTTCGTTTTTTGAAGTTATCAGGCACTCGAATACATATGACCTTCATGCTCTAGCCTCAGTAGAGAAATAGCTATTTGTATAGCTGACAGCAGCCAAGCACTTCAATAGCAGAACCCTTAATGCGGTCGCCATTCCCGCAATAACGCTTCCGTCTCACGTACCAGCACCGGGTTGCCCGGCATAATCAAATCGGCCCACACTTCGTTGTGCTGATTGATTTGCTGCTGCGCGGAAACATAGGTGCGGTCGGCGGTGGTATGCGCATCGGCGGCGACGGTGATGTGATAGCCGAGGCTGGCGCCGACTTTGATGGTGGTATCGACACAGTAATCAGTCGCGCAGCCGCAAATAACGAAGCTTTTAATACCGCGTTGGTCGAGTTGAGCGGCGAGATCGGTTTGCCAGAAACTGTCGCAGGCGGTTTTATTGACAAAGATGGCGTTGGCCGGCTGCTGCAACTCGGGGACGATGGCCCAGCCTGCTGAATTGACCTCTAAACCTGGGCCAACGTGCTGGATGAAGATCACCTGATCGGCCGCAGCGGTTAACTGATTGATCCGCTCGCAGCGTCCGGCACGATCAAAACGCGGCGATGCCAGCACGCCGTTTTGCATATCCACTACCACAACCACACGATTAGCCATTTTTATCTCCTGTTAAGTCTTGTCAGTGTCCGGTGAACTTGCAACGAGGTAAAGCAAATCCGCTTTGCATTTATCGCCACTGCCGCGCATGCTTATAAGCGATTTATTCCGGAGGTGTGTCGTGAAGGTGGTTCCTGAAATCTTTCCTTGTGAGCAAGATCGTGCGCAGTTTCAGCATTTCGCTGAGCTGCCGGGCATCGAGCTGTATCAGGCGCACATCTCCCGCTACGCTTTTGAACCGCATACCCATGAAGCCTTTGGCATCGGCACTATCGAATCGGGCGCCCAGCGCTTTCGCTATCGCGGCGCCAGTTACACCGCGCCGCAGCATTCGCTGGTGATGATGAATCCTGACGAGCTGCACACCGGTGAATCTGCCTGCGACGAAGGCTGGCGTTATCGCATGATCTATATCGATCCGCAGGAGATGGATCGTCTGACCGGCGATCGTCATTGGTGGTTCACCGATGCTCTGCGCACCGATGCGCGTCTGGCGCAGCCGTTTTCTCAATTGCTGGCGCAGATGTGGCAGGCGGAAACCCCGCTGGAGCGTGAAAGCATTTTGCTCGAACTGCTGGAGTTAATGCGTCCGCTGGCGCGTCAGGGACAGCAGCGACCTGTCGAAGGTGCACATCGCTTTGATGCGGTAAGAGGCTATTTGCGTGAAAATCTCGCCGAACCGGTGCGCCTCGAAGAACTTGCTGCGCTGGCATCACTGTCGCCGTGGCATTTCCTGCGCAGTTTTAAACAACACTTCCACGTCACGCCGCATCAAATGCTGATGGCTTTTCGTCTGTTCGCAGCAAAACAGCAGCTGGCACGCGGCGACAGTGCGGCAACCGTCGCGGCATCGGTTGGTCTTACCGATCAGGCTCATCTCACCCGCGCCTTCGCGCATCGCTACGGCATCACGCCGGGCCGCTATCAAAAACAAGTGTTCCCTTCACGCTAACCGCAATCTGCTACAAGCCTTTAGCCTCCACCTGCGTCACACTGCAGCGGAATGCATATAAAGGAAGAGTTTATGTTTGCTGGAATACTGTTTGCGCTGGCGGCGGGACTGATGTGGGGATTGATCTTTGTGGGCCCGCTGTTAATACCGGATTATCCCGGCACCTTGCAATCGGCCGGCCGCTACGTCGCCTTTGGTTTGGTGGTGTTGCCGCTTGCCTGGCTGGATCGCCGTCGTTTGCGTCAGCTGGCGCGCAAAGACTGGATTGAAGCGCTGAAGCTGTCGCTGATTGGCAATTTGCTCTATTACGCGTTTCTCGCCAGCGCGATTCAACGCACCGGCGCGCCCATTTCTACCATGATTATCGGCACCTTGCCGGTGGTGATTACCGTGACGGCCAATCTCTGTTATGGCCATCTTGAAGGGCGCTTGCCGTGGCGTAAATTGACGCCAGCGTTGCTGATTATTGCTGTGGGCCTGGCTTGCGTGAATGCCGCCGAACTCCAGACGCAAGGCCCCGATTTTGATTGGTCGCGCTATCTCACCGGTTTAGGGTTAGCGGTTCTGGCGGTGGCATGCTGGACATGGTATCCGCTGCGTAATGGTTTATGGTTACGCGCGCATCCCCAGCACAAGCCATCCAGCTGGGCGACGGCACAAGGTTTGGTGACGCTGCCGCTGGCAATAGTGTTCTATCTATTAGTCTGCGTGCAGCTTCACTGGCAGCAACCTGCATTTGCGCTGCCATTCGGGCCGCAGCCGCAACGCTTTCTATTATTAATGTTAGGTATCGGGCTGATTTGCTCATGGTTGGGCACGCTCTGCTGGAATGCGGCCAGCCAACGCGTGCCGACGGTGATCATGGGGCCGCTGATTGTGTTCGAAACCTTAGCCGGTTTGCTGTGGACATTCCTGTGGCGACAAAGCTGGCCGCCGCTGCTAACCGCGCTTGGCATTGGTTGTTTGATTATTGGCGTGATCTACGCGATGCGTATTAAACCCCAGCCGCACATCACTGCGGTATAGGTCATCAAAATCAGCGCTGCTGAAAAATCATTTCGGCAGCGTACTACGCTGTATTTTAAGAATTTGACTAACCCTTTTCACGCGCCTCTTCGCCCATTCAGGCGCTCACTTGGCCATCGATATAACATTTTGGCTAATTGCAGCCCTCTTTTTAGCGCTGATTTGTCATAAAAAGTCATACCGTTTCATCCGGCGTATGAGTGTTTAACCGTATTAAGGCTTACTGAACCTTCACGAATCTCCAATCTTCCTGGCTATCGCAGGCCCTAAAGCGGAAAAAACCGACGCATTAACGCGCAAAAACATGCATCTAACCTACCGTTTATTGCCATTTGGCACTGAAGATTGGCACTTGAAAACCACTTTTTGCTTAAGGGAATCGAGAGATGTTAAGAAAGATTCCATTAACCTTTGGCAAAAAACCATTAAGCGTAGCGATGAATAGGGTGCAGGAATTTAACTTATTTCCCGCTTTTTGGCCGTTATTGTTTAGGGCGGGTAACCTTTGTTATCAGGATTATTCCTGGCAACAGAAGAGGGAATTATGGTCTACGCGCGTCAAACGATTGACGAATCGATCTCAGAACAGATCCAGATGAAAACAGAGGTTGTGTGTGAGCGGTTACACGCGGTTGTTCATTAATGCTTAACAGAACTATCCGCATTCAGGACTGATGATTAATGTTGGTAAAGTAATAATCGAAGCGCCAATCTCACCGAAATGAGATTGGACTTCGTTAGAATGGCTTGAATAGAGAGACTTTTGCTGATGTGAATCTATTTTACCGCAAAAAAGGAAGCAATTCCGCGATGGTATTCATCAGGAAAAATTGGTGCGAATTGTTATGTTGTGAACGCCGTATTAAATGATCTTCATATCTTCTGGTAAGAACAAATCTCAGCATTAGGTCAAATAACATCGGCCTTAATGGTATTAGCGATTATCTGTACCTGCAGGATAATGATAAACGCTACGGCTAATATCCAGTAAACGGCAGCTACGACGGGTACCTATGTCGAATGTCGTTTGCAGAAAGTTAACCGCCTGACGCTTTTCATTGGTGGTGAAGAAGTTTTTCAATACGCTTTGCAGCATCTCTTTATCGGAACTCAGTGATTGCAGCTCACGCGTGAGGTTAAGTAGCTGATCTTCCAGCTCCTTGATTTTTCTACCTTCTTCGGAAGAGAGCCCAGAAAACTTCTTCTTCCAGCTATAGAAAGTGGCCTCGGAAATGCCAAGCTCCTCACAAATCTCCCTGACTTTCACTCCCGTTTCAGAAGCTTTAATGGCATTTGTGATTTGCTCTTCGCTATATCGTGACTTTCTCATAAATGCTATTACCTTTCTTATCAATTAGTGGATGAGAATTACTGTATTAATATCTGGCACTGCAAAAACACTATTAATGCAGTATTAAAGTGCGCGATTTGAATTGCGAGGGTTAAATTAAGATATTTAGAAGAAATATCATCATGGGATAAATCTTATTTTATTCCGAATGGCATTGAACGCCTTCCTGGCTTTAGGTTTTTGATATAAATTCTCTCCATCCCAAATGCAGAAAAATACTACATTCATTGGAAAATCGGCATAAACCACTTGCAGAAATGTCAGGGTATGCCAGTAAACTTTTGCTTAGAATTTAGGCTGAAATCGTTTACATCCACCGAGTTTCGCACCGGATATAATCGGAATTTTCCTGAATATAATTCCTAATTGCTGACGCGAGTCTCATTTTTCGGACCAGTTTGGTTTGAAGTTAATAAATTAAGTCAGGCCCACTGAGCGCTTGTTAATTCATTTCAAGGACGTTGTACCGAAAGTTGTTGTAGTTCGTAATACTAAGGATCAGTCAATGAAATTGAGCGTAATGTCGAATGCCGCCTGGATGATGTCTGAAAAGATCGTCTCCGTGTTCGGCGTCATATTTGTGACCTCCTACGTGGCAAAATCCTTTGGTCCAACCATCTTTGGCCAAATGGCGTTTTCGACCTCACTGTTTTCCATGGTGCAGACCGTGGCGATTTTCGGTACGGAAACCATTCTGTTTAAACGTATCAGTAAGAGTGCACCGAAAGGGCTGCGCCTGATGACCGTAGCGCGCAACATGCGCATGGTTTTACTGTTGCTTACATCGCTGCCCGTCTTGATTTGGGTCTGGTACAACATGCAGGAAAACTTCCTCGCTTTTGCACTGGCCTCGTTTATCTCTTCGGTTTTCGTGACGCAGGACACCTTCAGTGTCTACAACAATGCGCGCTTAGCGTCGCGGCTGAATACCATCGCCAACTCTGTCGGATTGCTGCTGGGCTTCAGCTTAAGTTTCGCCATTGCCTGGCTGCACCTCAATCCGCTATGGCTGACCGTTTCGATTGTCGCCGTCACGTTGGTGCCGTACGTCATTAAGCGTTTTAACTTTTATCGCGAAAATCAGGATGTGGCGCCGCCGCAGGATAAGCGCAACACCTATCTGCGCTATTTGCTGTACGCCGGATTGCCGCTGGCCATCTCCAGCATCTTTATCTCGGTGCAGGTGAAAGCGGCACAGATGTTCCTGGCAGGCATCGCCTCAGCGCGCGATCTTGGTTTGTTCGCCGCCGCCAATACCATTTCGGCCTCCTGGATTTTTATCCCGGTCGCCATCATCACTTCCTGCTTTTCGGAAATCTTCCGTGAGCGTGGAGAAACCGCCATCAAGCTGACAGCACGGCTTAATGGTTATGTCATGGGTGTTTCATTGTTGTTGTTAGCGGTGATCGCGATGTACGGCGAAAAAATCATCATCGCTTTATATGGTCACGAGTACACACAGTCAGGAAGTCTCATTACGTTGTTGTCGTTAGCAACCTGCTTTTCGGCGATGGGGACCGTAGCGTATCGCTACATGGTCAAAGAAGGCGGGTTTAATTATCTGTTGAAGAAAATCGTTTGCCTGATGGTCATCAGCTTGCCGCTGTCGTGGTGGCTGATCCAGAGCTACGGCATCATGGGTGCCGCATGGAGCGTTTTCATCTCAGAATTGCTGTCTCTTACCGTAATGAATTACTTCTTCAAAAACGGCGTCATCCAAAAAATCCAGGTTTCCTCACTCAACTACAAAACCTACAAATGAGGTCAGATATGCTCAAGTTGAAAGATGAACTCAGAAGAAGCGTTCAGTACTTCATCAAGAAGATGCCCTGGGCATACCAGGATCGTATCTACTATTTTCACAAGTTCCGCAAATTGCCTAATCTGCGCGAGCCGAAAGTGTTTAACGAGAAGGTGCTGTATCGCAAATTCATCCATGGCGATTATCAGATTTATGGTCGTCTGTCGGACAAATATTCGGTGCGTGAATATATCGCCGAGAAAGTGGGCAGCGAATACCTGATCCCGCTGGTTTACGAGACCAGCGATCCCAGCTCATTGCACACGCTGCCGAGCTGGAAAAATACCGTTATCAAGCCGAATCACGCCTCCAACATGGTGGAGATCCTGCTGGAAGAGCCGGATGCGTTGAAGAAGCAGCAGATTATCAACGATTGCCATCGCTGGTTGAAGACCGATTTCGCCAACGAAGCGCGCGAGATTCACTATCGCTACATCAAGCCACGCATTCTGGTGGAGCAGTACATTGGCGATGGTAAATCGGCACCAATTGACTACAAGTTCCACATGTTCAACAAGCGCGACGGCAGCTTTGAGTATGTGCTGCAGGTGATCTACAACCGCTGCAATCCGCTGTTGTCGATGAACTTCTACGTCAACAACCTCAACGAGGCGTATCACAAAATTCGTGATACCGGCCTGGATGTGACGCCGCAAATGGCCTCGTTGCAGCACGCGTTGGCGTTGAGTAAAAAGCTGGCGAGCGATTTCGATTATGTGCGCGTGGATTGGTACATCGATAACGAGCAGATCTACTTCGGCGAATTAACCTTCACGCCGGGCGCGGGTTTGGTGACCGGTCTGGATCGCGGGCTAAATCAAATGATGGGTGATATGTGGATTCAGGATCGCCGCGGTACGAAGATACCGGGCATCACGGTGGCGGAAGTGACCATTCCGGCCGTATTGAAGAAAATTTAGAATCACACAGCAAAATAAAAAACCCCGCTTCGGCGGGGTTTTTTATTGGCGGCGATTAAGGCATTGGCCAATCGGTTGGCGTCTGGCTCATCACTTCGATAAAGGCGTTTTTGGAGATTTCCATAAAGTTATGCAGATTCTCCATGCTCAGCGTGATACCGAGTAGGCCAGTAACAAACCAGCATGACATGCCAACGCCGATGCCACCGCACAGCAGCGCCATCACGTGGTGACTGTTCTGACGCAGTCGAATTTTCATGGTGCTGGCGAAAAACATCATTACCGCACTCAGGAGTTCCCAGCGCATTACAATCAAACTGGTGGTTAGGGTGGCCATCTGCAAAAACCTCTTAGAATCAGTGATATCCCCGACATTCAATCGACATCACTGGCGGCTGAGAAGGAAGGTCAGGGAAGTCCTTCTGGCCGTCTTACTGAAGACAGGAAAGTGTGACTTGGCTCACATTATATCACTCGATTTTAAATTTTGAACAAAATTTATACCGGGTCAGGTAGAAAGATTTTTATCGAACTGAGGAAAAAACAGGCAGGAAAAGCGAGGTGCGCCCGCAAGGGGCGCGCAGAAAGGGTTAGCTAACCGGGCAGCACTCGCCGGTGGTTCGCTGGGCAAAACTGGTCATGTTGTTGTCTGCACAGTCAAAACTGAGCAAACGCGGACGCTGAATCATCGCCTGACGACGCATGGTGTGACGATAAGCGGTGGGCGTTTGCGAGAACTGACGGCGGAACACGCGCGAGAACGTCTGCTGCGAGTCATAACCGTATTGCATCGCGATATCGAACACCGGACGCTGGGTTTGACGCAGCGCCTCAGCGGCCAGCGTCAGACGACGTTCGCGAATATAGCCACCCAGCGTTTGTTTCGTGACGGCACGGAACATACGCTGCAGATGCCATTTTGAGTAACCTGATTTTGCCGCGACTTCATCAATTGACAGCGCTTTATCCAGATTCTGATCGATCCAGTTGGACAGCGAATGAATGATTTCCTGTTGCATCATAGCCTCATCCTTCTGATGTTTTTTGCCTGGTAAGAAATTCGAAGTTTTGCTGGGGTGCGAGTATAATTCCTCAAGTTAACTTGAGGTAAAGGCCCTAAATGAAAAAAGAACGCAATTACCCGAAGCCGGTTTTGACGCCGGGCGAAGTGGCGAAGCGCAGCGGCGTGGCGGTGTCGGCACTGCACTTCTATGAGACCAAAGGATTGATCTGTAGCTCGCGCAACGGCGGCAACCAACGTCGCTACAGCCGTGACGTGCTGCGTCGCGTTGCCATCATCAAAATTGCACAACGCATTGGCATTCCGCTGGCGACGGTGAGCGACAGCCTGACGCATGTGCCGGCTAATAAACGGATGTCGACACAAGAGTGGGACGCGCTGACGCAGCACTGGCGCGAGGAGCTGGATAAACGCATCGAAACCCTCACGCGCTTGCGTAACGATCTTGATGGTTGCATTGGCTGCGGCTGTTTATCGATGCGCGATTGCCCGCTGCGCAATCCCGGTGACCGGTTGGGCGAGCAAGGTTCGGGCGCGGTGTTACTCGATCCGGAACAGGACGAGCAAAAACGCTGATCGACTATACTTGGCGGAACACTTTTACCGGCAAGGAAACCGTATGATCACCGTTCACCATCTGGAAAACTCCCGTTCGCATCGCGTGTTATGGCTACTGGAAGAGCTCGCGGTGCCTTACCAAATCAAACGCTATCAGCGTGAAAACAGCCTGCTGGCACCCGATTCCCTAAAGAAAGTGCATCCGCTGGGCAAATCCCCGGTGATCACCGACGGTAATCGCGTGATTGCCGAATCAGGCGCAATTCTCGAATACCTGCAACTGAAGTACGACAGTGAGCATCAGCTGACGTTGAGTCATGAAGATGAGCAGATTCAGGCTCGTTACTGGCTGCATTACGCTGAAGGTTCGCTGATGCCATTACTGGTAATGAAACTGGTGTTTGCGCAGTTTGGCAAAAAGCCGGTGCCGTGGCTGCTGCGCCCGGCCGGCATCGCCCTGAGCAAAGGGATTCAGAAAGCCTGGCTGAATAAACAGCTGGCTCTACATGGTCGGGTAATTGAAGAGCATCTCACGCAGCATGCGTTTTTTGCCGGTTCACGTTTTAGCATCGCCGATGTGCAGATGAGCTTCCCGCTGCTGGCGCTGCAACTGCGTGGTTCCCTACGCGATACGCCCGCCACCGCCCGCTGGCTGGAAACCATGCAGCAGCGCGCGGCCTGGCAACGGGCGATCCAGCAGGGCGGCGCGATTGAGTTAAGCCGCTGAGTTCAGCCAGGCCGCCATAATTGGCGGCCTGGCGGGGTGAGTTGCCTGGATTTATCCTGCAATACCCGTGATTAAGAGTTGAAAACCCCAGGGCAAACGCCAGATAATCGTTTGCCTTTTTTCCGCGTCCCCCTTTACGGCCTGGAATACGCGGCGACGTAAACGTTTGCCTGGATTTTCATCATGAAAAACCGCCATCAGGGAACGGCAAACGTGCGCCGCGCGGCGACTCACATCACAAAAAAATTGAGGAAGAATTATGTCTGGCGAATCGCGCCCGGCCAGTGGAAAACTGGACGCCTGGTTCAATATCTCTGCACGCGGCAGCAGCGTGCGTCAGGAAGTATTGGCGGGTCTGACAACGTTTCTGGCGATGGTGTACTCCGTCATCGTGGTGCCCGGCATGCTGGGCAAAGCGGGCTTCTCGCCAACGGCGGTGTTCGTCGCTACCTGTCTGGTCGCCAGTTTTGGATCGATCATCATGGGTTTGTGGGCCAATCTGCCGATGGCGATTGGTTGCGCCATCTCGCTGACCGCCTTCACCGCGTTCAGCCTGGTGCTCGGCCAGCACATTAGCGTGCCGGTGGCGCTTGGTGCGGTGTTCCTGATGGGCTTGCTGTTCACGCTGATTTCGGTCACCGGCATCCGCGCATGGATACTGCGCAACTTACCAATGGGCGTGGCGCATGGCACCGGCGTAGGTATCGGCTTGTTCCTGCTGCTGATCGCCGCTGACGGCATTGGTTTGGTGGTGAAAAATCCGGCTCCGGGCTTGCCGGTGGCGTTGGGTCAATTCGCTTCGTTCCCGGTGATCATGTCGCTGGTGGGACTGGCGGCGATTTTTGGTCTGGAAAAACGCCGCGTGCCGGGCGGCATTCTGCTGACCATCATCGCCATCTCGATTCTCGGCCTGATTTTCGATCCGGCGGTGACCTATCAAGGTCTGTTTGCCATGCCGAGCCTGAAGGATGCTAACGGGCAATCAGCGATGTTTAGCCTCGATATCATGGGTGCGCTGCAACCGGTGGTGTTGCCAAGCGTGCTGGCGCTGGTGATGACCGCCGTCTTTGATGCCACCGGTACCATCCGCGCGGTCGCGGGGCAGGCGAATCTGCTGGATAAAGAGGGGCAGATCATCAACGGCGGTCGTGCGTTAACCACCGATTCCGTCAGCAGCCTGTTCGCCGGCTTGGTCGGCGCTTCGCCAGCTGCGGTCTATATCGAATCGGCGGCGGGCACGGCGGCGGGTGGTAAAACCGGTCTGACGGCGATTGTGGTGGGTTTGCTGTTTCTGGTGATCCTGTTTATGTCGCCGCTGGCCTATCTGGTTCCGGCTTACGCGACCGCGCCGGCGCTGATGTACGTTGGCTTGCTGATGCTGAGTAACGTGGCAAAAATCGACTTCAACGATTTTGTTGATGCGATGTCCGGCTTGCTGACCGCCGTGTTCATCGTGCTGACCTGCAACATCGTCACCGGCATCATGCTCGGCTTCGCTTCACTGGTGATTGGACGCCTGTTTGCCGGTGAGTGGCGCAAGCTGAACGTGGGCACCGTGGTGATTGCTGTCGCGCTGGTCGCGTTCTATGCCGGTGGCTGGGCCATCTGACCTGAAAGTTGAATAATTCCAGGATTATTCGCTTTCTGCATCACGCCGCACATCGGGTTGCTCCGCTGTGCGGCGTTTTGTTTTACACTTTCCCACGCAACAACATCGCTTTAATGAAATTGATTCGCCTAAGGAAAGCATGGAAATCTTCTTTACTATTCTCATCATGACGCTGGTGGTTTCACTCTCCAGCGTGGCGGCACGTATTCTGCCGTTTCAAATTCCCCTGCCGCTGGTGCAAATTGCCGCCGGTGCACTGCTCGCATTTCCCGTCTTCGGCCTGCATGTCGATTTTGATCCGGAACTGTTCCTCGTGCTGTTCATTCCGCCGCTGCTGTTTGCGGATGGCTGGAAAACGCCGATAAACGAGTTCCTGCATCACGGTCGCGAAATCATGGGGCTGGCGCTGGTTCTGGTGCTGATCACGGTGGTCGGGATTGGCTACCTGATTTACTGGCTGGTGCCAGGGATTCCGCTGATTCCCGCCTTCGCGCTGGCGGCGGTGCTTTCGCCAACCGATGCCGTGGCGCTGTCCGGCATTGTCGGTGAAGGACGCATCCCGAAAAAAATTATGTCGATTGTGCAGGGCGAAGCCCTGATGAACGACGCGTCGGGCCTGGTATCGCTGAAGTTTGCCGTCGCGGTGGCGATGGGCACCATGGTGTTTACGTGGGGCGGCGCCAGCGTTGAGTTTCTCAAAGTGGCGGTCGGCGGTTTGGTCGCTGGTGTGGCGATATGCTGGCTGTATGGCCGCTCGCTGCGTCTGCTGAGCCGCTGGAGCGGGGATGACCCGGCAACACAGACCGTGCTGCTGCTGCTGTTACCGTTCGCCTCGTACCTGATTGCGGAACACCTTGGCGTATCGGGCATTCTCGCCGCCGTCGCCGCCGGTATGACCATTACGCGTTCCGGCATTATCCGCCAGGCACCGCTGGCGATGCGTCTGCGCGCGAACAGCGTTTGGCAGATGCTGGAGTTCGTGTTCAACGGCATGGTGTTCCTGATGCTCGGCCTGCAGCTGCCCGACATCCTTTCCACCTCGATTGCGCAGGCGCAAGCCGATCCTAACGTGGAACTGTGGATGCTGTTTACCGACGTTCTGTTGGTGTACGCCGCGCTGATGGTGGTGCGTTTCGGTTGGTTGTGGATCATGAAGCGCACCAGCATGCGTCTGCTGAAGAAGAAGCCGCTGGAGTTTACCAACTACTCACTGCGTGAATTGCTGATTGCTTCTTTTGCCGGCGTGCGCGGTGCCATTACCTTGGCCGGTGTGCTGTCGATTCCGCTGTTCCTGAGCAACGGCGATCCGTTCCCGGCGCGCTATGAGTTGGTTTTCATCGCTACCGGCGTGATTCTGGTGTCGCTGCTGGTTGGCGTGGTGCTGCTGCCGATTCTGCTGCGCGATGTAGAAAGCATCGATAAGGTCGGCCATCGTCGTGAGATTCAGTTTGCGCGTGCCGCGATGGCGGGTGTGGCGATTGAGAGCCTGCATAAAATGGAGCAGCGTCTTGAGAGCGACACCGAAGAGAACATCGATCCTGAGCTGCTGAAAGAGGTCAGCCTGCGCGTGATTGGTAACCTGCGTCGTCGTGCGGAGGGGAAAAACGATATTGAGCAGGCGCTATTTGCCGAAAATCTCGAGCGTCGTTTCCGCCTCAATGCGCTGCGCGCCGAGCGCGCCGAGGTCTATCATCTGCGCGCCACGCAGGAGATCTCCAACGAGACAATGCAGAAACTGCTGCACGATCTTGATCTGCTGGAAGCGTTGCTGATTGAGAAAGAGGAATAGCAGTAAGCCATATTGTTCATCGGTAGCGGCGCAAAACATTGCGCCGCTACGCTAATGTGCTGCGGTTGTTTTTACACCGACAGCCGCGGCGCACTATCCGGCCAGTGTTCACGGCAACATTCAATCCACGCCTCGGCGCTGCGCGACAGATAACTGCCTTCCCGCCAAATCAACCCCAAACTCCACTGCAGCTCCGATTCCAGTGGCAGCCACAGCAGCGACTGCTTATCCAGCCGCTGACAAATGGGCTCCGGCAGAATCGCCAGTCCCATGCCCGCCTGCACCATCGCGGCGAGAAAATCCCACTGCGCGCTGCGCAGCGCAATAGTTGGCGTCAGGTTCTGGCGTTGAAACGCTTTACGAATCTGGCGATTCAAGGCGAACTCTTCATTGAGGATCAGCAGCGGATGTTCGGCTAAATCTGCCAAACCGACTTTACGGTGATCGCGCCATTGTTCACTGCGCGGCAGCAGCACGCACAGCGGATGGTGCATCAGCTCCAGCGTATTGAGCGGCAGTTCGGATTCGATCGGCAGTGCGGTAAGGGCGATATCCAGCGCGCCACTCAGCACCGCTTGCTGCGCCGTCAGTCCGCCGAACTCGGATATTTTCAGCTGTACGCCGGGATAACGGCGGCGAAAGGCGGAGATCGATCCGGCCATCTGCATGCCGACCATCGGCGGAATACCCAGCCGCAGCTCGCCGGTTTTCAGCTGGTTGATATCGCCCAACTGCGCTTCAAGCTGGTGGAACTCTTGCAGAATCACCAGTCCGCGCTGGTAAACCGCCTGACCGCTATCCGTTAAATGCAGTTTGCGGCCCTCGCGCAGCAGTAAGGTGCAGCCGAGCTCCTCTTCCAGCTGGCGCAGCATTTTGCTGATGGTCGGCTGCGTCACGAACAGCTTCTCAGCGGCGCGGGTGAAGCTCTGCTGGCGCACCACCTCAGTGAAGTAGCGCAGGGCGCGCACATCCATAAACATTCCTTTTTGGCATAGTTTGAATAATTTTAATTCATTTCTTTCACAGTTTGCGGCGGATTTATACTGGGCACCTCAATTTTTCATCCAGGTAACAAGCAATGATGGCATTAAGTCCGCGCAGAACGGATCTCCTGCAACGTACCTTTGTTCCGCTGCAGCTGGTGCTGTATGTCGGTTTGTTTATTTTCAGCGACAGGCTGGTGAGCTGGCTGCATCTGCCGCTGCCCGCCAACGTAGTGGGCATGGTGCTGCTGCTGGTGTTGATCATGACGCGCATCGTGCCGCTGCGCTGGGTGAAAGCTGGCGCCAACTGGCTGCTGGCAGAAATGCTGCTGTTCTTTATTCCAGCGGTGGTGGCGGTAGTGAACTACAGCGATTTGCTGCGCAGTGAAGGCTGGCGCATCTGCGTGGTGATCGGCGTCAGTACCTTGCTGGTGCTGGCTTCGACGTCACTGGTGGTTGATCGTTTATATCGCTTCGAACTGGCACGCGCCGCACGCAAGCAGGCGCATCATGAATGATCTGCTGATTAGTCTGCTGTGTCTGGCGTTCACGCTGCTGGTCTACTACCTCAACAAAATTCTTTATCGCCGCTGGCGCACGCTGCTGTTGATGCCGCTGGTATTGACGCCGCTGGTGCTGGTGGCGCTGTTGCTGCTCACTCACGTCAGCTGGAAAAATTACATCGCTGAAAGCCACTGGCTGATTTGGCTGCTTGGCCCGGCGACGCTGGCATTTGCCGTGCCGGTGTATGAGAACCTTGAGATCATCAAGCGTCACTGGCTGTCGCTGAGCGTGGGCGTGCTGACGGCCACGCTGGTGGCAGTATGCAGTTCGGTGTGGCTGGCGCGCTTGCTAACGTTACCGGAAACCATTCAGCGCAGCCTGGCGGTACGCTCAATTACCACGCCGTTTGCGCTGGCAGCCGCGCAGCCGATTGGCGGCCAGCCGGATCTGGTGGCGCTGTTTGTGGTGATCACCGGTGTGTTTGGTATGGCGGTGGGCGACGTGCTGTTTCTGCGTCTTGCCATCAAGCAGGGCGTGGCTAAAGGCGCCGGTTTTGGTGCTGCATCACATGGCGCAGGCACCGCGCGCGCGTATCAACTCGGCCAGCAGGAAGGCGTGGTGTCGAGCCTGGTGATGATGCTGTCTGGCGTCGTCACCGTCATTCTCGCGCCGCTGTTAAGCCACTTACTGTGGGTATCGTAATCCGCTGGTTTTGAGTCATTGCTCATACAGCAGCCCGATCGCTTTGCTTATTGTTTGCCCGCTTAAACGATAAGGAAGCGATAAATGAAAAGTCAGTATTTTGCAATGGGGCTCCTGTTGGCCTCCGCTGGGGTAACTGCTCAGGAAATCGGCGTAAAGGGGGGCAGTGATTTCTTTGCGGCCGCCATCAACAGCCAAAAAACCGCGCCAGGCCTGCAATATGGCGTGGAATACGTGAATGCCAAACATCAGTCAGAATTGCTGGACGCCAATCTGGGTTATGGCGTGGCTGTAGGCGCAATGCGCATTGTGCCGCGCGTCGGTTTGTTCTGGGCTGAATTGAACCATGATAAAACCTCCAGCTACGGCGTGAATGCGGGTATACGCGCGATGGCTCCACTGCCACAAGCGCGCCATACCTGGCTCTATCTCGATTTCAGCATGGCGCCTAACTTCAGCACCTATAAGCTGGATCATCTGCATCAGTTTGAGGCCGGAGTTTACTACCAACCGGCCCACTGGTTAACGCTGAGTTCCGGTTACCGCTATCTCGGCAGTGGCTTGCACGAATATAAAACCCATCGTGCGATTGATGGTCTTTTTATCGGCGCAGCCTGGCGCTTCTAATCTGAAAAGTGGCCTTTAAGGGCCACTTTTTTCCCCGCCGTAATCCATTTTTACGTAAAGCTTTCCAAATAATGTTGTCTCTCGTCGCCAGGCTGGTACCCTTGCCGCCGAATTAATTGTCCTTCATGGAGTGGAATCACATGTTAAAGCAACTTGTTACTGGAAGCGTTTTGGGTCTGGCACTGCTGAGCAGCGGCGCACAGGCAATTGAGGGCAGTGTTGACGTGGGTGAGCATAGCACCAACCTGAACCTTGGCCTCGGCACCACTTCACCGGGCCTGTTCCTGAAAGGCAACTGGCTGCGCAGCGATCACGATGGCAGCACCTACGGTGCGGGCCTCGGCTATAACATCGACGTGGGTGATTTCCGCATTGCGCCTACCGCGAAAGCGCTGTTCACGCATCCGGAAGATGGTCGTGATGGCTTCACCGTGGCAGTCGGTGGCGCAGCGCAATACAGCTTCAACAGCATGTGGGGCCTGTACGGCGAATATTACTATGCGCCAGAAGCGTTCTCCGATCGCCTCGATAGCTATCAGGAAGCCTCTGGCGGCCTGAGCTTCACGCCGATTTCGCTGCTGAACCTGCGTGTGGGTTATCAGTACATTGAGCTGAACAACAAAGGTAGCCGCAAAGATAACGTACTGGTCGATGGCCCGTATGTTGGCGCATCACTGCGTTTCTAATTGTTTAAATTAGAATGAAAAATGGCGGCCCAATGGGTCGCCATTTTTGTTTGGGTGCGGTCTGTCCCTCATCCCGGCCTTCTCCCGCAAGCGGGAGAAGGAGAAAACGCGCCGATCGGTTCCCTCTCCCATTTATGGGAGAGGGTTAGGGTGAGGGAAAGCCAGCACGGACTTAATGCGATTTCCCCTGCGAAATCCCAATCCCCGTCTGTGAGCGAATAAACTGCCCACGGAAGCGGGCACGTTCCTGGGCACCGCGTGCAGAATGGTCGGTAATTGAGAACAGCCAGATACCGATAAATGCCGCCAGCATTGAGAACAGCGCCGGATACTCATACGGATAGATCGGTTTCTCATGCCCGAGCACCTGCACCCAAATCGTCGGGCCAAGGATCATCAGCAGTACCGCAGTAACGAGTCCCAGCCAACCGCCCACCATCGCGCCGCGCGTGGTCAGTTTTGACCAGTACATCGACAGCAGAATAATCGGGAAGTTACAGCTGGCAGCAATCGAGAACGCCAAACCGACCATAAAGGCAATGTTCTGTTTCTCAAACAGAATCCCCAGCGCAATCGCCACCACACCTAACACCAGCACGGTGATCTTCGAGATGCGCAGTTCATCGCGTTCCGTCGCTTTACCTTCACGGATCACGCTGGCATAGAGATCGTGTGAAACTGCAGAAGCCCCCGCCAGCGTCAGACCTGCCACCACCGCCAGAATGGTGGCGAAGGCCACGGCCGAGATAAAGCCGAGGAACAGGCTGCCGCCGACCGCGTTCGCCAGATGCACCGCTGCCATGTTGGTGCCGCCGAGCAGCGCGCCGCTGGCGTCTTTAAAGGCTGGATTCGATCCCACCAGCAAAATCGCGCCGAAGCCAATAATAAAGGTCAGGAAGTAGAAATAGCCCATAAAGCCGGTGGCCCAGAACACGCTTTTACGTGCTTCACGCGCATCGGCCACGGTGAAGAAGCGCATCAGAATATGCGGCAAACCGGCGGTACCGAACATCAAGCCGAGACCCAATGACAACGCCGAGATGGGATCTTTCACCAGCCCGCCCGGCTGCATAATCGCCGCGCCTTTCGGGTGCACCGCCATCGCTTCGGTGAACAGCGTATTGAAGCTGAAGCCGGTGGCTTTCATCACCATAATCGCCATAAAGCTGGCACCAAATAGCAGCAGCACCGCTTTGATGATCTGCACCCAAGTGGTCGCCAGCATGCCGCCGAACAGCACGTACAGCACCATCAGAATCCCGACCATCACTACCGCAATATGGTAATCAAGGCCGAACAGCAGCTGGATCAGCTTACCGGCACCCACCATCTGCGCGATCAGATACAGCGCCACCACCACCAGCGAGCCGCAGGCTGACAGCGTGCGAATCGGTTTCTGCGCGAGGCGATAGGAGGCGACATCGGCGAAGGTGTAGCGCCCAAGGTTACGCAGACGTTCGGCAATCAAAAACAGGATCATCGGCCAGCCGACGAGGAAGCCGAGCGAGTAGATCAGCCCGTCGTAACCTGAGGTGTAAACCAGCGCAGAAATACCGAGGAAAGAGGCGGCGGACATAAAGTCACCGGCGATGGCGAGGCCATTCTGGAAACCGGTGATATTGCCGCCTGCAGTGTAGTAATCGCTGCGCGAGCGGGTGCGTTTCGAGGCCCAATAGGTGATGCCGAGCGTCGCCGCGACAAACACCACGAACATGATGATGGCTTCATAGTTGGTGGCTTGTCGTTGCACCGCGCCGGTAATGGCATCGGCGGCAAACACGCTGGCGGGCACTACCGCGAGAAATATCGAAAGCAGGCGCTTCATGATTTTACCTCGCTCAGGATCTGTTTGGTCAGACGATCAAACTCGCCGTTGGCGCGCCACACGTAGACGCCGGTCAGCACGAATGACATCACGATCAAACCGACACCAATCGGAATGCCGCGCGTAACGTTAGTGCCCGCGTGCAGCGGCGTACCGAGCCAGGCGGGCGCAAAAGCGATCAGCAGAATAAAGCCGATATAGAGCACCAGCATGATCACGCTGAGCAGCAGCGCAAACGCCTGGCGCTTGTGCACCAGCTCATGAAAGCGCGGATTATTCTCGACTTGTTGCCAGACTGCTTCCTGTTCAGGGGTTTCGTTCATCACATTTTCTCCAGAGGCAAGGCAGACAGATATCTCACGATAAAGTGATTTAACTGGCTGAATATTCTAGTTTTATAAGTTGTGCGAACTCAGAAATACGTGGCATATAAGGGCGGCCAAATGGTCGCCCCTACAACAGAAGCCGGTTACGGCATGGTGATGGACTGTTTCTCCTCCAGCAATTTCTCTACCACGCCCGGATCGGCCAGCGTAGAGGTATCGCCGAGATTGCTGGTATCGCCCGTAGCGATTTTGCGCAGAATGCGACGCATAATCTTGCCGGAGCGGGTTTTTGGCAGCGAGTCGGTCCAGTGCAGCACATCCGGCGTGGCAATCGGGCCAATCTCTTTACGCACCCAGTTACGCACTTCGGTATACAGCTCTGGCGACGGCTCTTCGCCGTGGTTAAGCGTGATATACGCATAGATTGCCTGGCCTTTGATGCTGTGCGGAATGCCCACCACCGCCGCTTCGGCAATCTTCGGATGCGACACCAGCGCCGATTCAATCTCGGCGGTGCCGAGACGGTGGCCGGAGACGTTCAGCACGTCATCGACGCGGCCGGTGATCCAGTAATAACCCTCTTCATCACGGCGCGCGCCGTCACCGCTGAAGTAGCGATTTTTGAAGGTGGAGAAGTAGGTCTGTTCGAAACGATCGTGATCGCCATACAGCGTACGCGCCTGGCCTGGCCAGGAATCGACAATCACCAGGTTTCCTTCGGTGGCACCCTCAAGTGGATTGCCTTCGTTATCCACCAGCGCTGGCTGCACACCAAAGAACGGTTTAGTGGCGGAACCGGCTTTCAGTTCGGTCGCGCCCGGCAGCGGCGTGATCATGAAGCCGCCGGTTTCAGTTTGCCACCAGGTATCGACGATCGGGCAACGGCTGTCGCCAATCTTCTTGTAATACCACTCCCATGCTTCCGGGTTGATCGGTTCACCCACCGAACCCATGATGCGCAGGCTACTGCGATCGGTGCCTTCAATCGCTTTATCGCCTTCGGCCATCAGCGCGCGAATCGCGGTTGGCGCGGTATACAGCAGCGTCACCTTATGTTTATCCACCACTTCCGCCATGCGGCTTGGTTTTGGCCAGTTCGGCACGCCTTCAAACATCAGCGTGGTCGCGCCGCACGCCAGCGGGCCGTAAATCAGATAGCTGTGGCCGGTGATCCAGCCGACATCGGCGGTACACCAGTAAACATCATCAGGATGATAATCAAACACATACTTAAAGGTGCTGGCGGCATACACCAGATAACCGCCGGTAGTGTGCAGCACGCCTTTCGGCTTGCCGGTGGAACCGGAGGTATAAAGGATAAACAGCGGATGTTCGGCATCGACGGCGACCGGTTCATGCTGATCGCTGGCCTTCGCCACTAAATCGTGCCACCACAGATCGCGGCCTTCGCGCCAGCCGGTGTCTTTACCGGTGCGCTTAAACACCACCACATTTTTCACCGTAGTGACGTTCGGATTGTTCAGGGCATCATCGACGTTTTTCTTCAGCGGAATGCTGCGTCCGGCGCGTACGCCTTCATCGGCGGTGATGATCAGTTTGGCGTTGGAATCGACCACGCGTCCGGCGACCGCTTCCGGTGAGAAGCCACCGAAGATCACCGAGTGCACCGCGCCAATGCGTGCACAGGCCAGCATCGCAACGGCGGCTTCAGGCACCATCGGCATGTAGATCGCCACCACGTCGCCTTTCTTTACGCCCAGGCTGCCGAGCACATTGGCAAAGCGGCAGACGTCCGCATGCAGTTCGCGGAAGGTAATGGTTTTGCTTTCGCTGGCGTCGTCGCCTTCCCAGATGATGGCGGGATGGTCGCCACGCGTGGCGAGATGGCGATCGAGGCAGTTCGCGGCGAGGTTCAGTGCGCCATCTTCATACCAGCGAATCGAAATATTGCCGGGGGCAAAGGAGGTATTTTTCACTTTGCTGTAAGGCTTAATCCAGTCGAGGATTTTGCCTTGCTCACCCCAAAAGGTGTCGGGATCGTCAACCGATTGTTGATACAGCGCCGCATACTGATCGGCATTAATGAGAGCATTCGCTGCAATGGCAGCGGGTACGGGATGCTTGTGTATTTGGCTCATGGCTGACCTCCTTGAAGATGTTAATCATATGTCAATCAATGGTTAATTGAAGACCACGACAGGGCTTTGTTTCTGTTTTGTAGTCTGGATCACGACCTTTTATCACTGCCAAATCCCCGGCGAACGGCGGGCAAAAACGCCGCGCCAGCAGCGTGATCTTTTGCTTTAAGCCTAAGAGATCTCTGCCTCTGCTGTGCAAATAATCAGCAAACGAGCCGGGCCGCTTTTTGCGCAATAATGCATAGCTATGCTGAAACTTATCGAATTAACACTTTTCATAACAGCGAGTTATGGCCGTTAACCTTCGTCAGCATTTTATGCTACTAACCTGAATAAGATTTGCGCTATCGCGCCGGGGGTTGCATTTACCGTAGTGAAAATGGTACTTATCTCGGCCCTGTTCAGCAGGTATCAACTCAGACTGCATCACCCCGCAGGCGCAAAATGCCTGCACAGCTGTAACCGACGTAGTCATAAATAACCCTCTATTTTATCGGGCTTTTGCTCACTTCCCTGTGTGACATTTCTCCTGCACCTTCGCAGCAGAGCAAAGGGGTTTTTAACTGAGGAAATAACGCGTTATGAAAGGTTTTAAGTTCACCCTTGCATGGCAGATTTTAGTCGCGCTGATTCTGGGCGTGATTGTGGGAACCGTGCTGCATAATCAGCCCGACGATCGTGAATGGTTAATCACTAACATTCTGACGCCAGCGGGTGACATCTTTATTCATCTGATCAAGATGATTGTGGTACCGATTGTTATCTCCTCACTGATTGTCGGCATTGCCGGCGTGGGTGATGCGAAAAAGCTCGGACGTATTGGTGTTAAAACCATTATCTATTTTGAAGTGATCACCACCCTTGCCATTGTGGTCGGCATTACGCTGGCCAACGTATTCCAACCCGGCAGCGGCATTGATATGTCAACGCTGGCAACGGTGGACATCTCTAAATACGAAGCCACAACCGAAGCGGTTCAGGGTGCACCGCACGGTCTGGTCACCACCATTTTGTCCCTGATCCCACAGAACATCTTCGCCTCGCTGGTGAAGGGCGACATGCTGCCGATTATCTTCTTCTCGGTGCTGTTTGGTATGGGCCTGTCGGCGCTGCCATCGGAACATCGCGATCCGCTGGTCACGGTATTCCGTTCGATTTCCGAAACCATGTTTAAAGTGACGCACATGATCATGCGTTATGCGCCAGTCGGCGTGTTTGCGCTGATTGCGGTCACCATTGCGAACTTCGGTTTTGCGTCGCTCTATCCACTCGCCAAGCTGGTGCTGCTGGTGTACGTGGCGATTCTGTTCTTTGCTTTCGTGGTGCTCGGCACGGTGGCGCGCTTCTGTAAGCTGCGCATTACCACGCTAATGCGCATTCTCAAAGACGAGCTGATTCTTGCCTATTCTACCTCCAGCTCAGAAACCGTGCTGCCGCGCATTATGCAGAAGATGGAAGCCTACGGTGCGCCGAAAGCCATCACCAGCTTCGTGGTGCCGACCGGTTACTCGTTCAACCTCGACGGTTCAACGCTGTATCAGAGCATCGCGGCGATCTTTATCGCCCAGCTGTATGGCATCGATCTGTCGCTGACCGACGAGATCATTCTGGTGCTGACGCTGATGGTGACCTCGAAAGGCATCGCTGGCGTGCCGGGCGTCTCCTTCGTGGTGCTGCTGGCAACGCTGGGCAGCGTGGGCATTCCGCTGGAAGGCCTGGCATTTATCGCTGGTGTCGATCGCATCATGGACATGGCGCGTACCGCGTTGAACGTGATCGGTAACGCGCTGGCGGTGCTGGTGATTGCGCGCTGGGAAGACCAGTTCGACACCAAACAAGCCGCCGCCTACGAGCAACAGCTGCGCACGCAAAGCGCCAGCTAATCTTCCAGGTGCGCATGAATGCGCACCCTACGAAAACCTCGCCATTCATGGCGACCGCTACGCACAGAAACCCGCTTCGGCGGGTTTTTTTATGTCCGCTGCAGCAAAAAGCAAAAAAATCCCGCGCAGCAGAGGAATTAACAATTCTGTGTGATATATAGTTTTACGAATAAATTATTCTCACATAGGAGTGTCTCATGCAGATCGATCTGAGCCAGATGATCACCGAAGGTCGTAATCCCGCCAGCCACAACATTGATGAGCTGACCACCGAAGCGATGCTGCGGGTGATCAATGATGAAGACAAAAAAGTGGCGCTGGCGGTGGAAGCCATCGTGCCGCAGATTGCGCAGGTGGTGGATGCCATCACCCGCGCCTTCAGCAAAGGCGGTCGCCTGATCTATTGCGGCGCAGGCACGTCGGGTCGTCTGGGGATTCTGGATGCCAGCGAATGTCCGCCGACCTTCGGCACGCCGCGCAGCCAGGTGGTTGGGCTAATTGCCGGCGGCCACACCGCGATTTTGCAGGCGGTGGAAAACGCCGAAGACAACGTGGAGCAGGGCGCGCAGGATCTGCGTGATATCAATTTCAACGCTAACGATGTGCTGGTCGGGATTGCCGCCAGCGGCCGCACGCCCTATGTATTGGGCGCGCTGGCGTATGCGCGTCAGCAAGGCGCATTTACCGCAGCGTTAACCTGTAATCCCAACAGCCCAATGTCGCAGGCCGCGGATGTGGCGTTAACCCCAGTGGTCGGCCCGGAAGTGGTCACCGGTTCTTCGCGCATGAAAGCCGGCACGGCGCAGAAGCTGGTGCTAAATATGCTCACCACCGGCGCGATGATTCGCAGCGGCAAGGTGTACGGCAATCTGATGGTCGATGTGGAAGCCACCAACCAGAAGCTGGTGCAGCGCCAGGTGAACATCGTCAAACAAGCCACCGACTGTGACGATGCTACCGCGCAGCAGGCGTTGGCGGCGTGTAATGGGCACTGTAAAACCGCGATTGTTATGGTGCTGGCGGGATTAACGGCCGATGAAGCAAAATCGCTGCTGAGTCAGAATCAGGGCTTCATTCGCAACGCTTTGCGTGACGCAGGAGCGCAATAATGGCGGCCATTACCGAAGATCTGGTGCGCGACATTTTGCTGGCGGTGGGCGGCGCCAATAATGTGGTGCAGTGCGGCAACTGCATGACGCGCCTGCGTCTGACACTCAACGATGCCGCGCGAGTGGATAGCGCCACACTCAAAACGCTGCCGGGCGTGCTGGGCGTGATCGACAGCGATGCGCAGCTGCAGATCGTGCTCGGTCCCGGTAAAGCGCAAACTGCAGCAGAGAAAATGCAGGCACTGCTTAATCAACAGGTGCCGGGCGATCTGCAGGCCATCGCCAGCGCGCAAAAGCAGCAGATGAAGGCAAAGCAGACCAGCGCATTGCACCGTTTTCTCTCCTGCTTCGCCACCATCTTTACGCCGCTGATCCCCGGTTTTATCGGTGCCGGCTTGCTGCTGGGTTTCGCCACGCTGATTGAGCAGATCTTCCACCTTAATCAGCCTGGCGATCATGCACGCTGGCTGGTGGATACCGTGGCGTACATGAAGGTGTTCGGCAAAGGGTTGTTCACCTTCCTGAGTATTTTGATTGGCTATAACGCGCAGAAAGCCTTTGGCGGTACCGGCGTCAACGGGGCCATTATCGCCTCGCTGTTTGTGCTCGGTTATGTCCCTGACGCGAAGGTCGGTTATTACAGCGGGATGCAGGATTTCTTCGGCATGGTGATCGATCCGCGCGGCAATATTATTGGCGTGCTGCTGGCGGCAATATTTGGTGCCTGGGTTGAGAAACAACTGCGAAAAATCATTCCCGATAATCTCGATATGATCCTGACATCGTTGCTGACGTTATTAATTACCGGCGCGGTGACTTTCCTGGTGATTATGCCAATCGGCGGCGAATTATTTAAAGGCATGTCGTGGTTGTTCATTCATCTAAATAACAATCCGTTTGGTTGCGCTATTCTGGCCGGACTGTTTTTGATCGCGGTGATGTTTGGCATTCATCAAGGCTTTATTCCGGTCTATTTCGCGCTAATGGAAACCCAGGGCTTTAACTCGCTCTTCCCAATTCTGGCGATGGCCGGCGCCGGGCAGGTCGGCGCGTCACTGGCGTTATGGTGCAAAGCGGATAAAGACTCACTGCTGCGTAAACAGATCAAAGGCGCCATTGTGCCGGGCTTGCTCGGTGTCGGCGAACCGCTGATTTATGGCGTCACGCTGCCGCGTCTGAAACCCTTTATCACCGCCTGTTTTGGCGGTGCGCTGGGCGGCTTCTTTATCGGGCTGGTGGCATGGCTGGGATTGCCAGTGGGAATGAACACCGTGTTTGGCCCTTCAGGTTTAGTCACATTGCCGCTAATGACCTCATCGCAGGGCATTTTTGCCGGCATGGCGGTGTATCTCGCCGGGCTGATCGTGGCGTGGATTGGCGGGTTCGCCTTTACCTGGTGGGGCGGCACCCGCAATGTGGATTTAAGTTAAGTGAAGTACGGATATCGACCAGGTCGGCATAAAGCGTGACTTGGTCTAACCGTGATCACGATCACGCTTTTAAACTCTCTCAAGTCGCTTAACCCGTCACAGCCACATTCACTGCTTAAGTACCGTTTGTAAGTAAAGCGTTAGCAAAAAATAAAGGTTTTATTAAGGAGATAGAAAGCCAGACCTAATATTTAAAATGGCCTCAAATTATTTAGAATATCCAACCTGCATCGCAATTAATTCCCCGAGATGACAATAGGTTACTCATAATTGTCTTTTGCACTCATCAGCGAAAAAGTCTATACCTAAAGCCAATTAATCTATAACAACAATTCCATCCCTTTTTTCACTGCACCGTATTTCTTCACACAGTTGTTCTCAAATTAGATTGCTACACGGGATTGGTCATTATCTGCCGCTTTATCCCCACGCGAAGAATTTAACGCTGTTGCAATAACAGCGCGGACGCTGCACGCCCACTGGAGGAAGTATGAGGTTTACATTAAATCCTATCGCATTAGGGATGTTGGCGGCGCAATTGCTGATCTATCCAGCGATGCAAAGTCAGGCTGTTACGTTGGGGACTTACACACCAGAAAATAATGACAACCAAACCGGTAAAATTACCGTCAGCAGCGGCAATGAAAGTCTGACCGGCAATCAGGCATTCACGGCAGGAACGGATGGCGCGGTCACCACCACGCTCGGGCAAGTGGCGATCACCTCGGGATCGCAGTATCTCAATCAGGATCGCCTGGATCCCGGCCCGCAAAACTTTGCGATCACCACGCCCGATCCCGCAACCGGCACCAACAGCACATTCCAGGTATATAACTCCGCCAGTCTTGTCGCCTTAGCGCCCGTCACCAGCGCCACCAGCGTGCCGGATGTGCAGAACGTCAATGATGCGCAGTACATCGATGCGCGCATTGCGGATGTCACCGGCGGCACGCTGGATGTGAATATCGGCCAGGCGAATGCGCTCAGCAGCGCCAGCACCAACAGCTGGACCATGGCCGCCAAGCAGACACAGCTATTTGATGTGAGCGGCACTGGCACGGTGAACTGGAACAGTAATAACCGCATCAGCTTTTTCGGTGCCACCGCCACGCCGGACGGCGCGGGATCGGCCACCAGCAGCTATCAGGTGCAAAACCTCGCCACCTATAACGGCGCATTCAGCGTGCAGACGCTGGATGGCAAAAGCACCAGCTTTACCGTCACCAACGCCAGCCAGCTGCAAAGCTACAACAACTGGCTGATCGGTCAGCTGCAGGCGGGCAATCTTGATAAAACCCGTTATCTGCCTGAGTTCAATAAAGCTGTCACCTTCACCAATGCCAACATCGTCTACAACGTTAGCGCCACGCCGCCAGACGAGGTGACGCAGGCGATCGGCAATCGCATTGTGATCAATGCCAATGGCGCGGACGCGAGAGTCAATCTGGCGGCGGGTAAAACGCTGGAAGTGGTGGGCGCGACGGGCGGTGCGATCAAAGCCTCCAACGGCGCGCAAGCGGTGATTGATGGCAAACTGGCGAGTCGCGGCAGCATCACCAATAACGGCACGGCGCTGGTGTTAACCGATAACAGCAGTGGAACCAATAATGGGGTAATTAACGGCGGCTTCCTCAATCGTCAGGATGGTACCGGCATTGGTTCGACCGGCTACGGTGCCAACGGCGTAGCCGTGCAAACCGGTAGCACCTTTAACAACAACGGCATCCTCAACCTCGCCACCACCGGCAGCAATTCACAGTATGGCGTGGCGGGCATCAATCTTGGCGTGTCATCCACCGCCAATAACAGCGGCAATATCAACGTCGGCGTCAACGGTTCGAGCGCGCGCGGCACCGCGTCTGGCGTGTTACTGACCGACGCCACTTCCAGCTTCACCAATAACGCCAGCGGCAATATCTACATTGGTCGCGGACCGCAGAACAGCCTGGGTGAAGCGACGGCGGATACCGCGATGAACCAAAGCGGGTTGACCAGCGGTATCGCCCTGGTCGCCAACGGCAACGCGGTTAACAACGGCAACATTACCCTCGGCACGAGAACGCAGAACGCGGCGGGGATGTCAGCGACCGGTGCGAATAACGCCACCATGATCAACACCGGCGCCATCAATGTGAACGGTGCGGCTGCCACCATTCCGCGTGAAAACGTCGGCATGCTGGTGACCAACAGTGCCGGCAACATCAATAACGCGGGTACCATTAACCTGAATGGCGTGAACGGCACCGGCCTGAAAGTGCTGGCGACCAATGGCAACAACGCCAGCGCCACCTCAACCGGCACCATCAACGTGGCAGGCGGCGCCGATCCGGCCAGCGGCACGCGCAACTATGGCGTGTGGGTGGAAGGGCAAGGTGCAACCGGCACGGGGCAGGCCACCGTCGATGGCCCGATCAATCTCAGCGGCAATGGCGCGATCGGCGTACATGCGCGCGGCAATTCCACGGTGACCGTGGATCCGGCTGCCGTGCCGACCTTTTCTAACGGTACCAATCAGATCGCCTTCTTTGCCTACGGCCCCAATGCGCTGATTAACGTGCTGGGCAACAATCCGTTTGATGTGACCACGCAGAACTCCACGCTGTTTCGTGTTGAGCAGGGCGCAGACTTCAACGGTAACGCCTTGTCGCTCACCGCGTCGGGTGCCGGTTCTACCGCCGTGCTCGGCAGCGGCGCAGGCACCGAAGTGAGCAGCGATGCGGCGGTGATCAACGTCAGCGGCAGCGGTGCCAATGGCATTACGGTGGAAGGGGGCGCAACAGGTGTTATTGATGCCGCAACCACCATGAATCTCACCGGTAGCAACGCAATTGGCGCGATCGTTGACGGACAAAAACACGATATCTTTGGCAGAAACAGCGGCTCGCCGGTGACCAGCACCCGCCTGAACTCTGCGGCGTTATTGAATGCGTCACAGAGTGGATTGACCGGTTATCTGGCCCGCAATCGCGCGCAGTTGACCAACAGCGGCGATATCACCTTCAGCGGCGCCAACGCCACCGGCATTCGCGTCGAGAGCGGTGCGACCGGCACCAACAGCGGCAATATCAACATCAACGATGGCGGCACCGGCATCGCGGTGAACAGCGGCAGCAGCACCTTTGCCACCACCGCCAATAACACCGGCACCATCAATGTTAATGGCGGCAGCACCACTAACCGCAGCCGAGGCGTCAGCGCCAGCGGCAATCGCGCGGTAGCCAACCTGAACGGTGGCACGCTGAATCTCAACGGCACCGGCGCGATTGGGGCGGAAGCGCTCAACGGCGCGCTGGTGAATATCGCCGCCGGTTCAGCGCCGGTATTCAATAACAGTGACCAAATTGCCTATCACGCGGCGGGCAGCGGATCGCGCATTAGCTCCGCCACCAATGCGTTAAATATCAACAGTAGCGGCTCAACCGGCTATCGCATTGATGACGGCGCGGCGCTGAGTTTCACCACACCGACCACCCTCACCGCCAGCGCCAGCAGCAGCACCGGCGCGATTATCTCCGGCAGCGGCAGCAGCCTGAATAGCAGCAACGCCAACTTCACCGCCAGCGGCCAGGGCAGCACGGCGATCCGTGCTGAGGGCGGTGCGAACGCCACGCTCGATAGCGGCAGCAGCATCAACCTCAGCGGCAGCAACGCGGTCGGCGTGCTGATTAATAATCTGCGTACCGATTTGAGCAACGCGCTGGATGGCACGTCAGCGGCCACCCGCGTTACCAGCAACGGCAATGTGAGCGGCGCGGGCAATGGCGCGATGGGTTTTGATGTCACTAACGGCGCAGAGTTGGTCAACAACGGCAATGTGAACCTCACCGGCAGCAACAATATTGGGATCCGTTCGCGCGCCGGCAGCACGCTGACCAACAACGGCGTGGTCAACGTAGCCAACGGCACCGGGCTGGATGTCTCCGGCAGCGGCAGCACGCTGGCGAAAGGCGGCACCATCAATGTCGATAACGGTATCGCGGGCGTGCGCATCAGCGACGGCGCGCAGCTGGCGCTTACCGGCAGCGACACGGTGATCACCACGCGCGGCAATGCGCATGGCATTTTGCTGGATAGCGGTGCGTCCGCACTCAGCGCCAGCGACGCCACGGTGAACGTGCTGGGCAGCGGCAACGGCATCGAAAACCGCGCCGAACTAAGCAACGTTGGCCTGAGCAATCTCACCATTAACGTCGGTGACGGCAACGGGATTCGCACCGCCGTGCCATTTGATCCGGCTTCGACGGTGACCACCAACGTCTCCGGCAGCGGCAGCGGCCTGAATATCGCCAATGCCGATGGTTCCACCACCCGCGGCGATCTGACGTTGGGGTCGGGCTATCAATTTAATGTTACCGGCGCAGGCGGCACCGGTATCCGCGCCAATACCACCGGCAATGTCACCACCGCCGCCAACGTCAATATCGACAATGCGGCGGGCGGATCGGCGCTGGTCTCCAGCACGGCGGGCACCATCGTCAATACCGGCAACTTCACCTCCAACAGCCTGACGGCGCCGGTGGTGGATCTGCGCGGCGGTAAAACCATCTTCGAGAACCTCGGCAACATCATCACCGCCAATCCACAAACCGTGGCGGTAGCGGGCAGCAACGCCGATGACGAAATTCTGCTGACCGAAGGCGCGGTGCAGGGCGATATCAATCCGGGCGGCGGATCGGATCGGTTCCGCTGGACGGGCGGAACGCTCAACGGCAGCCTGACCATGGGCAACGACAACAACAACACGGCTGAAGTGAGCAAGGTCGATCTCGGCACCACCTACCATCTCACCAGCGGTAATGGCACCGGCAACACCTTGACCTTCAATCAGATTGGCGCGCGCGGCGGCAGCTTCAGCGCCGACGATCTCAGCAAAGGCGTTAATCTTGGCAGCGGCTGGAGCACCATCAACTTCGCCAATACCCAATGGACACTAACCGATAACCTGCAGCTGGCGCACAGCACCATCAATGTCGATGCGGATTCCACGCTGTATGCCGGCGATAACGTGCATCCGACGCTATCCGGCGGCACCGCCGATTCGCTGCTGGTGAACAACGCCGGTACGCTGGATCTCACCAACGGCGCGGGTTCACCGGGCAACACGCTGGATATTGCTGGCTCGCTGGCGTCGAGCGGCGGCCAGCTCAATCTGGTCACTAATCTCAACCAGGGTGGTGCGCTAAGCAATCAGTTCACTGACCACATTAACGTCACCGGCAATGCCAGCGGTACCACGCTGGTGAATGTGAAACTGGCGGATGCCAGCATCGGCGCACTCACCGATCTCAATCAAAATGGAGGGGTAGAGGGCAAAGAAGGGATCTCGCTGGCGCAGGTAGGCGGTAATGCCAGCGCCAACAGCTTCGCGTTGAAGGATGGCTATCTCGGTGCCGGGCCGTGGCAATATCGGCTCTACACCTTTGCACCGGGCAGCAGCGATCCCAGCCAGCGTTTAGTCAGCGGCAGCGGCAATAACTATTGGGATTACCGTCTGGCGAACTACTACGTGTGTGAGGATAGCGCTAACTGTCAGCCGACCTTCGTCACCGATGCCTTTGGCACGCCGCAAAGCTACGATTCGCGTCCGGCGGTGGTGCCGCAGGTGCCATCTTATGTGTCGGCACCGGTTGGCCTGGCCTATTACACCTCGGCGATTATCGACGATCTGCATAAACGTCTTGGTGAACTGCGCCACGAGCAGACACGTCCGCAAGGCAACGGCGGCGAGATGTTCCTGCGCTATATCGGCTCGAACCTGAAGTACAAGAGCGATAAGAGTTTCCGCGACTTCGGTTATGACTTTGACCTCGATTACAGTGCGGTGCAGGTGGGCGGCAATCTGCTGCGACTCGATGGCGAGCAGGATAGCCTGCGCGGCGGTTTAGCCTATACGCGCGGTAATACGCGCATTCGTCCGCATGCGGCCGACGGTTACAGCAGCACCACTTTCGACAGCGACAGCCTGGCGTTTTACGGCACCTGGCAGCGTCAGAGCGGCTTCTATCTGGACGGTGTGTTGTCATTTGACTGGCATCGCGGCGAAACCGATATCGCCCGCAC
This sequence comes from Kluyvera sp. 1366, assembly GCF_054823405.1. Taxonomy (NCBI): domain Bacteria; kingdom Pseudomonadati; phylum Pseudomonadota; class Gammaproteobacteria; order Enterobacterales; family Enterobacteriaceae; genus Kluyvera; species Kluyvera sp. 1366. The sequence continues at coordinate 126,198 of NZ_JBTRDW010000011.1, forward strand.
GCAAGAAGTAGCGAAGCTGAAAGGCCACGGCTGGACGGCATCGCTGGAGAGCGGCTATCCGTTTGCGTTGGGCGATGGCTACAAGCTTGAGCCGCAGGCGCAGCTGATGTACATGAAGCTGAATATGAATGATTTCACCGATAAAGACGGCAACAACGTGCGTTATGGCGACTATAACCAAACTATTGGTCGTCTCGGCGCGCGCCTCGATCGTACCTGGACCGACGACAGTAATCGTCAATACACCCCTTATCTGCGCGCGAACTACTACAAAGGTTGGGGCGGCAGCGCAGATACCTCGGTGTCATCGGTGGATAATCCGGCATTTGGCGCCACCTTCAGCAGCGGCAAGTTTGGACAGATGTGGGAAGTGGGCGCAGGCGGCACCGCAACCTTGCAGAAGGATGTGTCACTCTACGCCGAGGCGGATTATCGCAAAGAGATCGCTGGCAATGGTGCTAAAGGGTGGCGGTATAACGTGGGGGTCCGCTGGCAATTCTGATTTCCCTGCGCCCTTTGCGCTGCAGGTGCGTTGGCTGCGCTCGCTCACCCCGGTCACAGAGTTCACTCTGCTCCCGGGGATGAGCGAGCTTGCCGCCTTCCTGCGACACAAATGGCTTTGGGAAATCCCATCTACCTGCGCCTTTTGCGCCGCAGGTGCGTTGGCTGCGCTTGCTCACCCCGGTCACAGAGTTCACTCTGCTCCCGGGGTTGAACGAGCTTGCCGCCTTCCTGCGACACAAATGGCTTTGGGAAATCCCATCTACCTGCGCCCTTTGCGCTGCATGCAGGTCTGCTGACTGGGTTTTTAATTAAAGATTGATTTGGTTTACTGTAAAACCCGGTTAATCGATGAGCTAAGTGAAAAAGTGTGAAAGCCGCTGCAAAGCGGCTTTTTTATTGGCCTGAATTTGAAACTGGTGCTAAAGCTCAAGCCGTACGATGCCGAAAAGATAAAAAAGTATTATCGATTGCTTCTTTTCGCCTGCGTATTGCAAGGACACACACATGCGTAACAACCAGCCCGTCACTCAGCGTGAATTCGCTTTTGACGATGACGCCACATTGATGTCGACTACCGATCTCAACAGCTACATCACCTATGCCAACGATGCCTTTATTGAAGTCAGTGGCTTCAGTCCGGAAGAGGTGAATGGCCAGCCACACAACATGGTGCGCCACCCGGATATGCCGCCGGAAGCCTTTGCCGATATGTGGGCGACCCTAAAACAGGGCGAGCCGTGGACGGCGCTGGTGAAAAACCGGCGTAAAAATGGCGATCACTATTGGGTGCGCGCCAACGCCATTCCGGTGGTGCGTGAAGGCAAGGTGCAGGGTTTTATGTCGGTGCGCACCAAGCCGTCGGTGGAGGAGGTTCGCCAGACCGAAGCGCTGTACCGCGACTTCCGCGAAGGGCGCGTCAAAGGACGCCGCTTCCATAAAGGCTTGATGGTCGGCACTGGCTGGCGTCGCCTGGGCTCGATCCTGAAAACTCTGCCGCTGCGCTGGCGCATCCGCTCAACCTTATTAACGCTGCTGCCGCTCTCGGTGATTGGCGTCTGGCTGCTGGGCCTTGCACCTCTTGCCGTTGGCTGCTTTGCCGGCGGCATGGCGGGCCTTTTACTGCTGGCGAGTCTGTGGCTGGAGCAGCAAATTTCACGTCCGATGGAGCGCATGTGCCGTCAGGCATTGAGCGTGGCGACCGGCGCCAGCCATAAAGTGGAACAGATCGATCGCGTCGATGAGATTGGCGTGACGCTGCGCGCCATCGGCCAGCTTGGTCTGATGTTCCGCTGGCTGGTGGATGATGTCAGCGGCCAGGCGATCAACGTGCTGAGCGCCAGCGATGCCATTGCGCGCAGCAACGACGAACTGAGCCGCCGCACCGAACAAGCAGCGGCTAACGTGCAGCAAACCGCCGCCACTATGAACGAAATGACCGCCACGGTGAAGAGCAACACCGATACCGCCAAAGAGGTCAATGGGCTGTCGGAAAACACCAGTCATGCGGCGATCAAAGGCGGCGAAGTGATGCAGGAGATGGTGGGCATGATGGCGGAGATCGCCGACAGCTCGAAGCGCATCGCCAACATCACCAGCGTGATTGACGGTATCGCTTTCCAGACCAATATTCTGGCGCTCAACGCCGCAGTGGAAGCCGCGCGCGCCGGTGAGCAGGGCAAAGGCTTTGCGGTGGTGGCCGGTGAAGTGCGCAATCTCGCGCAACGCAGCGCCAAAGCCGCCAGCGAAATCAAACATCTGGTGGAAACCAGCGCCAGCCGCGTGCAATCGGGCAGCGACCACGCCGATGCCGCTGGGCACACCATGCAGGAGATTGTCGATCAGGTGCAGAATGTCACTGCGCTGATCGCGCAAATCAGCGGCGCGACCGCCGAGCAGGCCATCGCCCTAACGCAGGTCAGCACAGCGGTGGAAGATCTCGACGATATCACCCATCGAAACGCCGCGCGCGTGGCGGAAAGCGCCGAAGCGTCCGGTCGCATGAAGCATCAGGCCAATCGTCTGGTGGAAGCGATCAGCGTGTTCCGTTAACGCATGTCGCGTTCGGCGCGAAGTGCGCCGGGTGGCGTGCCAACAATGCGTTTGAAGGCGCGGCTAAACGCCGCCAGCGAACCGTAACCGAGGTGGAAGGCAACGCTTTCCACCGCTTCGCCCTCGTTCACGATACGTTCCACCGCAAGTCGCATGCGCAGCTCGGTAAGATAGCGCAGCGGCGTCATGCCGGTTGCCGTCTGGAAGCGCGCGGCAAACACCGAGCGTGAACTGCCGGATTCGCGCGCCAGCCGCTCCACCGTCCAATTTTCGCCGGGTGCGCGATGCATCGCCGCCATCGCCAGGCTGAGACGCGGATCGCGCAGCGCCTGCACCAGGCCGCTGCCTTTGCCGCAGCCGTTCTCCACCCAGCCCCGCACAATTTGCGCCGCCACCACATCCGCCAGCCGCGACAAAATCCCGGCGAAACCGGCTTTGCGCTGCCGCGTTTCACGTTCCATCGCATCGAGAATCGGCTGAATTTCCGGGTACTGCGCCAGCAGCGTACTCACCAGCATCACGTCTGGCATGGTGTGCACCAGCGGCTGCATGCCGCCCAGTTCAAACGCCATGCAGGCGCTGAACAGAATCACATCGCTGTTATCCGGGCAAAGTTCGGTGCTGTCGTCGATGGCGCAGACGCTGGCGCAAATCGGGCGGCTATTAAACGTCGAAATGGGTTCGCAAACGGCCTCTTCGCTGGAGATCAGCGCGTGCGGTTTGCCGTGCGGGATCAGCAGCGCATCGCCGGCCTGCAGCGGATAGATCACGCCTGACGCCGAGCGAATCAGTAACGATCCGCGCCCAACAAAATGCAGCTGCGCGCGACCAGGCGCGTCGTCATATTGCAGGCCAAAAGGCGCGTGCAGCGCGATACGCTGGTATTTGACGCCGTACAGGCGCATGCCCATCAGCAATTCACTGGTCAGATCTTCATAGCGGCTCATACCAATCCCAGACGAATAATCAAAAAACAAAGTTTCTGCATCATAGATCGTCTGGTGATCTGTCACTATGCTTAACGCTAAATATTTTGTGATGGGGATCACAGATGAGCCTGGATACTGAAATAGTCGAAACACCGTTAGACGTGGATAAACCGGCGTGGGGCGCGGTGTTTGCTATGGCCTTTGGCGTGTTCGGCCTGATTACCGCAGAATTTCTGCCGGTTAGCTTGCTGACGCCGATCGCCGACACGCTGCGTATCAGCGAAGGGCAGGCGGGACAAACCGTGACCGTCACTGCGCTGGTGGCGCTGCTCACCAGCCTGGTGATTGGCAACGTGACGCGCCAGCTCGATCGTCGCGTGGTGATGCTGGCCTTTACGCTGCTGCTGATTGCCTCGGCGCTGTTGGTGGCTTTTGCCGAGAATCTGCCGATGATTCTGCTGGCCCGCGTGCTGCTGGGCGTGGCAATTGGCGGCTTCTGGACGCTCTCGACCGCGATTACCATGCGTCTGGTGCCGAGCGATCAGGTGCCGCGCGCGCTGTCCATCGTGTTTAGCGGTATTTCGCTGGCGACCATTATTGCTGCGCCGCTCGGCAGCTATCTGGGCGGCATTATTGGCTGGCGTAACATCTTCATTCTTACCGCCGCATTAGGCGTGCTGGCGCTGCTGTGGCAGTTCTTCACCTTGCCCGCGATGCCGCCGATTAATAAAGCGCGCAGCGGTGGCGTGTTGGATCTGCTGCGTAAAAGCGTGATGCGCTGGGGCATGCTGGCGGTGATCATGATGTTTACCGGCCACTTCGCCTTCTTTACTTATCTGCGTCCGTTCCTCGAAGGCAGCGCGCAGCTGAACGTCAATCAGCTGTCGCTGGTGCTGCTGGCGTTTGGCGTGGCGAACTTCTTCGGTACTTCGCTGGCAGGATATCTGGTGACGCGCAGCGTATCGCTGACGTTAACCGCGATGGCGCTGGTGATGAGCGTGACCGCGCTGCTGCTGGTGAGCTTCGGCGAGGTGTCGTGGCTGGTCGCGGCGGGCGTGGCGCTGTGGGGCCTGGCGTTTGGTTCGATGCCAACCGGCTGGTCAACGTGGATCTCCCGCGCGGTGCCGGACGATGCGGAATCAGGCGGCGGTTTGCTGGTCGCCACCATTCAGCTGGCGATCACCGCTGGTGCCGCAGCTGGCGGCTGGATGTTTGATCTGCAAGGCGCCGGTGGCGTGTTCCTCGCCAGCGGCGTGCTGATGCTGCTGGCGGCCATCACCATCTTCACCCGCGTTCGTCATCACGGCTGATGCGTCTGCAATCCGTAGCGGCGCAATTTATTGCGCGTCTTTGACCCTATATAAGGCAGAAAGGTGCGCGATAAATCGCGCCGCGACAGCGTTATGCGTTCGGGCTATCACAGCCATATATCCTGCCTTTTAATTAAATGTTAGATTTTTAACCCTTTGCACAAAGGTTAACCCAAACGTGCTTTTTATGTTCAAAATATTCGAATGACAACGGCAAATCTCTCCGCTTTTTACTGATCAATTCTGCGCCTATTATATCTCTCAACAAGGCGATGACGCCTTACTCAATCAAACGTACATTAAGGAATTGACCATGAAAACCATCAAAACTTTTGCTGCTGTTGTTGCTCTGACCGTTCTGCCATTCGCGAGCTTTGCGCAAAGCATCACTGCAACCGCTTCAACGCTGGATGGAGCAGAAGCGCAAATCGCTGCTCAGGCGCATGAAGCTGGTGCTTCGTATAAAGTGACCGAAGCCAACTTCAACAACGGCGTGCACATGACTGCTGAACTAACCAAATAAGTTGCATTAACGTTCTGTGCTGACAGGGTGCCTTCGGGCGCCCTGGCGGCGTTGGTAAGCCGATAAAATCCTGTCACTTTCCCTTCGAAATGATTACTATTCTCAAAAAGTAGCATCCTTCGTCGGCTCGCCTCGGGCTGTCTTTTTAACATTGGTTGTAATGTCGGGCTTTCACTTCACTGCCATCAGGCGGTGTTTTTGCTATGGAGAAGTTATGAAGGCGAATAAAAAATCTTGGGCGCTGCGTCCACTGCTGCTGGCAACAGCGCTGTTCTCAACCTCTGCGGTGATGGCGGCGGAGTCTCAGCCGTTGAACCAGGTGATCTCAAAAGGCGCTTACGAGTTGGCGTTCAGCAACAGCGATAATGCGCTGTTCCTGGCGACCGCGCAGAGCACCACCGACAAAAAAGGCGGCACCGTTTATCGTCTCGATCCGCAGGATCTGGCGGTAAAGCAAACCATCAACACCGATCTGCCGACCTTTGGCGCGGCGATCAACCAGAAAACCAACATTCTCTATTTGGGTAACACCCGCGATGCTGCACTGACTGCAGTGGATGCCACCAGCGGCAAGGTGATCAACACGCTGGTGCTGGATGGTCGTCAGCGCAGTGAAACCGTGCGTCCGCTGCAGCCGCGCCAGTTGGCGGTTGATCCGGCGACCGATCGCGTTTACATCACTGGCCTCGGTGAGCAGAGCGTGGTGTGGGTGGTGGATGGCAAAACCCTGCAACTGATCAGCACCGTGCCGAACACCGGCAAAATGGGCACCGGTTTAGCGATCGATTCTGCGGCGCAAAAACTGTACGTCACTAACTCCGATGGCGAACTGGTGACCATCAATACGCGCCTGAACGCGATTGAAAAGCGTCAGAAAATCGATGGCGACAACGATCACTTCTTCCTCAATATCTCGCTGGATACCAAAGGCCATCGCGCCTTCCTCAGCGACTCAAAACAACCGCAGGTGCTGGTGCTGGATACCCGCACCCAGCAGGTGATCCACAAGATCGATGTGCCGGAATCGCTGGCGGTATTGTTTAATGCCGATCGTGATGAGCTGTACGTCACGCACCGTAAAGCGGGCGAAATCAGCATCATCGACGCCAGCAGTTACCAGGTAAAACGCACGGTGAAAGCGCCGGGCCTGCCAAACAGCCTGGCGGTTTCCGCCGATGGCAAAACCCTATTTGTCAGCATCAAGCAGCCGGGTTCACGCAAAGAACCACCAAAAAATCCAGATAGCGTGCTGCGCATCGCTTTATAAGCGGTAATAGTCTGAATTAAAGGGCGGCTTGTGCCGCCCTTTGCATTTCCGCACTTCGCTGCGCCTATTCTTTACGCACATACGCTACCTTGTAGGACGACAACACCAATGGAGAGGATGCAATGAGCCAGTTTTTTATGCATGAGAAAAACGATCTGGTTAACGAAGCCATCGAAGGGGTTTTGCTGAGTACGCCGTGGCACAACCTCAGTCGCCTCGATCTCGGTGATGAGATTCGCGTGGTGGTGCGTTCGGACTGGGATAAAAGCAAAGTGGCGCTGATCTCGGGCGGCGGTTCTGGCCATGAACCGGCGCATGCCGGATTTGTCGGCAAAGGCATGCTGACGGCGGCGGTGTGCGGCGATATCTTCGCCTCGCCGAGCGTCGATGCGGTGTTGAACGCCATTGTTAACGTCACCGGCGATGCCGGTTGCCTGCTGATTGTGAAGAACTATACCGGCGACCGTCTTAACTTCGGACTGGCGGCAGAGAAAGCCAAAAACCTCGGCTACAAAGTTGAGCTGGTGATGGTGCAGGATGATATCGCGCTGCCGGAAAACCCGCAGCCACGCGGCATCGCCGGGACTGTGCTGGTGCACAAAATTGCTGGCTTTGCGGCGGAGCAGGGACAATCGCTGGATGGGGTCAAAGCGCTGGCGCAGCGCGCGATTGATGCCACATCGTCCATCGGTTTGGCTTTTGCCACTTGTCATGTGCCGGGCGAAAAACGCGATGAGCGCGTCGCGCCCGGGCACAGCGAGCTCGGCATGGGCATTCATGGCGAGCCGGGTGTAATCACGCTGGATACGCAAGACAGCCGCCAAATCACCAGCATCATGACCGATAAACTGGCGCAGGCGCTGCCGGACGGCAAGCAAGCGCTGTTGCTGATCAACAATCTCGGTGGCTTCTCGCAGCTGGAGCTGGCGCTGTTAACGCGTGAAGTGTTGCAGTCGCCGCTGGCGGCGCGCATCACGCATCTGCTGGGGCCGGCAACGCTGGTCAGCGCGCTGGATATGAAAGGTTTTTCGCTGACGCTGCTGGCGCTGGAGGAGCCGTTCCTCGAAGCGTTAAACGCGCCGGTTCAGGTGCTGGGTTGGGTGCCGGTGTATGACTTTGCGCCGATCAGCCTGCAACGTGCAGAGAAAATCGGCAGCGTGCTGGATTTTGATGCCTCTGAGAATGCGGAGGTGGCGCGCATCGTCGCCAGCGTCACGCAGACGCTGATCGATCTGGAAAGCGAGCTGAACGCGCTGGATGCCAAAGTGGGCGATGGCGATACCGGCTCAACCTTTGCCGCCGGGGCGAAGAAAATTCAGCGCGGCCTGCAGGAAAAACAGCTGCCGCTGGATGAGCTACCAACCTTGCTGGCGCTGATTGGCGAACAGCTGGCGACGGTGATGGGGGGATCGAGCGGCGTGTTGATGTCAATTCTGTTCACCAGCGCCGGTCAGCAGCTGGAAGAGGGCAGCGCGCTGCCGCAGGCCTTGATGCACGGGCTGGAGCGCATGAAACATTACGGCGGCGCGCAGCCGGGTCATCGTACGTTGGTGGATGCGCTGCAACCGGCGCTGGAAGCGTTAGTGGCGGGCGAGTCGCTGGCTGCGGCGGCAGAAGCGGCGCAGAAAGGCGCCGACGCCACTGCGCAGATGCAGAGCGCCAAAGCGGGGCGTTCCGCGTATCTGAACCAGCAGAGTCTGGATGGCGTGAAGGATCCGGGCGCGTATGCGATTGAGAAAGTGTTTGCGGTGTTGGCGGGTTAAACAGAGTGCGCCTGGCCCCTCACCCTCACCCTAACCCTCTCCCGCAAGCGGGAGAGGGGACTGACCGAGCACATATTTGACATTTGGCAGCGTCTCCCTCTCCCCGTGGGAGTGTACAGTCCGGGGACATGGTGAACACTTGTTCGGGGACATGGTAGACACTTACAACTAAGGCATAAGAACCCGTTTATGGAGTCGCT